>JBDHVD010000131.1:0-18809 GCA_039809525.1 Labilithrix sp. | reverse complement strand
GCCACCCCCGCGCCGATCCCGCACCACACGGCGAAGCCGCCGGTGAAGCGTCCGCCGGCCAAGCCCGGCGTGAAGAAGAAGCGACCGAAGCGGCGCTGAGCTACTGCCGGAGCTCGCGACGCAGGCGCAGACCGTCGCGCAAGGTCCAGATCCCGCCGCCGACGAAGATGACCATCGCGAGGCCGAAGGCCAGCGGCGGCGCCCCACCGTGCACGGCGGTCGCGATCGACAGCGCGACCGCGGCCGCGAGGCTGAGCGACCCGGTCATGATGCGCTTGAACGCGAGGATCCGGGCGAACTTGCGGTCGACGTGCTGATGCTGCGGAAGCATGGGCTCGCCGCACCGCTAGCACGGGGCGCGGCGCGGCGCGACCGTTCAGGAGTCGCTCGGCGGGCGCTGCTCGGCCGCGGCGGTCTCCCATTTCTCGTCGTCGCAACATTCCTCGGAGGCCGCTTGCGCGTCGCGCTCGCGCTCGCGCTCGCGCTCGGAGGTGGGCCTCTCTCGCTCGTCTCTGGCTTGCTGGTCTTTCTTGCCGATCATGCTGCACCTCGCTCGCCTCGCCGGCGACACGAGGGAACGGTGCATCGCGCATGCCCGCGCCCTCGCTGGTACGATCGGGCGATGCGCTCGAGCCGGACCTTCTTCGCCCTCGCCGCCGTCGCCGCCGCCCTGACGCTGCTCGCATGCACGGGCCTCGGGAAGAAGGGCTCCGCCGACGTGCCGAGCCCGGTCGGTCCCGTGAACTCCGGCGGCAAGCCCGACCCGAACAAGTCCCAGGGGACGATCGGCCTCGGGGGCGCGCCGAACCTCGGCGGCGTGCCCGACGTCACGAACGTCAACGCGGGCGGCAAGCCCGACCCCGACAAGTCGCACGGGCAGATCGGCAACGTCGGCGCGGCGAACAGCGGGGGCCGCCCGGACGTGAGCAAGAGCATCCCGAAGAAGAAATGAGCAACGCGCTGCACAGTCGCGCGTGCGCCGCGCCTGCGGACGCGGGCGATCGCCGCGGAACGCCGCTTGCTGCGGAGCGCGGCATGGTGCTCGCCTGCCGCGCCGTCAGGGGGAGCGCGGCTTCGTTCGTCGTGATCATCGCGCTCGCGATGATCGTGTATCCCGGCGGCACGAGCTGGGACCGCGCGAGCCCCGGCCACGATTTCTGGCTGAACTACCTCTGCGATCTCGCGCGACCGACGGCGCTCAACGGCGTGCCGAACCCGATCGGCTCGGCGCTCGCGCAGACCGCGATGGCCGTGCTCGCGATCGGGCTCCTCCCGTGGTGGTGGCTGCTCGTGCGCCTCGCGCCGTCGCAGCGGCGCTCGGGGATCGTCGTGCGCGCCCTCGGCACGATCGCCGTCCTCGGGATCTTCGGCGTCGTGCTCCTGCCGGGCGATCGCTTCGGCGCGCTCCACGGATTCGCGTGCGTCGCCGCGGGAGTGCCCGGGCTGACCGCGGCGCTCGTCGCGGTCGTCGCGCTGCTCCGCGACCGGTCTGCGCCGCGCGCGCCCGCATGGCTCGGCGCGATCACGCTGGGGGTCGCGTCGATCTGCTTCGCGCTCTACGTCCCCGACGTCCTTCGACTCTCGTCGGCGGTCATGGCCGTCGCGGTCCTCGAGCGGATCTCGCTGGGGCTCCTCCTCGTCTGGATGCTGGTATGCTCCGCGGCATGCCGAACGTCTTGATCGAGACCGACCAGGGGGACTTCGAAATCGAGCTGGACGAGCAGAAGGCGCCGAAGTCCGTCGCGAACTTCCTCTCGTACGTCGATGCGAAGCACTACGACGGGACCATCTTCCACCGCGTCATCAAGGGCTTCATGGTGCAGGGCGGGGGATACGACACGTCGTACGAGAAGCGCGCGGTGCGCGATCCGGTGTCCAACGAGGCCGACAACGGTCTCAAGAACACGCGGGGCACCGTGGCGATGGCGCGCACGAGCGATCCGCACTCGGCGACGGCGCAGTTCTTCGTGAACGTCGTCGACAACGGCTTCCTCGATCACACCGACAAGTCGCAGGCGGGCTGGGGCTACACGGTCTTCGGCAAGGTGGTGAAGGGGATGGACGTCGTCGACAAGATCGTCGGCGCCCCCACCGGACCTGCGGGGCCGTTCGCCAAGGACGCGCCGCAGAAGCCGATCGTGATCAAGGCCGCCAAGCGGGTCTGACACCGCGATCACGGCCGCGGCACGGCACACCGAGGCACGACAGCCGTGTCGGGGGTCGCGGCGCGCTCGTCGCGCGAGAGGCCGGTTTTTCCGGGGTTTCGCGGCTGGCGCGCACGTTGCGGAAGGGCTCTCCCGAAGGAGACGCCCCGACCCATGCGCGCCAGCTTCCGCCTCGCTTTCGCCGCCGCCGCCCTGATCTCGAGCACCCTCGGGTGCAAGAACCCGTTCTGCTCGACCGCCTACGACAGCGCCTCGCGTGGCGGCGACTCGCAGCCGCTGCCTCCCGCGCAGAACGCGGGCAACGCCGCGCCCACCACCCAGGACGCGACGCGGGCCATCGCCGAGGCCGACATCGTGCAGCTCGACAACGAGCAGCTCCGCATCTACGCGATGTCGAAGTCCGGCGCGGTGGCGATCGTCGACGCCGCGACGCCCGGCGCGCTCACCCTCCTCGGCAAGACGTCCCTCTCGGGCGAGCCCTTCGAGATGTACCGCCGCGGCGACGTGCTGCTCACGATGTCGAACCGCGGCACGACGGGCAGCGGGCAGGTGAAGGATCCGCTCCCGCCCGACGAGGGCTTCACCATCTCTGCGCCCGACCCCACCGCGAGCGCGCTGCTCGTCGCGGTCGACGTCGCGAACCCCGCCGCGCCGGAGCAGGTGGCGGCGTTCAAGGTGCCCGGCGAGATCGCCGACTCGCGCCTCGTCGGCGACATCCTCTACCTCGCGACCTACGAGAACGCGTCCTGCTACGGCTGCGGCAAGGACAAGCGCACGCTCGTCACCACCTTCGACGTCTCGAACCCGCTCGCACCGAAGCAGATCGACCAGGTCGGCTTCCTCGGCGACGCCACCGGCTTCAAGCGCAGCGTCATGGCGACGAAGAGCCGCCTCTACGTCGGCGGCGTGAGCGCGAACGCGAGCACCGCGAGCGACGAGGGCCAGATCGACGTGCTCGACATCACCGATCCGGGCGGCCACCTGGTGAAGGGCGCGAAGATCACCGTCGCCGGCCCGATCACCAGCCGCTGGCAGATGGACGAGCACGAGGGCGTCCTCCGCGTGGTCAGCCAGCGGGGCGTCCTCCGCTCGCGCAACGGGGAGAAGTACCCGGACATCGACACGTTCCGCATCGACTCGAGCATGTCGCTCGCGCGCATCGGTCACACCTCGATGTCGCTGCCGCGGCAGGAGGCGCTCAAGACCGTGCGCTTCGACGGCGCGCGCGCCTTCGCCATCACGTTCGCGGAGACCGATCCGCTGTTCACCATCGACCTCTCGGACCCCGCGAACCCCGCGCAGAAGGGCGAGCTGGTGATGCCGGGCTGGCTCTTCCACCTCGAGCCGCGCGGCGACCGCCTGCTCGGGCTCGGGCTCGATCGACGCGACTCGCGAGGAGCGCTGAACGTCTCGCTCGTCGACGTCTCCGACCTGTCGAACCCGACGATGATCCAGCGGACGTCGTTCGGCCCGACCTGGGCGTACTCCGATCAGCAGATCACCGACGGCGTGCTCGCCGAGGATCAGGACCGCATCCAGAAGGCGTTCCGCATCTTCTCCGACGGGCTCATCGCCGTGCCGTACTCGGGCTACACGGGCGCCTACGGCGGCGGCTACGACGCCTGCACGGCGAACGACAGCGGCATCCAGCTGCTCTCGTGGACGCCCTCGTCGCTCACGCGCCACGCGACGATCCCGCTCGCCGGCAACCCGCGCCGCGCCGTGCGCCGCGACAGCGACGCGATGCGCGAGCTCATCGGGATCAGCGACTCGAACGTCTCGAGCTACACCATCGACGACAAGGACGCGCCCGCGCGCACCGCCGACGTCGTGATCGGCCGCTGCGTGCCGCGCACGAGCACCTCGCCCCAGGGCGGCCAGATGCCCGACGACGGGATGGTGAACGGCGGACGCGGCTATGATGGCGTGTACGAGGGATCGAGCTGCTACTGAAGTCCGCGTCCACCGTCCTCCTCGCGTGCGCGCTCGCCGGGTGTCGCTCGAAGCCCGCGCCCGCGCCCGCGCCCGCGCCGCCCGCCGCATCGATCACGCCTCCGATCGATGCGGCGGTGCCGGCCTCCTCCGAGCCTGCGCCGTTCGTCGAGCGCTACGTGGCCGGGTGGTCCCTCGCGGATCGCCCGGCGTCGTCGATCGCGTTCGCGGGCGTGACCGACGCCGTCCTCTTCTCGCTCCTCCCGCGGCCCGACGGCTCGATCGACGCGGCCACCAACGGGCTGACCGAGGCGCGCATCGCCGAGGTGAAGGCGCGCGCGCCGCGCACGCTCGTCGCGATCGGCGGCGAGAAGACGGCGTCGCGCTTCCGCTCGCCGAAGCTCGCGGCGTCGCTCGCACGGTTCGTCATCGAGCACGAGCTCGACGGCGTGGTGATCGACGTCGAGCCGCTCGCCGAGCTGCCCCACGAGACGTTCGCCTCGCTGGTGAGCGGCCTGGCGACGGCGATCGCGCCGCGGCCCGTCCGCGTGGTCGTGGCGCCCAGCGCCGACGAGATCGCACGGCTCGGCCCGGTCGTCGGGGACGTCGAGCGGGTGGCGATCATGAGCTACCTCGGCGAGCCGCCGGCCGAGCGCGAGCGATCGCTCGTCGACGCGCTCGTGGCGCTCGGCTTCGACCGGCCGCGCATCGGCCTCGGCATCGGTCCGCGCACGCCGCCCGCGCGCGCGCGGGAGCGGACGGCGGCCGCAGGTGGCGTCATCCTCTGGGGGGGCGCCGAGCTCCCCGCGCAGTGAATCGACGCCGATCGGGGTGGCCCGGCCAGATCGAGGGTGGCCCGTGCCAGGCGGAGGCGCTCCTTTTCTCCTTCGCGGCGCCCCGGGCGGCCGTCACGAGACGGCGCGCGCGCGGACCGACGCCGGGCGGAGGGCCTCGTCGTCGAGGAGGGCCTCGTCGTCGTTCGCCACGCGGACGCGCGAGGGGAGGGCCTCGGCGTCGATCGACACCCGCGTGCGGGCGGCGGACGAGGTCGCGGGCTCGCCGAGGCCGAGCTTCGCGAGGACGATGGGCAGGAGGAAGAGGACGCCGGGCAGGGCGGTCGATGCGAGCGCCACCCCCGTCTCGCGGCCGACGATCATCCCCGCGACGAGCGAGACGATCGACGAGAGGGCGGCGAGCGCGATGCCCCAGCCGCGCATGCGGAGCACCCCGACGGCGGAGGCGAGGATCGACGTCGCCAGCATCCCGATGCCGAGCCCGCTCGCGATGTCGCCGTGGCGGAGCCCCTCGTACGCGACCATGCCGAGCACGATCGCGATCGTCGCCGCGGCGGTGGAGGCGGCGAGGAAGGAGCGGCGGAACTTCGACGGATTGAACGCGGCGCGGGCCTCGTCGCCGCGCAGCAGCGGCCGGGCGAGGAGGAGCGCGGCGCCCGAGGTGGCCGCGAACGCGGCGGCGCCCGGCTCGAGGTGGCCGCGCAGGAGCTCGATCGTCGTGACCGCCGCGGTGGGCGCGAGCACGATCCAGGCCATCGCCCGCGACACCACCTGCCCGACGAGCCACTTGCGGGTGAGGCCGAACGCGGCGACCGCGAGCCCGCCCGCGAAGGCGAGGGTGTGCCAGTCGATCCACGTGCCGTGACGCAGCCCGAGCCAGGCGAAGCCTCCGGCGGAGGCCAGGAGAGAGGCGCCCGCCGCGAGCCTTCGTGCGCGTCCGGCCATGCTCTCGTCAGACGCACGAGGGCGCGCGGTTGTTCCTTCGAGCGGCCATTTTCCCCGGCGGCGCCGAGGTAGGCGAACGCCGGCGCCTTCACCGGGCGCGCGGTCCACGGGGCGCGCGCTGCTATATCTCCCGACGACCATGGTCGACGCCCTCCCGGCCGGAACCGTCGTCGGCGGCGACTTCGTCGTCGTCCGTCCGCTCGACGAGGGTGGCATGGGGGCGGTGTACCTGGTCGAGCAGCGGAGCACCGGCAAGATGCGGGCGCTCAAGGTGATGCACCGCGAGATCGCGGCCGATCCCGGGCTGCAGAAGCGCTTCGAGCAGGAGTCGAAGGTCGGTGCGCGCATCAAGAGCGATCACGTCGTCGATGTCGTCGCCGCCGGCGTCGATGCCGCGCTCGGGCTGCCCTTCCTGGTGATGGAGCTGCTCGACGGCGAGGACCTGCGGCACCGCATCGACACGCGCGGCGCGCTCCCGCCGGACGAGGTCCGCGCGCTCTTCGAGCAGATCTGTCACGCGCTCGCGGCGGCGCACGCCGCGGGGATCGTGCATCGCGACATCAAGCCGGAGAACGTGTTCGTGGCCCGCGCCCAGCGCGCGGGCGCCAGCCCCTTCACGGTGAAGGTCCTCGACTTCGGGATCGCGAAGGTCACCGCCGAGGCGGGGACGCGCGCGACGCGCGGCGCGGTCGGCTCGCCGCTGTGGATGGCGCCCGAGCAGACGCAGCCCGGGCCGGTGACCCCGGCCGCCGACGTCTGGGCGCTCGGGCTGCTCGCGTACGAGCTCCTCACCGGGCGGCGGTTCTGGCGCGCGGCGAACGAGGCCGACGGCACCACCGCGCAGCTCCTCCGCGAGATCGTGCTCGATCCGATCCCGAGCGCGACGCTCCGCGCGCGCGAGCACGGCGTCGACCGGCGGCTGCCGAAGGGCTTCGACGCGTGGCTCGCGCGCTGCCTGCATCGCGAGCCCGCGGGTCGCTTCGCCGATGCCGGCGCGGCGTGGCGCGCGATGAAGCGGATGTTCGACGGGAGTCGCGACGAGGAGGCGTTCGCCGCGACGTCGGTGGCCCTGCCATCGAGCCCGCCGGCGCTCGACGCGACGGGCGCAGCGGCCCCGTACGCGCCCGCCGCGCTGCCGCCCGAGACGCCGATCGCGTCGACGCGCGAGCCGACGCCCGCGCCTCCCGCGGCCGCGCGCGCAAGCCGTGCGCCCCTCGCGATCGGCATCGGCATCGCGACCGCGGGGATCGCGATCGCGGCGGCCATCGGCATCGGCCTGTCGCGGACCAGCGCGAGCGACACCGTGGTGATCACGTCTCCGCCCGCGCCGCCGGCGTCGAGCGCGCCGACGCCGGCCTCGTCGCCATCCGCATCGGCATCCGCATCGGCATCCGCCTCGGCACCGCCGCCTACGCCCACGCCCACGCCCACGCCCACGCCGAGCGCGAAGCCCGCGCCACCCGCGACCAAGCGCACGCTCGCCGGCGGGTTCGGCGATCCGGAAGGGTTCGACGGCGCGCGCAAGCCGGTCCTGTGGAAGGTGCAGGGCAAGCAGGTGCGCCTCTTCACCCGGCTCGTCTCGAACGAGAGCAACGTGGCCGACGCGGTGGTGAAGAAGGCCGTCGAGTGGAACGCCTGGCAGTACCTCCGCTGCTACGAGCGCTACTTCGGCGGCGCGAAGGACATGCCGGAGGGCGTGGTCGACGTCTCGTTCGAGATCATCGACCAGCTCCCTCGTCACGCGAAGGTGGCGTCGACCTCGTTCGCGAGCGACGGAATGGCGGACTGCGTTCGCAGCACGCTCCTCGGCCAGACGATCAACGCCGCCGGCCCGGACGGCAAGGGCAAGGCGACGCACGCGTTCCGCTTCGTGCCCGTCGACTGATCGATCGGCTCAGTCGGGCGCGGGCGCGTCGAAGGGCTCGATGCGCTCGACGAACGCCATCGCCGCGATGCGCGGGATCGCGCGGACCGGCGCCCAGACGAGCGCCGAGCGCGCGTCGCGCGCGTGGGCGACGACGCCTGCGTCGACGGCGCCCTGCCACTCGTCGGGCGAGGGATCGTGCGCGAAGCGGAGCGCCACCGCGGTCCAGCACGCGCTCTGCGCGCCGTGGACGGTGCGGACGTCGGGATCGACCTTCGCGCGCCACGCGTCGTCCGGCGGCTGCTCGGTCGCCGGCGGCGCGCAGCGGACGGCGACGACGTTCGCGTCGCGCACCACGCCCCCGAGATCGCTCGGCCGGAGCCGCACGATCGTCTCCTCGTCGCGCGTGCGCACGCGGAAGGGGAACGCGAGATCGGCGTCGTAGGCGCGGAGCACCATCTCCTGCACGTCCGCGTCCAGCTTGTCGCTCCGGATCCAGGACGTGTCCGGCTCGGCGCGCGCGGCGGGCGGCTGCGCGGGCGGAGCCGCCTCGGGACATCCGGCGAGCGCCGCGAGGAGCGGCAGGACGGTGCGCCTCATCGCGCGAATCATCGACTACGCTGGCAGGGAAGTGAACGACGTCTGGTTCGTCTACCTCGTGCGCTGCGCCGACGGCACGCTCTACTGCGGCGTCGCGAAGGACGTGGCCGCCCGGATCGCGCAGCACGACCGCGGCAAGGGCGCGCGCTACACGCGCGGCCGGGGCCCGCTCGCGCTCGTCGCGAAGCGGCGATGCGCGTCGAAGGGCGAGGCGCTCCGGCTCGAGCTCGCGGTGAAGGCGCTGCCGCGCGAGGACAAGGAGAAGCTCGCCAGCGCGCGCCGCTTCCGCGCGATCGCTCAGGTCGCGGCGTCGGACGAGACGACCAGCGGCTCGAGCGCCGCGCGGATGCCGCCCGGCAAGGGCGCAGGCCGTCGCGTCGCGCGATCGACGAAGACGTGAACGAACCGCCCGAACGCGCACGCGTCGGTCGCGCCCTGCTTGAAGATGCCGATCTCGTAGACGACGCTCGTGCGCCCGAGCTTCGCCACGCGCATGCCCGCCTCGAGCGGCTCGGGGTAGGCGGCGGGCGCGAGGTAACGGCACTGCGACTCGACGCAGAGCCCGATGGTCTCGCCCGCGTGCACATCGAGGCCGCCGCGGTTGACCAGGAGCTCGTTGATCACCGTGTCGAAGTACGCGTAGTAGACGACGTTGTTGACGTGCCCGTAGACGTCGTTGTCGCTCCAGCGCGTCTGGATGGCGAGGAAGTGCCGGTAGTCGTCGCGCTTCATGCGTGCATCGCGTCGCGGAAGATCGCCGCCACGCGCTCGCGGTCGAGGGGCAGGGGAGCGTTGTCGAGCAAGCGCGCCTGCACGACGGTGCCCGCGGTGAGCGCGTCGACGTCGCCCTCGGCGTAGCCGAGCTGCGAGAGCCCGACGGGCACGCCGGCCGCGCGCATGAGCCGCTCGAGCGCGCCCGCGAGGACCGGGCCCGCGTCGGCGTCGGCCGCGCCGCGCGTCTCTTCGCCGAGCATGGCCGCCGCTTCGAGGTGACGCGCCGGTGAGGCGGCGGCGGTCGCGCGGAGCGCCGCCGGCGCGCTCACGACGACGGAAACGCCGTGAGGGACCATCGGCTCGGCGTCGGGGTAGCCGGGCATGCGGAAGTCGCGGACCAGCCCCGCGACCGCGTAGGCCATCGCGTGCGGGACGTGCACGCCGGCGTTGCCGAACGCGACGCCCGCGAGCGCCGCCGCCCACGCGAGCCTCTCGCGCGCCTCGTCGTCGCTCGCGTCCTTCACCGCGCGGACGAGGTTCGCGCCCGCGAGGCGGAGCGCCTCCGCGCTTCCGACGTCGCTCCACGGGTTGCGCCCCTGGCTCATCGGGCGGGCGCCGGGCGTCGCCGCGCCTGCGCGCGCATCGAACGGGCGCGCGGTGTACGACTCGACCGCGTGGCAGAGGACGTCGAACCCGCTCGCGGCCACGACCGAGGCCGGCAGCGTGCGCGTCGCGTCGGGATCGATCACCGCGAGCGTGGGGCGGAGGCGCCGCGAGGCGATGCCGGTCTTCGCCGAGAGCGCGAGCACGTCGCACACCGCGATGCCGGTGAGCTCGCTCCCGGTCCCGCAGGTCGTGGGGCACGCGACGTGGGGCGGCAGCGCGCCCGGCACCGGGACCCCGCCCCCGACCGGCTCGTTCACGTAGGTGAGGAAGTCGGCGGGATGGGTCGCGTACAGGATCGCGGCCTTGCACGTGTCCATCACCGATCCGCCGCCGACCGAGACGTACGCGTCGAACCGCCCGTCCCTCGCGAAGCGCGCGGCCTCCAGGAACGACGCGTCGGTCGGCTCGACCGCCACCGCGTCGTAGATCGCGACGTCGATGCCTGCGCTCTGCAAGGATTGCTTCGCGGCGGCGAAGATCGGCTGCGCCGCGACGCGCACGTCGGTGAACAGCGCGACGCGACGCCCGCCGAGGCCCGCGGCGAGCGCGCCCACCTCGGCGATCGCCCCGCGGCCGAACGTGATCGCGGACGACTCGATGGTGAAGACGCGCTCGGCACCCGCGACCGCCGCCCATCCGTGCGCGCAGCTCACGGCGCGGCCTCGGACGAGGGATCGGCGCAGCAGCGGAAGCCGGTCGAGTAGTCGTGGTACTCGTAGCCGTGCGAGATGGTGCGGTAAGCGCAGCCCTCGCCGTGCTGCGACGTGTCGAGGTAGTAGCCGCCCTGGAACGTGCCGTTCGCGTCGGCCGTCCACTCGTGCAGGTTCCCGACCATGTCGTAGACGCCGAAGTCGTTCACGCAGTCGGGGAACGCGCCCGTCTTCGCGAGCGTCCCCTCGAGCTGGTTGTTGCGCGGATCGTTGAGCTCGGTCAGCCCCCAGCCGCGCTTCATCGTGGCGACGTGGAAGGTGATCATCGGGCTCGTGCCGGTGTCGTGGCACTTGCCAGAGACGCGCGCCGGCCCGTAGGGATACGCCGTCCCCTCGCTGCCGGCACACGCGACGCGCCACTCGGCGGCCTGACACAGGCGCTTGCCCGAAGCGCGGCACGCGCCCTCGGCGGTCTTCGCGCTGACGTAGCCCTGGGGGATCACGTCCTTCACGCTGCGTGCAAGATACACGCGTCCGCTCTCCGGCACGGCATAGGGAGACCACGCCTTCTCGCTCCCGTCCTCGAGCTTCTCGACCAGCGAGCCTTCGTAGCGATCGACGCAGAAGCGCCCGAGCACGAGGGCCATCTCGGGGGCGCACCTGGCGCGCGGCTTCACCGGCGGGAGCGCGCCCTCGCTCGCGGGGTGGAACCTCGCGGGGACGTAGCCGGTGAGCGCCGCCTCGATCGAGCCGGGGGCCCCGGCCGCGGTCTTGCGCGCGCGTCCGGCGTAGGCCGGGGCGATCGCGTCGAGCGCGGACTTCACCTGCGCCCGGCACGGGGCGGGCGCCTCCTCCATCGATGCGCCGAGCGCGAGGGCGGCGGTCACGAGGACGGCGATCCTTCGCATCGTCCAAGTCCGTAGCAGAGCCTGCGGCGTGCCGGTAGCTCCGGGCGCGAAGCGGCGCCGCGAAGTGCGCTATGACACCGCCGATGACCCGCGTCGCCTTCCTCGCCTCGCTCGCCGCCGTGACCCTCGCCTGCGGCGCCCACACGGCGAGCGCGGTCGCGGAGCCGACGCGGAAGGCCTCGGGCGCGGCGCCCCTCGCGGGGGACGACCGGCCGCTGGTCCCGTACGCGCTCGAGTCCGACGCCGACGTGGTGCGCGCGATCCGCGAGCACTACACGAAGTACGAGCACGCGATCCGCATGCGCGACGGGGTGCACCTCCACACCGTGGTCTACGTGCCGAAGGACGCGTCGCGCCCGTGGCCGATCATGCTGACGCGCACGCCGTACAGCGTGCATCCCTACGGCGTCGACAACTACCCCGACGCGAAGAACCCGCGCACCTTGCGCCGCTTCGCGCCGTCGTGGGCGATGATCAAGGACGGCTACGTCTTCGTGCACCAGGACGTGCGCGGGCGGCTCGCGAGCGAAGGTCAGTTCGTCGACGTGCGGCCCGCGGGCCCGGTGGACGAGAGCACCGATGCGTTCGACACCGTCGCGTGGCTGGTGAAGAACGTCCCGAACAACAACGGCCGGGTCGGGGTGTGGGGGATCTCGTATCCCGGGTTCTACGCGGCGCAGGCGGCGATCGACGCGCACCCGGCGGTGAAGGCGGTGTCGCCCCAGGCGCCGGTCACCGAGTGGTTCCTCGGCGACGACTTCCACCACAACGGCGCGCTCATGCTCGCCGACGCGTTCGACTTCTACGGCAACTTCGGGCGCGCGCGTCCGAAGCCCACGAAGAAGTCCGAGCCGTGGAAGAGCGAGCACGAGACCGGCGACGTCTACGACTTCTTCCTCGAGCTCGGGCCGATCGCGAACGCGAACACCAGGTACTTCGAGGGCAAGATCGCGTTCTGGAACGACCTGATGGAGCACGGGACGCGCGACGAGTTCTGGAAGGCGCGCGACCCGCGCCCGCGCTACCGCGACGCGAAGCCGGCGGTGATGACCGTCGGCGGCTGGTTCGACGCCGAGGACCTCTACGGCGCGCTCGAGACGTACCGCGCGTTCGAGCGGGGCAAGCCGCGCGCCGAGAACGTGCTGGTGATGGGGCCGTGGAAGCACGGCGGATGGGCGCGCTCCGACGGCGACAAGCTCGGCGACGTGTCGTTCGGCAGCAAGACGAGCCTGTTCTACCGCGAGAAGATCGAGCTGCCGTTCTTCCAGCGTCACCTCAAGGGCAAGGGCGCGGCCCCGCCGCCCGAGGCGTGGGTCTTCGAGACGGGCACCGATCAGTGGATGCGCCACGCGTCGTGGCCGCCCGCCGAGGCGAAGCGCGCGACGCTCTTCTTCCAGTCGAACGGCCGCCTCGCGAAGACGCCTCCGAGCGAGGCCGCCGCGTACGAGTACGTGAGCGATCCGAACAAACCCGTGCCGTACTTCGGCAAGTCGAGCGCCTCGATCGACAACGACTACATGGCCGGCGATCAGCGCTTCGCCGCACGGCGGCCGGACGTGGTCGTGCTACGGACCGGCGAGCTCGCCTCCGACGTGACGCTCGCGGGGCCGCTCGAGGCGAGCCTCTGGGTGACGACGACGGGCACCGACGCCGACTTCGTGGTGAAGCTCGTCGACGTCCACCCGCAGGACGACGCCGAGCTCGGCGGCTATCAGCAGCTCGTGCGCGGCGAGATCATGCGCGGCCGGTTCCGTTCGAGCTTCGAGAAGCCGGAGCCGTTTCGCCCGAACGAGCCGGCGCTCGTGCGGTTCACCCTGCCGGACGTCTCGCACACGTTCCGTACGGGCCACCGCATCATGGTGCAGATCCAGTCGTCGTGGTTCCCGCTCGCCGATCGCAACCCGCAGACGTTCGTCGACATCGCGAAGGCGACGGAGGCCGACTTCCGCGTGGCGGCGCACCGGATCCTGGTCGCGCCGGACAAGCCGTCGGCGCTGTCGGTCACCGTCGCGCGCGGCGCGCTACCGTGAGGCGGTCATCGCGGCGGCGATCTCGCCCGGCGTCCTCGCGGCCGCGGTGACGCGGACCTCGTCGAGCGCGCCGACGAACGGATCGCCCGACGGGCTGTTGCCGCCGATCGCCGTCAGCGCCGCGGTCGCCGTCGCGGCGCCCGCCAGCGACTCGGCGACCTTCGCGCCGTCGACGTAGAGGGCGACGGTGGTGACGCCGTTCACGCACGCCACGTGCGTCCACCGGTCGGTCTTCGCGGTGTCCACCGCCGACGCGACGCTCCCGCCCATGGTGCAGGTGATGCGCCCGTCCGGCTGGACGAACATGCCGAAGCTGCCGTCCTTGTCGATCAGCCCCGCGCGACCGCCGGCGGCGGGCAGGGCGGCGGGCTTCATCCACAGCTCGACGGAGAGCTGCCCGGCGTAGGTCCACGCGGGGGCGTGCGCGACGTGGACGGTGGTCCGATCGCTGAGCGCGACGGCCGAGCCGCCGCGCGGCCCCGGCACGAACGTCGCCGGCCCGGTGACCTCGATCGGCTGCGCGTGCGCCGAGTCGTCGGTGACCGCGCCCGCGAGCTCCATGCAGAGGATGATGCTCGGATCGGCGTGGTCGCAGAACGGAGGCGGCGGCGGTCCCGCGTCGGCCGCCGGCGGCGCCGCGGACGAGGCGGCCGCGTCGGCGCTCGCCGGCGCCGCGGAGGGCTCGACGAACGTGCCGCGTGCGTCGATCCCGCACGCGGCGAGCGCGAGACCGACGACGCACGCGTTTCGCGCGGACAACCCCACCGATCAGAGAACGTACCTCATACGGTCATCCGGGCACGAGGACGATCTTCCCCTTCACCTGGCGCTGCTCGAGGCGCTCGAGCGCCTCCTCTGCGCGGGCGAACGGGAGCACCGCGTCGACGTGCGGGTGGAGCTTGCCGTCGGCGACCCAGTCGAAGATCCGCCGCGCGTTCTCGAGGTTCTTCTCCGGGGTGCGCATCACGAACGAGCCCCAGAACACGCCGACGATCTGGCAGCCCTTGAGCAGCACGAGGTTCATCGGGATCTTCGGGATGTCACCCGCGGCGAAGCCCACGACGAGGTGCCGGCCCTCCCAGGCGATCGAGCGGAGCGCGGCCTCGCTGTACGCGCCGCCGACCGGGTCGTAGATCACGTCCGCGCCCGCCCCGTTCGTGAGCGCCTTCGTGCGCTCCTTCAGGTCCTCGCGCGTGTAGACGATCCCCTCGCTCGCGCCGTGCTCCTTGCAGAACGCGATCTTCTCGTCGGTCGAGGCCGCGGCGATCACCTTCGCGCCGAGCAGCTTGCCGACCTCGACCGCGGCGATGCCGACGCCGCCGGCGGCGCCGAGGACGAGGAGCGTCTCGCCCGCGCGGAGGCCCGCGCGATCGACGAGCGCGTGCACGGTGGTCGCGTACGTGAGCAGCGTCGCGGCGCCGGTCTCGAACGAGACGGCATCGGGGAGCTTCACCGCCGCCTTCTCGTGCACGACGACGCGCTCGGCGAACGCTCCGTGGATCATCGTCGCCGCCACGCGATCGCCGACGGCGAACGAGGTGACGCCCGCACCGAGCGCGTGCACGACGCCCGCGACCTCGCCGCCGGGGATGAACGGCGGCTCCGGCTTGAACTGGTACTTGCCCCGCGACAGGAGCACGTCGGGGAAGTTGACGCCCGCGGCGCGGACGTCGACCAGGATCTCGCCGGCCCCGGGGGCGGGCTCGAGCATCTCGTCGACGCGGAGACCGGAGGGACCGACGAGCTCGTGTTGGCGGACGGCGCGCATGGCGCGCACGGTAGCCCACCGGACCGTGCTATGCACATGCCGTCGATGGCGGTCTCGATCGACGAAGCGCTCGAGAAGAGGTTCGGTCTCCAGGCGTTCCGCCCGTGGCAGCGCGAGGCGATCGAGGCGCTCCTGACCGGCCCCGGGCGCGTCCTCGTGGTCGCACCGACGGGCGGCGGCAAGTCGCTCACCTACCAGCTGCCGGCCGCGGTGCTCGGGGGCACCACCCTCGTCGTCTCCCCGCTCGTCGCGCTGATGGAGGACCAGGTCCGCGCGCTCGGCGCCCGGGGGATCGCGGCGACGTTCCTCGCGTCGACGCTCGAGCCGGGCGAGCGCCAGCAGCGCGAAGCACGCATGCTCCGCGGCGAGTACGAGCTCGTGTACGTCGCGCCGGAGCGGCTCGCGTCCGATGCGTTCGTCGACCGCGTCTCGCGCACGAAGCTCGCGCTGGTGGCGATCGACGAGGCGCACTGCATCGCGCAGTGGGGGCACGACTTCCGGCCCGACTACCTGCGCATCGGCGCGCTCCTCGAGCGGGTGAAGCCGCCGCGCGTGCTCGCGTGCACCGCGACGGCGACGCCGCACGTGCGCGACGAGATCCGGAGGCAGCTCGGCTTCGATCGCGGCCCGGTGCCGTGCCACGAGGTCCTCCGCGGGTTCGCACGTCCGAACCTGCACCTCGCGGCGCAGAACGTCGACGGGCCGAAGCAGGCGCGCGCCGCGCTCCTCTCCGGCCTGACCGAGGCGCTCGGCTCGGCGGCGAAGCCGCGCGGCGGCGCGATCGTGTACGCCGCGACGCGCAAGGTGACCGAGCAGTACGCCGATCTCTTGAAGGCGCGCGGATGGAACGCCGCCGGCTACCACGCGGGGATGGAGGCGGACGTCCGGACGAAGGTCGCCGACGCGTTCGCCGCGCGGAAGGTCGACGTGGTCGTCGCGACGAACGCGTTCGGCATGGGCATCGATCGCCCGGACATCCGCACGGTGGTGCACGTGCAGCCGCCCTCGTCGATCGAGGCGTACTACCAGGAGGTCGGCCGCGCCGGCCGCGACGGCGCCGAGGCGTCCGGTCTGCTCCTCTGCTCGGGCGCGGACATCTCGCTCCGCCGCCGCTTGATGAACGAGACGCGCGACTGGGCGCTCTTCCGCGAGCTCCTCCGTTACATCGACGCGCGGAGCTGCCGGCACGACTTCGTGCTCCGGTACTTCGGCGACGAGCACGAGCTCCTCGGCGGATGCGGCCACTGCGACGTCTGTCTCGCGCTCGACGACGAGCAGGCGCCGGACGACGTCGAGCAGACGACGATCATCGTCAAGAAGGCGCTCTCGGCGGTCGCGCGCGCGCAGAAGCGCGGCGGGCTCGTCGCGATCGCCGAGATGCTCCACGGCGACGAGACGGAGAAGACGAAGCGCTTCGGCTTCACCGCCCTCTCCACGTTCGGCCTGCTCCGCGATCGCTCGCAGGAGTGGGTCGTCGCGCTGCTCCGCGCCCTGCTCGCGGCCGGCTGGATCGATCTGACGACCAGCGAGCATCCGGTGCCGTTCCTCACGCGCGCAGGCGCCGAGGTGATGAAGGGCGAGGCCCCGGCGCGCATCGTCCTGCCGGCCGAGCCGCGACCGAAGAGGACCCGCCGCGAGCCGCGCGAGGCGCGCGAGCTGCCCGCGCTCGACGCCGGAGGGCGCGCGCTGTTCGAGCGCCTCCGCGCGCACCGCGCGAGCATCGCGAAGGAGCGCGGCGTGCCCGCCTACGTCGTCGCGCTCGATCGCTCGCTCGTCGAGATGGCGACGGCGCGCCCGCGGACGCGCGGCGAGCTGCTCGGCGTGCACGGCATGGGACCTTCGCGCGCCGAGCAGTACGGCGACGGGTTCCTCGCGGTGATCGCCGGCTCGTGACGCGTCAGGGAGCGAGGCCGCACATCACCTCGCCGGCGACGAGGGCGCAGAGGTCCGCGCGACCGTCGGCGTTCACGTCGGCGAGCTCGAGCTCGGCGACGTGCGCGTCGAGCCAGGTGCTCGGCGCGGTGAACGCGCGCCCGTTCGAGAACGCGCACGCGACGCCCTGGGGCGACGGCGCGCAGACGTCGGCGCGGCCGTCCCCGTTCAGATCGCCGTAGCGTGCGCCGTCGGCGGCGACGAGCTCGCGCGCGGCCGTCCAGCGCGAGGGCGCGGCGAACGCGCGCCCGGTGGAGAGCGCGCAGGCGCCCGCGCTGCACGCGTCGGCGCGTCCGTCGCCGTCGACGTCGGCGAGCTCGACGCGCGCCGGATCGAGCGTCGAGGCGTCGATCCAGGCGCGGGCCGGTCCGAAGGTCGTGCCGGTGCTCGTCGCGCAGACGACGCCTTCGCCGCTGCGCACGCACGCGTCGGCGCGTCCGTCGCCGTCGACGTCGCCGAGCCGGAGGGTGGCGCCCGCGTCGCCGTGCGCGCCGAGCGCGCCGCTCCAGATGCGCGCGCCGGCGCCGGACGTCGCGCACACGACGTCGTCGTCGCGGAGGAAGCACACGTCGGCGCGTCCGTCGGCGTCGACGTCGGCGAGCGCCGCGCCGAGCGCGCCCTCGGGCGGACGCGCGGTCGGCATCGCAGCGCCGAACGCCGTCAGCGGCATCGCGTTCTCCGACTCCTGCGAAGGCGCCGCGCGCGCGCACAGGAGCTCGCCGTCGCGATCCCCGCAGAGGTCGGCGCGGCCGTCGCCGTCGACGTCGGCGACGCGGAGCGTGCCCTCCTCGAACGCGAGGCCGTCCGTCGAGCGCGACGCGAAGCGGGTGAACGCGAGGACCGGGGCGGCGAACACGTACCCGCGCGCCTCGAGCGCGGGCACGAGCGCACGCGCGACGTCGAGCGCGTACGTCGAGCCGACGTCACCGACGCGGTCGTGCAACAGGACGACGCCGGTACCGATCGACCGTCGCGAGGTAGCGCGCCGCGATCACGTTCGGGCGCACGCGCGACGGCTCGGCGTTGGGCGCCGCCTCGCACTCGACGCCCGGACGCTTCGAGCGGCAGTAGAGCGAGCCCTCCCAGTCCTTCTCGTCGATGTCCCACCGGATGGGCCCGACGGTGGAGGTGAACGCGGGCGTGTCGATGGCGCTCGACGACGCGTCGCTCCAGAACCCGCCCGGCGGACGGAACATGCGGAGCTCGTTGACGAGGTAGCGGTCGATCATCGCCTGGCTCCGTCCGAGCTGCTCGATGATCGTCGCCGATGGCACGCCGTCGAGGATCACGTGCCCGTCCGTGTGATTGCCCACGCGATGACCGAGCGCGACGAGGTCGGCGAGGACCGGCAGGTGCGCGTGGCCGGTCCCGTACCGATCGGCACCTTCGCCGGGCTCCGCGGAGATCCCGCCCATCCACTCGCGGACGACGAAGAACGTGCCGGCGATCCGGTGGGCGCGCAGGAAGCGCGCGAGATCGAGCGTGTGGTGGTCGGGCCCGTCGTCCCAGGTGAGCGCGATCACCCCGTCGGGGAAGTCGTTGCCGCGGACGGCGGGGCGCGCGTGCGGGTGCCGGGTGGCGTGCGCGAGGTCGGCGTGCGCGTCGGGCGGTCGCCGGCGATCGGGCGCGATCTCGTCGCTCCATCCCAATGCGCCTACCGCCAGTGCCGGCACGAGCAGGCGCGCGAGGCGTGGCGCACGTGAACGGGTGAAGGCGGGCGAGGACGACGCCACTCGAGGCTCCTCGACCATCGTAGCGCGAGCCGGTCCGGAAACTGTAGGATGGTGGCCTTGGGGAAGAACACTCGCGTCACGTGCGCGGCGCTCGTCGCGTCGGCGTGC
>JBDHVD010000130.1:0-18868 GCA_039809525.1 Labilithrix sp. | reverse complement strand
GCGCCGCGGATCGCGGTGCGCGCGGAGAAGAGGACGGCGCCGCCGATCGCGACCACGCCCGCGGCGACGAGCGACGTGAGCGCGACGAAGCGCGCGCGCGACGCGATCGGCGCGGGCACGCCCGCGGGGAGCGGATCGACGGCCGGCTCGGCGCTCGCACGCTCGAGCACCGGCGACGGCTCGCGCGTCGACGGCGGGGCGGCGTCGGTCGGCGAGACCGTGGGCGCCGTCGAGATCGTCTCCGGCTCGATCGTGGTGACGAGCGCCTCGAGGCTCGACGGGGCGGGCGGCGGCGCGGCGATCTCGACGACGAGCTGCTTGCCCACCGAGGGGAAGGACGACGGGATCGCCGGCTTCACCGCCGGCATCCTCGCCGTCGACGTCGGGAGCGGCGGCTTCGCGGCGGGCATCCTCGGGATCGACGCCGGCTTCGCGACCGGCATCCGCGCGCTCGAGGCGGCGGGCCTGGCCACCGGGATCTGGCGCGCCGAGGACGGCGCCGGCCGATCGCGCTTGGCCTGCGTGACCGCCTCGTCGTCGGTGAAGAGGCCGTCGGGGAACTCGGTCGGGACCGCGCCGGCGATCGCCTCGATCCCATTCGGCACCTTCATTCCACCGTCGCTCATCGCTCGATCACTCTACCGAGCACAGCCGTCGTGACCAGGGGCGATCGCGCGTGCAACGGCAGTTCGATGCGAGGTTTTCTCCGCTCGTCGCACGTCTCCCGCGGTCGCCGGAGTTGTCACTTGCGGGGCATTCCCATCAACACGAAGCCCGCGGGATCGACTCCCGCGGGCTCGCGTCACACCGCTGGTTTGTCGGAGGCGATCAGCTGCGGGGCGGGAGGGTCGCCGCCGCGGCCTGCGGCGTGAGCTTGGTCGCCCCGTTGCCGTTGGTCATCGGTTTGGGCGACAGGAGCTCGCCCTTGATCCGATCGCGGATGGCGTCGAGCTCGGGCGACCGCCCGCGCTCCGTCTTCGGCGCGCCGTCCGCCCCGTCGGTCAGTCGATCGGAGAGGAGCAGCGCGAGGAGCGTCTCGACGACGCTGCCCGACTGACCCTGACCGCCGGCGCCGCCCATCACGATCTTGGGCACCACGTCGACCTTCGCCTGCCCGATCGCCTCCGCGAAGCGGGCCATCACCTGCTGGGTGACCTGGAACTTCGGACCGCCGTACGCGCGGACCTGCTCCTCGATGGCGACCGCCTCGGCGATGCCGACGCGCGCCGCCTTGTCCGCCTGCGCCTCGCCGAGCGTCCGCACGCGCGTCGCCTCGGCCTCGGCGAGCAGGCGCATCTCGGTGGCCTGCGCCTCCGCCATCGTCTTCTGCTGCGCGGCCTGCTGGAGGCTGCGCTCGTACGCGGCGCGGCCCTGGTTGGCCTCGATGGTGATGGCGAGCTCGCTCTCGGTCAGCGACTTCTGGCTCGCGGCGCGGGCCATCGCCTCGCGGAGCTCGCGCTCCTTCGCCGCGGCCTTCTCCTGGCGCGCGTACGTCTCGACCTGCTCTTCGGCGATCTGGCGCGCGCGCAGCTGCTCGAGGATGACGGCGATGGTCTTGTCACCGGCGCCCGCGGCGGGCGTGCCGATCAGGACCTCCTCGAGCTCGAGGTTGTAGTGGGTGAAGCGGGTCTTCATCTCCTCGCTCGCGATCGCCTGGATCATGCTGCGCTCCTGGAGGAGCTGGATCAGCGTGCGCGTCTGGCCGATGTTCTTGAAGTAGGCGGCGACCATCGGGTCGAGCGTCTGCTCGACGAGCTTCTTCACGTCGCCGAAGCGCTGCACGACGAGGGGCGCCTTCTTGTAGTCGATGTGCACGACCACGCTCAGCGGCAGCTTCGGCTCGAACGCGTCCTTGGTGATGAGCGTCACCTCGGAGAGGTTCTCGTCGAACTTGTGCGAGCCGATCTCGTCCTTCGTCCACTTGAGGATGAAGTTCGTCGTCGGGACCATGATGACCTTGCCCGCGTACGTGTTGAACGCGTACTTGCCGGGCAGGAGCGGCTCGCTCCACACGCCGCGCTCGCCCTTCGCGACGAGCTCGCCGTGCTTGTACTCCGCGCCGGACACGTCGCTGCCGCGCATGCCGGTGTACGAGACGACCACGCCGACGTGACCCACCTCGACGATCGTCTTCGGGATCATCTCGATCGTGGCGAACAGCCGGTTGACGTAATAGGTGCCCTCGACGAGCACCTGGAGCTGGCGGCCACGACGGCCGCCGCCCGCGAGGAACGCCTCGGGGTCCTGGAAGTTGTTGTGATACGTGCGGAGGTCGCTCGCGTCCTCGCCGACGATCGGCGCGATGAGCTCGCCCTGCGCGAGCGAGGGACCGTCGTGGACGGTGACGACGCCGATGAGGTCGTCGGCGCCCTTGATGACGACCGGCGTGAAGCCGCCGCGCTCAGCGACGGTCATCGCCATCTGACGGAAGATGCCGTCCTCCTCGCGGCTCATGCCGAGGTAGAAGAGCTTGCCCTCGGTCACGACGAGGAACTGCGCGAGGTTGATCGCGTAGGTGCCCTCGCGGAGGATGGCGCGCTGCGGGCCGCGCTGTCCGCCGTTGGCCAGGAAGTGGCGCACGTCCTGGAAGTTCACCGACTTCGGGTTGGCTGCGAGCGTCTGGGTCGCGCCGAGCGCCGCGCCGTCACGCGCGAACACGTAGCCGATCTTGCCCTGCGGGATGGTGACCAGCGGCATCTTGTGCACGCGGTACTGGAGCGGCATCAGGTAGTGCAGACCGCCGCGGAGGATCTCCGGCTGGAAGCCGGCCTCTCCGCCGAGCGCGATGAAGCCGCTCTTGAGCGAGCCGCCGAAGCTCCATCGCTTCTCGACGATGCCGACGCGATCGTTGGGGATGTAACGGATGCCCGACAGCGCGACGAGCACCAAGACAAGCGCCAAGGCCACACCCACGAGGACGAGACCGCTGAGCGCGAACATGAAACCGACCTCCTGAACGAAAAAATGCAACACGACCCCGGCGTCTCGCAGGCTCGTCTCGAAGGAGAGAGCCGGCGGGATGATCGAGATCGTGTGCGGGTGAAGGAACGGACGTCTGCGGGACGAGCGCTCCCGTCGGGGAAACGCGCGGGTCACGCACGCCGTTGTCAGTGCGTAACCTGGGTCGCAGTCGGAAACGCGACAAGGCCAAATCGGATTCGGCGCGTCCGATGCCGCCGCGACGCGTCGGCGCGCGTCGCCCCCCGAGAACGTTCCACTCGTTCCAATCTGGAGCGCGAAGGCGCGGGCCCCTCGTCGATCCGCCTGAAATGAGCGCCTCTCGCGCATGGCGTGTGGGTTGCATTGCCGCGCGCCGTGAACGCACGCGTGAGCCTCGTGAAGCCCTCGGCACGTCCGGCGGCGAGCCCGTTCCACGGTGGGCTCGTCACGGCGAACGCGCCGCCCTTGCACCTGCCGGGCGAGCACTTCGCCGCCGCGCTCGGGTTCCTCGCGCTCGGGACGCTGGGGCTCGCGGCCGTGGCGCCCGAGCTCGCGAACGGTGCGTTCATCGCGCCGCGCGTCGTCGCCGTCGTGCATCTCTTCACGCTCGGCTTCATCGCGACGTCGATCTTCGGCGCGCTCTATCAGTTCCTGCCCGTCGCGGTCGGTGCGCCGATCCGTTCGCTCCGCGCCGCACACGTCACGTTCGTGCTCCTCGCCGCCGGCATCCCGACGTTCGTCGTGGCCCTCGCCGTCCCGTTGCCCGCGCTGGTGCCCATCGGCGGTGGGGCCGTGGCCGTCGCGTTCGCGCTCTTCGCGCTCAACTTCGCGGCGACGCTCGCCGGCGCGACGGAGCGAGGCATCACCTGGTGGGCGCTCGCGGCGTCGTGCGTGTTCCTCGTCGCGACGCTCGCGTTCGGCTTCTCCCTCGCGCTGAACGTGGCGACGGGCTTCGCGGCATCCATCCGCTTCGATCTCCTCGCGGTCCACGTGCACGTCGCGCTCGTCGGCTGGGTGATGCTCGTGATGGTGGGCGTCGGGCACCGGCTCGTGCCCATGTTCATGCTCTCGCACGGCGCCAGCGAACGTCCGGCGCGCGTCGCGGTCGCGCTCCTGTCCGCCGGCTGCGCCCTCCTGGCGTTCTCCCATGCGGGCGTGCTCCGCGTCGTCGCCGCCGCGATCATCGGCGCCGGCGTCGTCGCCTGGTTCGCGCAGATCGCGTCGTTCCACCGCCACCGCAAGAAGCGCGAGCTCGACGGCGGCATGCGCCTCGCGATGGCGGGCGTGGGCGGCGTCGCCTGCGCGCTCGTCATGGCGCCCTTCGCGATCGTGCGCGGCCTCGGCAGCCCGCAGGTCCTCACGACCTACGTCTTCGTGCTCGTCGTCGGCGGGATCACGCTCTTCATCGCCGGGCACTACTTCAAGATCGTCCCGTTCCTCGTCTGGTTCCACCGCTACGGCTCGCGCGTCGGCAAGGGGACCGTGCCTCGAGTCGCCGAGCTCTACTCCGCGCGCGCCGTCCACGTCGCCCTCGCGCTGTTCGTCCTCGGCGTCCTGACCACGGCGGTCGGGATCGCGTCCGGGATCACGCCGATCGTGCGCGCGGGCGCGATCGTGCTCTTCGCGGCCGTCGCGATCGAAGCTCGCGAGATGGTCCGCATCGCCCGCCGGAGGCCAGCATGATCGAGCCCATTCGCCTCGACGACCGGATCAGCACGGTGCTCGCTCGCGACGAGCGTCTCCTGGAGGTGCTCGTCGCCGCCGCTCCCGCGTTCAAGAAGCTCCAGAACCCGCTCCTGCGCAAGACGATGTCGAAGCTCGCGACGGTGGAGCAGGCGGCGCGCATCGCCGGCCTCGACGCCTCCGACCTGCTCGCGCGGCTCAACGGCGCGCTCGCGGGGGAGCCGCCGCGCGACGTGCGCCCGATCGGGTCCGCCCGCGCCGCTCCTCCCCAGGAGGCGGTGCCCGCCGCGCTGCTCGACCTTCCGCCGGAGCGGATCGTCGACCTCGACGTGCGCGAGGAGCTCCGCGCGGGCCGCGAGCCGTTCCGCCTGATCATGAGCGCGGCCGGCCGCGTGGACGGCGGCGGCGTGCTCCGCCTGCGGGCGATCTTCGAGCCCGTGCCGCTCTATCCGGTGCTCGGGCGCCAGGGCTTCTCGCACTTCACCGAGCAGCTCGGCGCGGACGACTGGCGCGTCTGGTTCTGGCGCGACGGTGGCGGAGCGCACGCGGCGGTCGGCGCGACGACGCCCGCGGTCGCGCCGATCGTCGAGGAGCCGGACGTGATCGTGCTCGACGTGCGCGGGCTCGAGCCGCCCGAGCCGATGGTGCAGACGCTCGAGGCCCTCGAGCGACTGCCCCGCGGCAAGACGCTCCTCCAGATCAACGTGCGCGTCCCGCAGTTCCTGCTGCCGCAGCTGGCGGCCCGTGGCTTCGTCCACGAGGTGCGCGTCCAGTCGGAAGACCTCGTTCGCATCTTCATTCGTCACGCTCACCCCGAGGAAGACCTCCAAGGAGACCCATGAACAAGTCCATCGAGCTCGACATCCGCGTCGTTCCACCCCGCGAGAAGCACCCGACCATCTTCCGGACGTTCGACGCGCTGAAGAGCGGCGAGGCCTTCACGCTGATCAACGACCACGATCCGTTCCCGCTGCGTCACCAGTTCGAGGCCACGCGGAAGGGGCAGTACCAGTGGAGCTACCTCGAAGAAGGCCCCGCGGTCTGGCGCGTCTCGATCGGGAAGAACTGAGGCCATGCAACTAGCCCTCAGCCGGAGCGCAGCGCCGAACATGCCGCTCGCCGACCTCGAGGCGCTCGCGCGCCGGCGAGGGCTCTACGGGCTCGAGCTCGTCGCGGGCGATCTCTCCGATGCGACGAGCGCCGTGGGGATCTACGTCGACTCCGCGTCGCTGCTCGGATCCGAGCGGATGGCGCGCGCCTCCGCGACGCTCGACGCGCCCGTCGTCGCGGCGCGAGGTCTCGTGCCGCTCGCGGCCATCGCCGAGCTCGAAACGCTGTACGCGCGCGCCGGCGGGCGGCTGTGCGTCACGCACGGGACCGACGCGGAGGAAGCGGCCGGGCTCGCCGACGCGATCGCGACGTCGGGCGCGTCGCGCGTGAAAACCGCCTGGGAGGTGCGGCCGTCGGCCGAGGCCCTGAGCGACGCCGCCGCGGTGCTCCTCGTCGGGGCCGACACGCTCTCGTACATCCGGCTGCGCGGCGGCGGCCCCGAGCTCTCGTCGCACGACGGCACGGGCCTCGGCGAGCTCCTGCGGACGGTCGCGCTCGCGCGCTACGCGGGCACGCTCGCCCTGACGCCGAGCGCCGAGGGGCTCGTCGGCTCGTGGGAGCGGTGGCTCACGCGGACGGGAAAGACCGGGTGCGGGAGCGCGCGCCGCGACGAGGACATGGAGCTCGACATGCGCCCGGTGGAGCCGCGCGATCGCCTCGAGACGATCCTCGGCGCGTACCGCGCGCTCGCGCCGGGGCGCACGCTGCACCTCACGCTCGACCACGATCCTTCGTGCATGTACTTCACGCTCGAGGCGACCGAGCCCGAGGGATCGTTCGTCTTCCGGCGAGTCCTCGAGGGGCCGGAGACGTGGAGCGTCGACGTCGAGAAGCGCGGGCGCGGCGCGTCCTGAGGACGATCACATCCAGCCGAGCACGTCTCGCCCTTCCGGCGAGATGCGCTCGGGCGTCCAGCGGGGCTCGAAGGTGACGTCGACCTTCACCCCGCGCACGCCGTCGATGGAGCCGAGCCGGCGCTCGAGGCCTTCGACCATCACGCGCCCGGAGGGACACGAAGGCGTCGTGAACGTCATCACCACGTGCGCCATGCGTACGCGCGCGGAGTAGCCGATGTGGAACACGAGGCCCATCGAGATGATGTCGAGGCCGGTCTCGGGGTCGATGACCTCGCGCGCGGCGCGCACGAGCTCCTGGACGGTTTCGTCTTCGGTCATGGCGCTGCGGGCGTCATGCAGGGGCCGTGCCTCGCGGGACGCCCGGAAATTCCCGGCGCGCGTGGCGCGCGGGCCGCGGCCGGTGTTCCATGGTGGAACGCGCAGCAGTTACGCCCTGGGGCGTATGTCCAGCGCTCGGGGGTGCACGATAGGATCGACGACGTCGCGGGGAGAGAGAGGCGAGAGAGAGCATGCCGGTGAACGTATTGGGTCGCGGTACGGTGGTTCCCCGAGGTGGACTGCTGGAAGGCGAGGCCGAGGCGAAAGCCGCCCGCGCCGCGCTCGCGACCGCTCGCACCGATCTCGCGAAGATCGACGCGGTCGTCGCGCCTTCGCGCGAGCTCGCGGCCGAGGTCGCGGCGGCGCTCGGCATCGCGCACGCGACGACGGTCGGCTCTTCCGGCGCCGAGACGATCGAGGTCGCGGCGGCGCTCGTCGACAAGACGCCCGGACGGATCGTCCTCGCGGTCGAGGGCATCGCCGGTCAGGGCGCGGGCGATCTGCGCGGTGCGGTCGCGGCCGTGCTGACGAAGGCCGAGCCCGCGGCGCTGCGCACGACGACGATCCGCGTGCCCGCCGCCGCCGAAGACGACGAGGAGCAGCCCGTCATGTCGTGGCGTCCCACGGCGCCGACGAGCCAGGAGCGCTGATCAGCGCTTGGCGAGCGGCAGCACCGCGCTCGACGCGAGGTAGCCGTCCTCCGCGCCGACCTGGACGTGGCTGTAGCCCGCGTCCTCGTCGAGGATTCGTACGCGCGCCCCCTCGGGGATCGGCGAGACGCCGTCCTTCGCGAGGTGGCGCGCGTCGAGGAGGCGCGCGCTCTCGGCGACCACGATGCCTTCGCGGAGATGGAGCCGGGCGTCGCGTGCCGCCCAGGCGAGGAGCGCGGCGATCGCGAGCAGCGCGCCGGAGACGCCGCACGTCGTCGTCGCCGCGACCTTCGCGCGCGGGGCCTGCACGCGCGAACGCACGACGAGCGCCGCGGCGAGCACGAGCGAGAACGCGAGCGCGAGCGCGGCCCACGTGTTCTCGGGGAGGAGGCCGACGATCGAGCGGCCGAGCGACACGCCGTACTGCAGCTCGACGGGATCGCCCGCGCGTGCACGACGACGGGCGATCTCCGCGCGGACGGCGACGAGCGCGCGCGTGGCGTCGGAGGCGAGGGCGCGATCGCTCGACAGCTCGCGCGCCTCCTCGAAGCCGTGCGCGGCCCGGCCGAGATCGCCGGGCTGCTCGGCGCCCGCGCGCACGCGGAGCGCATACGCGAGCCCGCGGTCGAAGCTCACGACCGGATCGACGATGCCGTGATCGCCGAGCGACTCGAGCTTCGCGATCGCGTCGGCGGGGCGATCGGCGGCGAGCGCATCGGTCGCCGCGCGGAAGACGACGTTCGGATCCTGCTCCTCGACCGTGGCCTGCGGCTCGTCGGCCGCCGCCCCGAGCGAGACGAACAGGAGAGCGATCGCCGCGCGCCGCCTCACGCCGCGCCCTCGCCTCGGGAGCGGGTGCGCGAGAGCACCGCCTCGGCGCGCTTCCACAGCGCCTGCGCGTCGTCGATCGACACGCCGTCGGGCGAGAAGCGCGCGTCCTCGCACGCGCGGAGCACGGCGATCGCCTCGCGCGCGGCGTCCTCGCTGACGCCGGCATCGACGAGCTCGCGGATCGCCGCATCGCCCGACGTCCCGCGGACGTTGACCGACGTCTCCGCGAGCACGGCGGCCTCCAGCGAACGCGCGACGGCGCTCGCCGCGGCCTTCCCGTCGGTCCCGCGGAGCGCGGACTCCGCCTCGGCGCGGCGATCGCGCGCGACCTCGTCGTTCGAGGGCGCGGCGTTCGCCCGCTTCTCGCGCGCGCGGCGGACGAAGCCCTGCGCGCCGATGGCGAGCGCGCAGGCGAGCGGGGCGCCGAACACGATCGCCCAGGTCTCCGAGCGCTCCGTCAAGAACGATCGCTCGTGCATGCCCTCGAGCGAGCGGCGCGCGCCCGGCAGCCCGGGCAGGATCGGCTCGGCGACCTCGGCGCCCGCGTCGCGCACCGCGCCCTTCGCGACGTCGACGATGCCGAGGCCCGCGCGCGCGACCGCGTACGTGCGGGTCGTCGGATCGAAGTAGGGCAGGCGGATCTCGCCGAGATCGATCGCGCCGTCCTTCTGCAGGCGGACCACGTACGAGAACGTGCGGCTCCCGCCGAAGCGATCGTTCTGCATCGGCCCGAGGCTGTCCTTCACCTGCGGATCGAGCCACTCGACGCCGGGCATCACCGGCACCGGCAGCTGCGCGGGCATGTTGCCGGTGCCGCGGAGCTCGACGGTGACGCCGACCGCGCCGCCCTGGGTGACCGCGCGCGGGGTCACCGTGGCGCTGAGCGAGAAGTCGCCCACGTCGCCGACCTGATAGCCGGCGGGGCGACCGGCGACCGGCGGCTCGGTGACGTCGACGGCGAGCGTCTCGCTCTCGCGCAGGCCGACGCGCGCCTGCGGGAGCGTCAGCGACATCGGCTGGATGGTGAGGCGGCCCGCCTTGAGGGGGAACAGCGCGCTCTTGCGCACCAGCTTCACGGTCCAGAGGCGCCCGCCGACGATCGCGTTGCCCACGCCGATCGCGCGGGTCTCGTCCTGGAGGAGGGGGCGCTTCACGAAGTCGGTCGCCGTCGCCTCGTGCACGTCGGACGGATGGCCCTGGCGCGCGTGCGGATCCTCGTAGAGGTAGACGTCGAGCGTGACCTGCTCGCCGACGACCGCGCGCGTCTTGTCGATGGTCGCGTGGAGGAACGCGACCGGTCCGCGCGGCTCGGGCAGCGCGAGCTTCGGATCGGCGTTCGCCGGACGGCCGAAGAACGGGTCGTTGTCGTCGTCGTCGAAGCCCGGGATGATCCCCTTGAACGGATCGAGCGGGCTCGGCGCCCGTCCGCCGCCGAGCGAGCCGAACGGATCGAACGGGTTGGTGCCCCGCTTGGGCCGCGTGCCCTTGCCGCGGGCGACGACGGTGACGCGCTGGACGGGCGCGCTCTTGCGTCCGCCGGGGACGGCGACCGACGCGGGCCCGATGGCGAAGGTGCCGAGCTTGTCGGCCCGCAGCGTCCACGTGACCGTCAGGCCGTGCCTCTCCGAGCGCCGGCCGTTGATGATCGACACCATGTGCGTCGGCGACGCCGCGCTGTCGACGACGGTGAAGCCGGCATGGGCGCCGAGCTGCGGATCGCTCGGCGAGTCCGCGTCCGACTGCGCGTTCATGATGAGCGCGACGGTGTCGCCGATCTCGACCTCGGGCGTGTCGACCGCGGAGGTCACGCTCACGTCCGCACGCGCCGGAAGCGCCACGAGCGCGACGGCGAAGAGCGTCAGGAGGAAGGCGTAGAAGCGAGCGATCATTTGTCGACCATGCCGGACACCGCACGGCGACGTCCGGCCTGCTTGCGCGCCGCCTCTTGCTGGACGGTGGGCGCGTTCTCGAGCTGGTCGAGGATCCGATCGTCCTGCGACTGGCGCGAGGGCGGGGGAGGGGCGCCCGCGTCGGGCTCGTCGGGCTTCGGGGGCGGCGGGCTCGCGGCGTCCTGTCCGGCGTCGGGCTCGTTCTGGCCGCCGCCGTCGTTGCCTCCGTCGTTGCCGTCGTTGCCCCCGCCGCCGTCCCCGCCGCCGTCGTTGCCTGCGTCGTTGCCGCCGGCCTCGCCTCCGCCGTCGCCGGCGCCGCCTTCGCCGCCGTCTCCGCCGCCGTCGTTGCCCGCGTCCTTCTTGTCCTCGATGCGGCGGAGCGCGATCGCGCGGTTCCACGCGGCGTCGCGTCCGACGGGATCGGGCGCGTACGTGACCTGGCTGCCGTCGGGGAGGCCGATCGGGCCGGCGTCGCCCATGCCCGGCGCGAGCTCGAGCGCCTTGTCGTACGCGGTGACCGCCTCCTGGTAGGCCGCGGTCAAGAAGAGCAGGTTGCCCTCGAGGTAGCGCGCGCGTGCGCGGAGCGACGCGGACTGGCTCGCGTCCTCGGCCACGCGCCGGAGGATGCGGAGCGCGCACTCGACGATGCCCGAGCGCATCCCCTTGAGGTTCGGATCGAGGAACCCGGCGTCGTTCTCCTCGTCGCC
This sequence comes from Labilithrix sp., assembly GCA_039809525.1. Classification (GTDB taxonomy): domain Bacteria; phylum Myxococcota_A; class Polyangia; order Polyangiales; family Polyangiaceae; genus Labilithrix. The sequence goes on along the minus strand of JBDHVD010000130.1, from coordinate 7,883 downwards.
GAAGCGATGTCCGTAGGCCTCGCCGATCTTGAACAGCGCGAGCCCGAGATCGAACGTGCCGTTCGGTCGCTCGACGAGGCGGTTCGGCGTGCCGATGTTCCCCTCGTTGCATGCGCCGGTGAGGAGGTAGTCCTCGAGCAGGATCGCGGCGGCCTGCGCATCGCCGCCGTCGTAGTGCTCGATCGCCTCCTTCACCTGCGGCGCGTCGCGCTCGAACGGACGCGAGGGGTCCCAGCCGCACGCGGCGACGAAGGCGCTGGCGGCCACCGAGAGGATCGCGAGACGAACGAGCGCGCGCCTCATGCCGCCGCCTTCTTCCGGCGCTTCTTGGTCTTCGCCGGCGTGGGGATCGCGAGCAGGCCCGAAGGAATGCGCGGGAGCGGCGCCTCCGGGATCAGACCCTCGGCGACGAGCAGCACCACCGCCAGGCCGAGCGGCCACATGTACTCCTCGTCGAACGCGATCTCGACGCGCTCGGCGAGCTCCTCGCGCATCATCTTCTTGAGGCCGCGCGCGATCTCGTCGATGCCGGTCTCGCCCTTCTGCGCGCGCACGATCGCGCCGCCGGTCGCCTTCGCGATCTCCGCGAGCTGCGCCTCGCCCTCGGGCGACAGCTCGGTGGTGAGCGTCTTGCCCGTGTCGTCGCGCCGGAACCCGCGCGACTTGCCGTCCGGTCCGATGTCCGGGATCGGCTCGGGGGTGAGCCCGCCGATCTGCACGACGTCGATGCGCGTCTTCTCCTGCGCCGCGGAGCGCGCGACGCTCGCGGGATCGCCCTCGAGGTCCTCGCCGTCGGTGACGAGGACGATCACCTTCACGTGCTCGTTCGACTTCGGATCGCGCGCGAGCAGCTCGCGGGCACGCTCGAGCGCGCGCGCGATCGCCGTGCCGCCGACGGGCATGTCGTTCGGCTCGAGCTGGCGGAAGAACTGGGCGATCGCCGCCGCGTCGCTCGTCAGCGGGAAGCTCATCGGCTCTCCCGCGAACGCCACCGCGCCGAAGCGCGCGCCCGGCAGCTCGCGCACGAGCCGCGCGATCTCGGCCTTCGCGCGGGCGATCCGGCTCGGCGCGACGTCGCGCGCGTACATGCTCTTCGAGTAGTCGAGCACGATCACCACGTCCAGGTTGGTCGCGGGCACGAGCTTCGTGCCGCGCCCCCACTGCGGCCTCGCGAGCGCGATGAAGCCCGCGAGGAGGGCGACGACGAGGAGCACGCCCTTGAGCGCGCGCCGCCCGGCGGCGTCGAACGACTCGAGCTTCGTGACCAGCGCGGGATCGCCGAACGCCTTCGTCGCGCGCCCGCGCCGGATCGACGCGAGCACGAGCGCGCCGGCGAAGAGGCCGAGCACGAGGAGGCACCCGATCGCGATCAGCAGATACGGCATCGCCGTGAGGTCGTAGGCCAACTTCACGGAAGCCTCCGTGGCAGCAGCCGAGCGCGCAAATCGCGTGCGTAGCACGCGGCGCCGGAGGCGTGCGCGCGGGCGGGATGCGAGGCAAGGGAGGGAGGCTCATTTCCGCGGAGCGGAAATGAGGGAACCGTAAGGTTCCCCCAGGAAGCGAGCTTCACGGGAACCTCCGGACGACGAGGACCCGGACCAGCGCCTCGAGCGCGAGGAGCGCGACGGCGGGGAGGAGGAGGAACGGGAACAGGTCCTCCATCGTCGCGGCCTGCGCCTCGAAGCGCGTCTTCTCGAGCTTGTCGAGGATCTGGTGCATCGACTGCTCGAGGCCCTTCTTGTCGGTGGCGATGAACGCGTCGCCGCCCGTGGTGCTGGCGATGCGCTTGAGCAGCTCGGGGTTCACGGGGAAGTGCTCGCGCACGAACTTCGGCTGCCCGAAGATGTCGACGCCCTCCTGCACGTCGACGTCGTCGCCGTTGCCGATCTGCACGGTGAAGACCTTCACGCCCTGCGCCTGCGCGAGGTGCGCCGCGTAGTCCGGCGCGATCGAGCCGGCGTTCGAGTCGCCGTCGGTGAGGAGGATGACCGCCTTCGAGCGCGCGGTCGATCGGCGGAGGCGCGCGACCGCGGTGCCGACCGCGTCGCCGATCGCCGTGCCGTTGCCGTCGATGAGCCCGAGCTCCATCTTGCTCACCAGCGTGGTGAGGAGCGACTTGTCGAGCGTGGGCGGCGAGAGGATGTACGCGGTGCGGCCGAAGACCACGACGCCGATGCGGTCGTTCTTCCGCCGGGAGACGAAGTCGAGGATGACCTCCTTCGCGGTGTCGAGACGCGTGAAGCGCTGCACGCCGGCGGTCATCCGCCGCTGGGTGTTCGGCGCCGGCGTGTCGGCGTCCATCAGCGCGCGCATCGATCCCGAGAGGTCGAGCACGAGGACGATGTCGATGCCCTTCTCGTCGGCGTCCTCTCCCCGCAGCACGTTCTGCGGCCGGCCGAGCGCGAGGATCGCGAGCACGAGCGCCGACGCGCGGAGCATGCCCGGCACGTCGCGGAGGCGCGTGCGCAGGCCGCGCGGCCCGGTCACGAGCGGCGCGACGGTGGCGAGCCGGAGGCGCGGCGTGCGCGCGTCGGCCGCGAGCGTCATGCGCCAGGCGACGAGCGCTGCGAGCACGAACGCTCCTCCGGCGAGGACCGGCAGGCGCGACTCCTTCGGCAGCCAACCGAGCACCGGCACGGTCCACACCGCCGTGCTCCACGCGTCGCCGCGCGCGATCGCGGGGTAGACGAGGCCGAGCGCGATGAACGCGAGCGTCCCGACCACGGTGAGGATCGCGCGCGCCGGCCGCGTCATGCGTCCGCCCCCTTGCTCGTGGCGCTCGGAGGCCGCGCGCCCGGCATCGTCGTCTTCACGATGGTCTCGCCCGAGTCGAGCGCCTTCGCGCACTCCTCCGGCGACGGCGTGTACTTCGCGAACTTCACGAGGTCGCACTCGCGGAGGAAGCGCGCGATGTCGTCGAGCGGCACGCCCGGGGTGGGCATGCTCGGCGACGGCGCGCCCTCATCCATGCGGATGAAGCCGCCGCCCTGCTTCTTCAGCGACGCGAGGATCTCGTCGGTCGTCGACTCGAGCCCGTCGAAGCCGAAGCGCGCGCCGAGGTAGCCGCGCACCGCGTCGCTCACGCGATCGAAGTACTCCGCGTGACGCTGCACCTCGAGCAGCCCCGCATGGCGGACCTCGTCGAGCTTCTCGAGCGCGACCTCCCACGGCGGGCGCGGCGGCGGCGGAGGAGGCGGAGGCTTCGGCTTCGTCACCCGCTTGTAGACGAACCAGGCGAGCACGCTGCCGATCGCCAGGCCGAGCGCGCCCCAGCCGAGCGCCTTCTTCAGCGCGGTCCACTCCTCGCGCTGCACGAGCGGCGGCGGGTTCGGCACCGGCTTCGCGTCGGGCACGTTGGCGATCGGATCGTCGACGACGATCGGATGCGGCATCGTGCAGATCGTCATGATCTCGCCGTTCGCGCGCGCCACGGCGACGGGCAGGCGCGGGAGCACGATGGTGTTTCGTCCCGCGTTCGGCGGGAGGAGCACGAGCGGGAGCTCGAGGTGGGTGACCGCGCCCGGCTTCTGCGGGTCCTCCTTCTCCGTCCAGATCTGCGCCCCCGCGGACGCGTCCTGCTCGGGGATGGCGAAGCCCGCCTCCTTGAGCAGCTTCTTCGCGTCGCCGGCATGCGAGAGGTTCAGCCCCGAGGGCAGCACCTTCTCGCCCTTGCCGTGACGGACGGTGAGCGAGAGCGTCGCCGCCCACCCGCTCGTGCCGCGCGTGGGGAAGTGCTCGAGGAGGATCGGCTTCTGCGCGCCGCGCGGGATGCTCTCGACGCAGCCGTAGGTCGAGTCGCCCGCGCCCGCCCCGGCATCGAGCGGATCGGCCGCGTGCGCGGACGCCGACGCGGTGACCGTCGCCAGGACGAGCAGCGCGCGCCTCATCGCGTGCGCACCCTCCGGGCGCGACGGGCGAACAGATCGCGGATCGGCTTCACGAACGAGCTGCCCGTGTCGATCTCGACCGAGTCGAGCCCGAGCTTGAAGAACATCTGCCGGCGCGCGTCGCGGAGGCGCGTCATCTCCGTCTTGTAGTGCGCGCGCACCCGCTTGTCGGAGGTGTCGACGAGCACCATGTCGCCGCTCTCGAGGTCCTCGAACGTCGCGAGGCCGACGTCGGGCAGCTCGAAGTCGCGCTTGTCGACGAGGACCACCGGGATGACGTCGTGCTTCGCGCTCGCGAGCGCCAGCGCGCGCTCGTAGCCGGTGGTGAAGAAGTCCGAGACGACGAACGCGACGCTCCGCCGGCGCGCGACGTGCGCGAGCGCCTCGAGCGCGCTCTTCAGATCGGTCTGCGCGCCGAGCCGGGGCACGCGCGCCTCGTCGAGCGAGGAGTACGCGGCGGGGGGCGCCTCGAAGCCTAGGATCTCGCGCACCACGCGCATCACGTGCTTCTCGCCCTTCTTCGGCGGGACGATGCGCTCGACCTTGCTCGTCGAGAGGATCAGCCCGACCCGGTCGTTGTTGCGGATCGCGCTGAAGGCGAGCAGCGCCGCGACCTCCGAGGCGACGCGCGCCTTCGGGGCGCGCTGCGTGCCGAAGCGCTCGCTCGCCGACAGATCGACGGCGAGCATCACGGTCATCTCGCGCTCCTCGACGAACACCTTCACGAAGGTGTCGTTCATGCGCGCGGACACGTTCCAGTCGATGGTGCGGACGTCGTCGCCCGGCTGGTAGGGACGCACCTCGCGGAACGCGAGCCCTTGCCCCTTGAAGCTCGACTTGTACGTGCCCGAGAGCTGCTCGTTCGCGAGCCTCGCCGTGTGGATCTCGATCGTCCGGAGCGCCGCGAGGATCTCGCGAGGGATCGACACTGCCGGCTCCTTACGGGACCTCGACGACCTCGAACACGCGGCGGACGACCTGCTCGGAGGTGACCTCCTCGGCGTCGGCCTCGTAGGTGAGGACGACGCGATGGCGGAGGACGTCGGGACCGACGGCCTTCACGTCCTCGGGCGTGACGTAGCCGCGATGCCGGAGGAACGCATGCGCGCGCGCGGCGAGGTTGAGCGCGATCGAGGCGCGCGGCGAGGCCCCGAACTCGATGAGCGGCGCGAGGTCCTTGAGCCCGTGCTTCTGCGGCTCGCGCGTGGCGAAGACGACATCGACGATGTAGTCCTTCACCTTCTCGGCGACGTAGATCTGGCCGATGGTCTTCCGCGCCTCGACGAGCTCGGTCGGCGTGACGACCGCCTCCGCCTTCGCCGGGACGAGGCCGGTCATGCGGTCCATGATCTTCCGCTCGTCCTCGCGCGTCGGGTAGCCGACCTTGCACATCAGCATGAAGCGATCGACCTGCGCCTCGGGCAGGGGATAGGTGCCCTCCTGCTCGATCGGGTTCTGCGTCGCCATGACGATGAACGGCTCGGGCAGCGGGTAGGTGCGATCGCCGATGGTGACCTGACGCTCCTGCATCGCCTCGAGCAGCGCGCTCTGCACCTTCGCCGGCGCGCGGTTGATCTCGTCCGCGAGCACCAGGTTCGCGAAGATGGGACCGAGCTTCGACGTGAACTCGCCCTTCTGCTGGTTGTAGATGACCGTGCCGATCACGTCGGCGGGCAACAGATCGGGCGTGAACTGGATGCGCGCGAACTTCGCGCTGATCGCGTCGCAGAGCGTGCGCACGGTCAGCGTCTTCGCGAGGCCGGGCACGCCCTCGAGCAGGACGTGGCCGCCGGTGAGCAGACCGATCAGGATCCGCTCGATCATGTACGTCTGGCCGACGATGACCTTGCCGACCTCGGCCTGGATCTTGTCGACGAAGGCGCTCTCGCGCGCGACGATCTCGTTGAGCTCCCGGGCATCGAGCATGGTGGAGCCCCGGTCCTACCACGAGGGCGGACACGATGGGGCGCGCTCGAAACCCGCGAACGCCGCCCGGTATTCCGAGCGCGACCGTCAGCGCGGAGGCGGGAGCTGCTCCGGCGCCTGCGACAGGCGGTAGATGCCGCGGATGATCCAGATGACGCCCACGATCATCCCGCCGTACCAGACCACCTGGCCCGAGGTCACGGTGACGACGATCGCCGCACCGAGCAGGCCGACGCCCGCGAGAATCCAGCCAACACCCGGTTTCATGGCCAACCCCTCCGTTCTGCCTTCTCGGCCCTGCGCGCCTCGTCGGTGAGCGTCGTGACCTGCGCTCGCGCGCAGAGACGGCTCAGGCGCGTGCGCGCTGAGCGACCGAGATCCCGCCGTGGGAACCGACGGCCGCGCCGAGCGCGACGACGGCCCACCAGTAGTTCTGGTCGGTCAGCTTGAGGGCAAGGATACCGAGGATGATGAGGCCGAGCCCGAGGAAGATCTCCGCCGTGCCGCGCTGCATGACCGACCGTTTATCCCGAGTCCCTCGCGATTTCCAGGAGTTTTCGGCGCTCCGGGCGTGCTCCGGCGATTTCGAGCGGAAGCACGCGCCGATCGAGCGCCGATCCTTCGTACGCTCTCCCTCCCGGAGCGATCCCCTCGATGAGCCTCCTCGACCACTCCCTCGTGTCCGAACGGTACTTCTTCCCGCGGCCGGATGCCCCTCCCGAGCCCTGGATGGTCGACGGCCTCGTCTGCGCGCGGCGCGTGCGGGACCGCGAGGTCGCCTTGCTGCACTTCCACGGCAACGGGGAGGTCGTCGCCGATTGGCTCGGCGACTTCGCCGGCGCCCTCGACGCGGGCGGCGTCGACGCGACCTTCGCCGAGTACCGCGGGTACGGAGGCGGGGCCGGACGCCCGTCGCTCTCCGCGCTGCTGGACGACGCGCTCACGGTGTTCGATGCCATGGGCCGTGCGCCCGACGAGGTCGTCGTCTACGGGCGATCGATCGGCTCGCTCGCCGCCGCGCACGTCGCCGCGCATCGGCCGGTGCGCGCGCTGATCCTCGAGAGCGGCATCTCGGATCTGTACGAGCGCATCGCGCTCCGCGTCCGCCCGAGCGATCTCGACGCGACCGAGCAGGAGCTCCGCGCCGCGGTGAAGCGATCGTTCGATCAGGAGGCGAAGATCGCCCGGTCGACGTGCCCCGTCCTCCTGCTCCACACCGAGCACGACGGCATGGTCGAGAAGCACCACGCCGAGCGCAACGCGGCGGCGGCGGGCGACCGTGCGCAGCTCGTCGTGTTCCCGCGCGGCGACCACAACACCATCCACGCCTTCAATGGCGACGCGATCGTGCGGATGGTCGTCGCGTGCGCACATCGCGCGAGCCCTCGCGCATGACGGAGGCCGGGGCATTTCGCGCGCCCCGTGGACGTAGGAAGCCCCGTCATGCGCCTCTACGCCTCCGCCTCGCTCGCCCTCGCCCTCGTCGCTTGCGGATCGTCACCGCCGCCTCGCGTCGAGGAGCCTGCGCCTCCGCCGGCAGCCGCTCCGGCGCCCGACACGAAGAAGACCGAGGCCCCGCGCGCCGACGACGACGAGAGCCTTCGCTCTTCGTACGACGAGGCGTGCAAGAAGTCGGACGCCGAGGCGTGCGGCAAGTACGCCCTCATGGCCGCGCGCGGGGTCGGGGGCGACCGGGACGACCTCGCGGCCGTCGACGCCGCGTCCGCCCCTGCAGCGAAGGCCGCGTCGGGATCGTCGCTCCGCGCGTCGGGCATGACCGTCGACGGCACGAGCTTCTCGTCGATGGAGTGCGATCTCGGCGGAGGCGGCGGCCTGCTCGGGCCGATCGCGATCGCGAAGGGCGTCTCGCTGCAGAAGAGCGCCCTCGACGCGTGCGTGAAGAAGCCGACCGAGACGACGGTGAAGCTCACGTCGGCGAACGGCACCTTCACGAAGGTCGAGGCGACCGGGAGCGACGCGAAGGTGAACCGCTGCGTGGAGAAGGCGCTCCGCGGCAAGCAGGCGGCGATCCCCGGCACGTGCACGATGACCGTCGCGCACGGCCGCTGA
>JBDHVD010000129.1:0-18915 GCA_039809525.1 Labilithrix sp. | reverse complement strand
GGCTCGGGCTCGCCGAGTACCTCCAGATCGTCGCGGCGACGAACTTCAAGCAGCGCATCCGCAAGACGCTCGAGTACTTCCATGCCGATCGCCTGAACTACGCCGTGACCGGCACGCCGAACCGCCTCGAGTACGATCAGGGGTTCTTCGTGAAGAACGGCGACGGCTCGGCCGACGTCAAGCCGATCGCTCACCTCTACAAGAGCCAGGTCTACGGGATGGCGCGGCACCTCGGGCTGCCCGAGCGCGTCTGCGCGGCGATCCCGACGACGGACACGTACAGCCTGCCGCAGGGGCAGGACGAGTTCTACTTCGCGCTCCCCCACCGGGCGATGGATCTGGCGCTCTGGGCGCTGAACCACGACGTCCCCGCGGCCGACCTCGCGCGCGTCCTCGAGCTCGACGCCGCCCGCGCCGAGGCGATCTACGAGGACATCCGGACCAAGCGCCGGACGACGCAGTACCTGCATCGGGCACCCGTGCTCGTCGCGGACGTGCCGGAGCTCGGAAAGCCGTCGTGAGCGCTTCGCCGGCGCGAAGCCAGCCGGAGTACGTCACGTTCGCCGGAGACGTACGCCGCGATCGCGAGGCCGTTCTCGCAGCCTGGCGTGGCAACATCGGCCAGGAGCAGCGTCACGCGCCGAAGTTCGACTGGTTCTATCGGGCGTGTCCGTTCGGGGAGCCGCTCGTTCGGTTGCTGCGTCACGCGCCGACGGGAGCGCTCGTCGGCGTCGGCGCGGCCGGGCAGCGCCGCATGTTCCGCGCGGGCCGCGAGCTCCGCGCGGGCGTCCTCGTCGATCTCGCCGTCGCCACCGAGCACCGGTCACTCGGCCCGGCGATCACGCTGCAGAAGGCGCTGATGTCCGCGGGCGAGGAGAGGCTCGACCTCCTGTACGGCTTCCCGAACCCGAAGGCCGCCCCCGTCTTCAAGCGTGTCGGCTACGAGAAGATCGGCGAGCTGGTGCGCTACGCCCGCGTGCTCCGCTACCGCCGCCAGCTCCCGCGCGTGATGCCGGCGGCGGCGGCCCTGCCGCTCGGCGTCCTTCTCGACGGCGCGACCCGCATTCGCCAGGCGGTGGCGGCACGGCGCGCGCGCGAGCTACGGACCGAATGGGTCGACCAGGTCGTCCCGGAGATGGACGATCTCTGGAGGCGCTCCGACCACGGCGAGGCGGCGATCGCCGCCCGCGACACCGTCCTCCTTCGGTGGCGCTTCGACGAGGCGCCGCTCCCGAGGACGCGCTACCTGCTCGTCCGCGACGCGACCAGCGGCGTGCTCGAGGCCTGGTTCGCCTGTCAGCCGGACGGAGCCGACCTGCACATCCGAGACTTCTGGTCGATCGATGCGGCCGAGGGGGTCGGCGAGAGGTTCATCGACGCGCTCGCGCGTGCCGCACGGCGCGCCGGCCATGCCCTGCTCTCGGTGGAGTACGCCGGGCCCGCCCCGCGCGCCGGCGCGTGGCTCGACGCCGGCTTCGTCCCGCGGAGCCGGCGGCCGATCTTCGGCAAGTGGTCCCGGTCTGCCGGCGAGGGCCGCCAGCTCCACCTCACCGCCGCGGACGAGGACGAGTAGACGGTCAGCCGTGCGCCTGGCGCTGCTTCAGGCGCAGGAACGGCCGCTCGATCACGCGGTACGAGAACACGGCGAACAGCACGACGAGGACGAGGTTCTGAGGGAACGCCGCCCACCACTCCCCGCGGTGCGGGTTCAGGAAGACCTCCTGCCAGAGATAGAGGCTGTAGGACCCGAGGCCGATCGCGATGAAGGTCGGCGTCTCGAGGAGCCGCGGCGCGCGCTGGACCGCGGCCCAGACGAGCAGGGCGAGCGAGAGCGCGATCATGCTCGGCGCGAGGTCGACGTCGAACTTGCCGGATTCCAGGCTGCCGACGAGCGCCAGGCCCAGCGTCCCGAGCGCGACGGGCCAGAAGCGGGTGGTCCTGTTCAGGAACGCGAAGCCTGCCGGCGTCCGGCTGAGGAGCGCGAGGAGGCACCCCGCGGCGATGGGATCGAGACGGGTGAAGGTCCAAAGCTCCACCTGGATCGCGCGGGCGGGGGACCACAGGAGGACCGCTGCACGCAGGAACGGCTCGACGAGCAGCACGCTCGACAGTCCGACCACCGCCGTCCGTCGCGGCAGGAACGCGAAGAGGGGCGGCCAGAGCAGGTAGAAATGCTCCTCGATCGACAGACTCCAGATGTGTCCGACCTCCCAGGCCGGCTGGTCCCGGAAGTTCATCGTGTACGTCGCCGCCGCGAGCCAGTCCCCGCGCGACACCTGCGCCCGGCCCGACATCGAGAGCAGACCGACGAAGACGAGGAACGTCAGATACGCGGGCAGGATCCGCAGCGCACGGCGGACGTAGAAGGCTCTCAGCGAGATCCGCTGCGAGCGTTCGAGCTCGCGGCAGAGCAGCGAGGTGATGAGGAAGCCGCTGAGGACGAAGAAGACGTCCACGCCGACGGTGCCGACCCGGTCGACGAACCGGGGCAGTCCGAGGCGCGGGAAGCCGTTCGTCAGCTGGACGTGCGAGACGAGCACGAGCAGGACGGCGACGGCCCGCAGACCGTCGAGCGCCGGGATGCGCCCCCCGGCGAGCCACGGCGCCGCTTGCGCGGTCTCACTCGACAGGGCCCCGGCCTTCATCGTCGACCACCGGGAGGCGGACCTTGGTGTTCTTCCGATCCTCGAGGGGCTTCGAGCGCTTCTTGCGCGGCTTCACCCACTTGCCCTGCACCTGCTGGACCTTCTGCCGGACCTTCGTGAGGAAGTTCTTCGGATCGGCGCGCAGCTCGTACGCGTACTTGTGCGCGAGCGAGAGCTTCGTCGGCGACGCGTTGTCGGAGCAGTTCGGCGAGCACCACAGGTAGTCGTCGTTCTGCATCTTCTTGCGGAACGTGCGCACCGGACGGTCCGCCAGGATCTCGGCCAGGGGCTTCTCGTAGAGGTTGCCCATCTTGACCCACGTGTTGCAGCACACGCGGACCTCGCCGTCCCAGTCGATCACCAGGTTCGAGAAGGGCGCGCCGCACATCGGCTTCTTCGCCGCCGGCGGCCCGTCGAAGCGGAAGGGAACGGCGAACTTGCTGCCGAAGTCGTCGAGCCCGATGACCTGCACGTTCGTGGCGTTCTTCGCCTCGAAGCAGCGCTCGAGCTCGGCGGAGACCTCGGCGCGCGAAGGGAGGCCCGCGAAGCTCAGGATCGGATCGGCGAGGAACTCGACGTAGTCGATGCCGAGCTTCCCGCACAGCTCGATGATCCGGTGCAGCTCGTGGAAGTTCTCCTTCAGGATGACCGCGGTGACGCCGACCGACGGCGTCTTGCCCTTGCGCGCCGCGAGGAGCCGCTCGAGGTTCTTGATGACCCGCTTGTACTCGCCGTGGATGACGATCTTGTCGTAGGCCGGCTCGGTGGCGGCGTTGATCGACACGCTCACGTTCCCGCCCTGCTCGACGAGGGTCTCGTGCCAGAAGTCGTCGATGAACACGCCGTTCGTGATGACGGTCAGCTTCACCTGCGGGTGCCTCTGCAGGATGACCGCCGCCTCCTTGCAGTTCTTCATGATCGTCGGCTCGCCGCCCTGCAGCTTCACCGACGTGACGTGCGCGTACGCCTCGCCGAGGCGCTCCTTGTAGAGCACCGGGGGCATGTTGAACTTCGGGCTGAAGTCCGTCTGGTAACACATGGTGCAGCGCACGTTGCACTGCAGGCCCATGATGAGATGCAACCGCGAGAGTCCGTCGAAAGCCGTTGCGTGCGTGTTCATGAGCCCTTGTCGACCATGCGTTCGCACGGGACGAAGGTCAACGCAAGTCGCTCAAGGGACGACGACGAGATCTCCGCGGATGATGACCACGTTCTCCTGCGGGTGGGCGCCGGAGGTGGCCCGCCGCAGGTCGATCGGGATACGCCGCGCCGGCGTGCCTCGGACCACGTAGATCTCGTCGCTCGCGAAGCGGTTCGTACCGCCGGCCATCGCGATCGCGTCGACCGCCGTGACGTAGGCCCGCGACGAATAGACACCCGGGTGCTCGACGTTGCCGCTGACCGTGAAGGAATAGCTGTTCACCGCCGTCACCCCGACGGAGACGACCAGCTCCTCGGCACGGACGTAGTCGGTGTAACGCTTCGCGAGCTCGCGCTGGAGGTCGCTCGGGGTCCGGCCGGCGGCCTTCACCGCGCCGATGAGCGGCAGGGTGATGATCCCGTCCGGACGGACGGCGACCTCGGAGGACAGCTCCTGGTTCTTCCAGACCACGATCGACAGCGTGTCGAGCGGGCCGATCAGGTACTCGCTCGCACGCGGATCGGGCTCGCGCGCATACTCGTAGCTCGGTGACGAGCCGCACCCGAGCGCCAGGACGAAGAGGGCGATCGCCAGGCGACGAAGCATGGGCGCGGATGCTAGCACTGTCAGGTACGGGCGTGGGTGGTATGCTCCCCCGGCGATGTCCGTCGGGACGAGTGCGGAGCCTGCTCGCGCAGCCGATGCGCGTCGGCACGAAGCGACGCGCGTGCCGCTGCGCGTCCTCGTCATCACGCGCATCTTCCCGAACGCCGTCGAGCCGCTCTCGTCGCCCTTCAACCGCCAGCAGTTCGCCGCGCTCGGTCGGCTCTGCGACGTCGAGGTCATGGCGACGATCCCCTGGTTCCCGGCGGCGAGCCTGCTCGGGCGCTGGACGAAGAGCGGCGCGCTCCGCGCCGTCCCGTCGCGCGACGTGATCGACGGGCTCCCCGTCACGCATCCACGCGTGCTCTACGTCCCGAAGTACGGCGCCGGGCTGTCCGGTGCGCTCGAGGCCGCCTCGCTCCTCCGCGCGGTCGTCGCCCGGAAGGAGCGCGTCGACGTGGTGCTCGGGTCGTGGGCATATCCCGACGGCGCCGCCGCCGTCGCCCTCGCCCGGATGATCGGCGTCCCGGCGGTCATCAAGGCGCACGGCTCGGATCTCAACGTGCTCTCCTCGATGCGAGGCGTCCGCGCAAACCTTGCGCTCGCGCTGCCGCGCGCCTCGCGCGTGGTGGTGGTCAGCGAGGCCCTCGGCGAGCAGGCCGTGGCGCTCGGCGTCGATCGCCGGCGCATCGCGGTCGTCTCGAACGGGATCGACCGTGCGCTGTTCACCGTGCGCGATCAACGTGCCGCACGGGATGCCGTGGGGTGGCGACGGGACGGGCGAATGGTTCTCTATTGCGGACGCATGGTCCGCGAGAAGGGCATCTTCGAGCTGCTCGAGGCGTTCGCCCGCATCGCGGAGGCCGAGCCCGACCTCTCGCTCGCCATGCTCGGCGACGGTCCGGCACGGGCGGAGGCCGAGGCGATCGCGCGTCCTCTCGGCGAGCGCGTGACGTTCCTCGGCGCCCGCCCGCTGCCCGAGGTGCCCGTCTGGATGTCCGCGAGCTCGATCGTCACGCTGCCGAGCCACAACGAAGGCTCGCCCAACGTCGTCCGCGAGGCGCTCGCCTGCGGTCGTCCGGTCGTCGCCACTGCGATCGGCGGCATCCCCGAGCTCCTCACGTCGCCGATGCTCGGCGAGATGGTCCCGGTCCGCGATCCGGAGGCTCTCGCGCGGGCCCTCGCGAGCGTCGCCGCGCGCCCGTTCGATGCGACGCGCATCGCCGCCTCCTGCGGGGGATCGTGGGAAGACAGCGCGGCATCCCTCCTCGCGGTCCTCGAGGACGCGCATCGAGAGTACGTGACATGAAGAAGGGCAACCGCACCACGCGCGAAGAAGCCGAGCGCGTCTTCGGGATCGTCCGCCGGTGCCTCGCGTTCTGGAAGCGCGCGCTCCTCGTGTTCGTCGTCACCGGCGCGATCGCCGGTCCGTACTCGATCACGCGGCCTCGTTCGTACAAGTCCGAGACCGTGGTGCTCTACCAGGAGAGCATCCGCTCGTCGGACATCACGGGAGGCGAGGGGGGCAGCAGCGAGACCGCGCGACGGGTGGGCGCGCGCTTGAAGGAGGCGCTGCTCTCGCGCGCCAGCCTCGAGCCGATCATCACCGAGCTCAATCTCTATCCGACGATGGTCGAGCGCCGCGGTCTCGTCGACGCGGTCGACGAGATGCGCAAGCACATCACCTTCCGCGCGCGCGAGGGCGACACGTTCGAGATCGCCTTCGAGGGCGGATCGCCCGACGAGGTGCAGGAGGTCACGAAGCGGCTCGCCGACACCATCGTGAAGGAGGCCGCGAGCCGGCGCGCCGAGCAGGCCAAGGTCGTGAAGGAGTTCGTCGGCGCCGAGAGCGACCGGAACAAGGGCGAGCTGCGCGGCAAGGAGGCCGAGCTCGCCGCGTTCCTCGCGCTGCATCCCGAGTTCAAGCGCCTGCCGGGCACCGATGCGCCGGCGCCCGGAGCCGCGCCGAGCGCGCCGGCGACGACGTCCTCGGACGATCCGACGCTCTCGGCGCTCGAGGGCCGCGCATGGCGGATCGACAGCCAGCTCCGGAGCGCCGGCAAGGCGCCGCCGCCGAAGCCGGTCGAGCCGCCGAAGCCGGTGGTGGACTCTCCCGAGGTGGTCGCTGCGAAGCGCGATCTCGCGGACAAGCTCGCGAAGTACACCGACAAGCATCCCGACGTGCAGGCGGCTCGCGCCCGGCTGCGTGCCGCCGAGGCGGCGCAGGCGGCGGCCCAGGCGGCGCCGGCCGCGGCCACGCCGACCGAGCCGGTGCCGCCGCCGCAGGACACCAAGACGCTCACCGAGGAGGAGAAGGAGGCGCTCCGGAAGGAGCTCGCCTCGCTCAACGCGCAGATCGCCGCGCGGCGCGCCGCCATCCGCGGTACGTCCGCCGCGGCGGCCGGTGCGGACGCCGCGACCCCCGCTTCGGTCGCCCTCGAGGTCGAGTTCCGGCGGCTCTCGCGCGAGGTCGAGGAGCTCCGCGAGCGCCAGCGCCAGCTCGACGAGAAGCTGTTCAAGGCGTCGATCACCGCCAGCTCGGTGATGAACGATCGCAACATCACCGTGTCGGTCCTCGATCCGGCCTATCGCCCCACGCATGCGATCTCGAAGCCGCGCTCGACCTTGCTCGCGGTCGCGCTGGCGATCTGTCTCGTGCTGGCCCTCGCGACGATGGTGATCTCCGCCCGCCTCGACGATCGCCTCCGCGATCGCTCCGACCTCGAGCACCTCGATCTGCTGCCGGTGCTGGGGGTGATCCCGCGGGCGACCTCCACCGCGCTCCGCAAGGAGTCGTGAGGGGCGTGCCATGACGGGGCCGGGACGCTGTGTTAAAGGCATCGTCGATGGCTGACGAGCGTCCGCTGCCGCCCGACGATCCGGAGCGCCCGGCCGGGGACGAGGAGAGCGCGCCTCGCCATCGCATCCTGCTCGAGGAGGAGTCGCTCCCCCCGCCGGCCGCGCAGGCCACGCAGCCGGGCGCCGCCGCGAGGCTCTCGCGCGGGACGATCCGGATGGTGCGCCCGAACCTCTCGGCGCTCGCGCCCGGCGACCTGGAGCCGCCCGCGCCGAGCGTGATCGACGTGCCCGCACCGACGACCGATCGCATGCCCGCGGCGCAGCAAGCGTACGGTCCGCCGCCCCAGCAGCCGCCGAACGCCCTCGCGCGCACGGTTCCCCTCGGCCATGCGCCGCCGTCGGCGATGGTGCCCGCACGGATCGTGGTGGGGCAGCCCCCGAGGGTCTCGCCGCGCACCGTCGACCCACGGCTCGTGCTCCTGACCGAGCCCGATTCGGCGCGTGCCGCCGGCTATCGCAGGCTGCGGGACAACCTCCTCGCGAAGGGGCTGCCGCGCGTGCTCGCCGTCTCGAGCGCCACGCCTCGCGAAGGGAAGACCACCTGCGCGATCAACGTCGCGCTCGCCCTCGCCGAGCACACGCCGGCACGCGTGCTCCTGCTCGACGGGAACTTCTTCGAGCCGTCGCTCGGCGCGATCTTCCACGTGAACGAGAGCACGCCGACGACGCCGGACATCGCGGCCTGGCTCGCGCCGTACCGCCTCGCGGAGCTGACCCCCTCCTTGCACGTCGCGGCGTTCGTCCTGCCGCGCGGCGAGCCGGTTCCGCGCTTCGACAAGCATCGCTTCGACATGCTCCTCGATCGGCTCTGTCGCATCGGTTACGACCACGTCATCGTCGACGCTCCGGCGATCGAAGGCTCGCCGATGGTCACGCAGCTGCTCGGCGGGGTGGACGGGGTGCTCCTGACCGTCCGCTCCGGCCGGACGACGGCCCGAGCCTTGCGGCGCGCGGTCGAGGAGCTGCCGGGCGGCAAAGGCCTCGGCGTCGCGCTGGTCGACGCCGAGCCGACCTGATCAGACGCGCCAGGGGCGTCCTGGCGTCGGGAGCTTCGTGAGGTCCGGTGCCGGGAAGTTGCTGCTGCGCCGCCGCGGCTGCATCGTCTGTTCCTTGCTCCGCGAGCGCTGGCAGATGAACAGCGTGAGGTCGTCGTTCACGGGGCCGTCGGCCGCGTGGTGCTCGACGTGCTGGAGGATGTTCTCCGCGATCACGTGCGGGCGGCTGCCGAGCCCGCCGTAGAGCGCGGTCTGCAGCCGGGTGTCACCGAACAGGTTCCCGTGCGCGTCGGCCGCCTCGATGACGCCGTCGGTGTAGAGGATCAGCGTGTCGCCGTGGGCGAGGTTGAACGACGTCGACGAGAACATCGGATCGTCGAGGATGCCGACGGCGCAGCCCGCGCCGGCGGTGACGGGCTGGAGCACGCCGTCCGCGCGGGAAAGGTACGGCGACGGGTGACCGGCATTCGCCAGCACGACGTCGCCCGTCTTCACGTCGAGGGTGAAGTAGATCGCGGTGAAGAACAGCTCGGCCTGACCGCGGCTGAGCGTCATGCGGTTCATGACCGTGAGGACCTCGACCGGATCGACGTGCGCGAGCGCCGCGACGCGGAGCTCGCTCGAGATGCGGGCCATCAGGAGGGCGCCCGAGATGCCCTTGCCCGAGATGTCTCCGATGAAGACGGCGAGCTTGTCCGGGGCCACCCAGAACACGTCGTAGAAGTCGCCGCTGACCGTGTAGGCGGCGCGGTATTCGGCGAACAGCTCGAGCCCCTCGACGGCGACGACCTCGCGCGGCAGAAAGCTCTTCTGGATCTGCGCCGCCAGGGCCAGGTCGTGGGTGAAGCGATCCTCGGCGAGCACCTGCTCGTGCATGCGCGTGTTCTGCAGCATGATCGCCGCGGGCGCGGCCATGCCCTTCAGCAGATCGAGATCCGCGCGCGAGAAGCTGCCCGGCTGGTCGTTCGCGCTCACGTTGATGAGGCCGAGCACCTCGTCGTGATCGATCATCGGCGCGTACATGTTGGTGCCGCCCCGTGCCGCCGCGGCGGGGTGCGACGTGAGGAGCGCGGTCTTGCGATCGAACACGATCGACCGAACGTCCTCCGGGAGCTCGGGGGCGTCGGCGGGGAGCCGCGGCCCGGCGAGCTGCGCGAGCCGCACCTCGTCGCGGCTGTCGTCCCGGCTCGCGCGCAGGTAGACGGCGACGAAGCTGGCCGACGGATACACGTCGAGCAGCTTCGCCCCGATCAGCTGGAGCAGCTCCGCGCGATCGATCGTCTTGCTGATCCCCTGCATGAAGGAATAGAGCTTGCCGAGGTTCTCGTAGGCGTCCTCGAGCTGTCCGAGATCGCGCGCGGGCAGGAGCACCGACGACGGGTGGCTCTCGATCGCCGTGGCGAGCTGCGACACGCTCTCGGGCGACGAGCCGATGTCGATGCCGCTGAGCGTCGGCTCCTCGACCTCGCGCACGAGCGAAGGCGCCTGCGCCTGGGCGGGGACGTGCTCGACCCGGAAGTGGAGCGGACCGAAGCTCACGAGGTCGTTCACCGACAGCTTCTGCCGCTGGACCGGGATGTTGTTCACGAACGTCCCGTTCGCGCTGTTCAGGTCGTAGACGAAGCAGCCGTCCCGCTCGGGCGCGAGGCGCGCGTGCTGCCGCGACAGCCGCGGATCGTCGAGGGCGACGTGGTTGTACGTACCGCGGCCGACGAGCACCGGGGCGTCGATTGGCACGCGGATCTTGCGCGCCTTGCCCTCCAGGCCGATGAGCCAGTACGTACCGGTACCCAACACGTTCAGGAGCCTCCAGGGACGCCACGAAGGACGACGTCGAGTCGAGCCGAAGACACTGGTTAGTATCCACCCCGAAGTCAATCGCCGTCGTGTCACTCGTTCGAGTGATCGCGTGTGATCGGAGCATGCGTCGGGCGGTCGCCTCTCATCTCGATCGGCATGCCCTTTGGCGCCATGTCAGGACGGAAGAGTTGTCTTATGATGGGCTGCCGTGGGGCCAGGCGTCCGTATCTGCAAGAGAGTGATCGACGTGGTCGGCGCGCTCGCCGGGCTCACCGTCACCCTTCCGCTCTACGTTCCCATCGCCGTGGCGATCCGGCTCGATTCGCCCGGACCGATCTTCCACGTCCAGCGACGGTCCGGGCGCCTCATCGAGGACGACGAGGAGGGCCACCGGTGGGTCCACTTCGACATGTACAAGTTCCGCACGATGCGCGTCGATGCGGAGAAGGGCACGGGCGCGGTCCTGTCGTCGAAGGGCGACCCCCGCGTGACCCGCGTGGGCCGCATCCTCCGTGCGACGCGCCTCGACGAGCTGCCCCAGTTCTGGAACGTGCTCCGCGGAGACATGTCCCTCGTCGGTCCGCGTCCCGAGCGCCCGGAGCTCCTCAGCAACCTCGCGATGGCGATCCCCTTCTTCGAGGAGCGGACGCGCGGTCTGAAGCCGGGCCTCACCGGGCTCGCGCAGATCTCGCTCGGATACAGCGGATCGGCCGGCGCCAACTCGGAGGTCGCGGCGCTCCGCGCGACGCTCACGAACCCGTTTCAGATCGAGGAGGCGGAAGGCGCGCTCGCCGACGACATGCGGCTCAAGCTGCTGTTCGATCTCGCGTACGCCGCCGCGCTCGAGGACCTGCGCTCGTACCTGCCGCTCGAGCTCGAGATCCTCGTCAAGACACCGCTGGTGATGGCGATGTCCCGTGGTGTATGAGCCGATGAACGCCTCCACGCGGGTCATCTTCCGGCTGCGTGCGGTGCTCGAATCACGACCGCTGGCGATCGACCTCGTCGCGACCCTGGTCGCCCACGTGCCGGCGGCCGACAAGGTCTTCCGCGACGAGCTCATCACCGCGTTCGGCGAGGCGTTCAACAACGTGGTGACGCACGGCTACCGCGACACCCCGGGCGGGATGCTCGAGATCGACGCCGAGATGGGCGCCGCCCAGATGATCCTCCGCCTCCGCGACGAAGGCCGATCCATCGACCTCGACAACGTGAAGCCGCCGGACCTCGACAGCATGCCGGAGGGCGGGATGGGGCTCTTCCTCATGCATGCCATGGTCGACGAGGTCGCGTACGCGGCGGGCCATCCGAACGAGCTGACGCTGACGAAACGAGTGAATCGATGAACTGCATCCGTACGGACATCGCGGGCGGCGAATGCCAGCTTCGCATCCAGGGATCGCTGGACGCGCTGACGGTGCGTGACATACGGCCGACGCTCGATGCCGTCGTCGCCGACCAACCGAAACGCGTCACCGTGGACTTCGACGAGCTCACGATGATCGACAGCTCGGGGGTCGGCGCCATCGTCTCGCTGTTCAAGCGGGTCAAGGCGAGCGGCGGCGAGCTGGTGGTCGTGCACGCGCACGACCAACCCCTCGCGGTGCTCAAGCTCCTCAAGCTCGAGCGCGTCCTCGGCCTCTAACGGCCCGCGTCGCTGCGGTCGACGCGCTGGGGGAAGCGGATCGGGATGGCCACGCCGTCCGGCGAGCGCGTCGAGAACTGGACGCCGACGATGACCGCCTCGCGGACGAAGGCCTCGACGTCCGGCCCGTTGTCCTGCGCCTGGAGCACCGCACGCGCGAAGAGCTGCATCCAGTCGGTCGCGAGCCAGCTCACGTCGGCATCCGACAGGAGACCGTTGAACTCCGGACCGAGCGCCCCGTCCCGGAGCTCGATGATCCGACCGTTCAGGAAGCCGACCGACGCGCCGAGCGTGACGCGATGCCGTTCGGACAGCGTCGTGAGGCCGCGCACCGTGACGAGGTGCGACCGGAACAGCTGCCCGGTGAGCACGTTCGGGGTGACGCCGCCGGTGTAGCTCAGCTCGACGGATGCGTCGTCGACGGGGGAGTACAGGACCGCGGCCCGCGCCGACGGCGTGACGAACGGATCGGTGCCGGTGTCCGGGCTGACGACGAGCGACGCGCCCGCCGCGAGCGTCGAGCTCCACGCGGCGCTCCAGTCGTGACGCCAGCGCGGCGCGGCGGTGAACGTCATGAACCGGCCCGAGGGCGTCGGCGGCGTGTCGACGCCCGCGTATGCCGCCCGGAGCTCGCCGCCGACCGCGTCGCGCTTCCAGGTCCGCTCGAGGCTCAGGAGCGCGCCCACGAAGACGTTGTTGATCGTCACCTGCGGATCGAGCGACGTCACGTACGTCGCGTCGACGCCCTGACCGAAGAGCACGTTGGGGCTCGCCTCCCAGGTGATGCCCTGGCTCGCGGTGAGCGTGAGGAAGCGGCTGTTCGACGGCGGCAGGAGCACCGTCGCCGTCTCGGTGATCGGCCGCGTGACGAGGTAGTTCGAGAGCGACGTCTGGTTCGCGTCTGCGGAGAGGAGGAGGTTCGTCCGCCGCGACAGCTCGTACGACGAGACGAGCGAGAGCCGGTTCGCGATCTCGGCCGGGTTCCGCGTGTGCACCGCCGCGGTGAAGGCGTACGTGGCGCGCAGCATCCAGCGCGGCTCGAGGAACAGGTACGAGACCTCGGGGACGACGCCGGCCCACCAGTCGTCGTTCGCCCCGTAGATCGCGGGCGAGTCGTGCGTGTAGCCGCCGAGATAGCGCACGCGCCCGGTCGGCCCGGCTTGCGCCTGCGCGACGGACGGGATCGCGACGAGCGCTGCGCAGAGCGCGAGGGTTCGTCTCCAGGCCATCGCTCATGCGCGGCGTGCCGCGCCCGTCCACCACGCCGCGATCCACTCCGTGTCCTCGTGGCGGAACCGCACTTGCTCGGCACCGGGCATCGCCATCACCGGGCGCTCGCACAGGCGGGCAGCCGCGGCGAAGTACGTGACGAGGCACGCGCCGCCGAGCTGGTCCATCGCGCCGAGGAAACGGGGCATGTCGCTCATGTAGTAGAGGACTTCGCACGCCGTCACCAGATCGAAGCGACCCCGCTCGTCCGACCAGGGCTGGCCGAACAGATCGCCGGAGACGAAGTCGCCGGCCGGCACGCGCCGGCGTGCGCGGGCCACCGCCGTCGGCGAGACGTCGATCCCGGTCAGTCCGTCGGTCAGACGCGCAAGCCATTCGCTCTGGTGGCCCTCGCCGCAACCGATCTCGAGGACGCGATCGAGGCGCGGGGCGACGTGCGCCTGGATGATCCGGTTGGTCTCGGCGAAGCGGAACTGCTCCCGCGCCGCGTCCATGTGCCACGGGTCCTCGATCTTGTAGGCGAGGTCGAGCCGTCCGTGCGCATCGGCCTGCCGCACGCCTCGCAGCGCGTACTTCATCCACAGCCGCCGCGCCGCTTCGTGCGCGCGCCCCCTGAGCCCCCGGATCACGCCCATGCGTCGAGGTGTCTCTGACGGAAGAGATGGAGCGCGAGCCGCTCGGGGCGGAAGCGCCCGCGCGCGTCCGTCATCGCGCCCGGCGTGATGGGGATGCGCCCGAGGGTGAACGGCATCGGGCGGACCGGCGGCAAGCGCTGCTCGCCGGTGAACACCAGCTCGTAGCCGGCGCGTGCCGAGCGCCGGAGCACCTCGGCGTCGAAGCGGCTGTGGGGCAGGGCGAGGGTGGTGATCGGCACGCCCAGGACCTCGCCGAGGCTCGCCCGCGGGTGCCGGAGCTCGTCCTCGAGATCCTCGCAGGCGGTCAGCGGCTCGTGCGTGCGTCCGTGGGCGCCGATCGCGATGCCGCGCTCGCGGAGGCGACGGAGCTGATCGACGCTGAGCATGTGCCGGCGGCCGTCCTGGATGCGCGCCTGCCAGGGCTCGAGGAGCGCGTCGCGCCCTGCGCGATCGAGACCGCTCATCGCGTCGAGGAGCTGCTCGAGCGTCCTCTCGTCACGCACCGGCGCGCTCCGTCCGAGCGCGGTCCAGAGGGCTTTCCAGAGCTCGTCGTCCAGGCGGCCGCCGTTGAACGCGGCCCGCAGCGCCTCTCGCCAGAAGGGCGCGGCGCGGCCCACCGCGTCCGACGACACGAAGATCACCGCGGGCACGCCGGCGGCCTCGAGGACCGGCAGCGCATGCTCCTCGTTGTCGGCCCACCCGTCGTCGAACGTGACGAGCGCCGGATGGGGAGGGAGCGTGGCTCCGGAGCGTCGTGCCGCGAGCACCTCGTCGAGCGACACGATGCGGTAGTGCCGGCGCACGAAGTCGACGCAGGCCGCGAGCTGATCGACGGTGACGCTCCATTCCTTGTCCGCGTCCTGCCAGCGCGCGTCCGCCGGATCGAGGACCCGATGGAACGTGAGCACCGTGAGGTGCCGCTTGTTGCGCAGCCGATGGAACGCCGACAGTCCCCCGGTCTCCTGCGCGAGGCGCTTCACGCCGTCGCGCAGCCCGCTCATGACGCCGCCCAGCACGCGCCGACGATACTATGAAAAGTGTGTCACCGCTCGTCCGCTGGCGAGGCTCGCCAACATGTGTACTGTGAGCCGCGTGACGCCTCTCGTGAGCACGATCATCCCGACGTTCGATCGCCGCACGGACGTCGTGATCGCAGTCGCGTCGGCGCTCGCGCAGACGCATCGTCCGCAGGAGATCCTCGTGGTCGACGACGGCTCGACCGACGGGACCGCCGACGCCTTGCGCGAGGCCCACGGCGACGCCGTGCAGATCCTGCGCACCGAGCGCCTCGGCGTATCGGGCGCGCGGAACCGCGGCATCGCGGCGGCGCAAGGGGAGTACCTCGCGCTGCTCGACTCGGACGACGTCTGGGCGCCCGAGAAGCTCGCGCGTCAGGTCGCGTTCCTCGAGGCGCGTCCCGATTACGGCATGGTGCTCACCGACGTCGGCCAGATGGACGCGGACCGGAGGACCTACGACGTCCTTCGCCGCCGCCGCTTCATCCCCGAGGACGGCCACGTCCTGCCGCACGTCCTCCGGCAGCCCGCGCTCGCACCGTCGAGCGCGCTCTTCCGCCGGCGCGTGGTGGACGAGGTCGGCGCCTTCGACACGTCGCTGCCCACGGCCGAGGACATCGACTTCCACCTCCGCGTCGCGCTCCGCTTCCCCATCGGCATCCTCGAGGAGCCGCTGACGACCTGCATGCGAGGGCACGACGGGCTGTCGGCGCTCCCGCGAACGTATGTAGATTACATGTACGTGATCGAGCGGTTCCTGCTCGACCACCGCCACGAGATCCCCGCGGCCGATCGGCGCGCGGCGCTGCGCGAGGCGTCGCTCCGCAACCTGCGTGGGATGCTCTCGATGGGGATGGTGCGCGAGGCGGTCTCGCTCGGGGCGGGCGTCGCGGCGCGCGCGCGCTCGGCGCACGAGCTCGCGGCCGTCGCGCGTCTCGGACCGGCCGTGCTCCGCGCGGCGATCCGGCACCGGCCGCGGCCCAGCAGCTAGCCGCAGCTAGTCGCGGCCGCCGCTCGAACCGGGGCTGGGACCGCCGCCGGCCTGGCTGGGGATGGGGTTCTGCTCGCGCTCGAGGTAGCGGAAGATGGTGCGCGGATCGACGCCGAGGTCGCGCGCCGTCTGCGTGCGGTTGCCGTTGTTCCGCTCGAGCACCTCCAGCACGTACTTGCGCTGGAACTCCTCCTTCGCCTTCTCGAGCGGGAGGATGGTGCTCTCGCCGGCCTGATCGAGCTCGAGGTCCTCGACGCCGAGGAGGCTCTTGTCGCAGAGGACGAGCGCCTTCTTGATGCGGTTCTCGAGCTGCCGGATGTTGCCCGGCCAGGTGTGCTTGCGGATCGCCGCCAGCGCCTGCGGGGTGAAGCCCTGCACCGGCGAGTGCAGCTCCTCGGCGTACTTCGAGAGGAGCGCCTTCGCGATGATGAGCACGTCGTCCCCACGCTCGCGGAGCGGCGGCAGGAAGATGTTCACCACGTTGAGGCGGTAGTAGAGGTCCTCGCGGAAGCGCCCCGCCTTGATCTCCTCCTCGAGGATGCGGTTCGTCGCGGCGACGACGCGGATGTCGACCTTCTCCGGCTTGCTGTCGCCGACGCGGAAGACGACGCGCTCCTGGAGCGCGCGCAGCAGCTTCACCTGGAGGTTCAGCGGCAGCTCGCCGATCTCGTCGAGGAACAGCGTGCCCTTGTCGGCCGCCTGGAACTTGCCGGGGCGCGACGCGACGGCGCCGGTGAAGGCGCCCTTCACGTGACCGAAGAGCTCGCTCTCGATCAGGTTCTCCGGGATCGCCCCGCAGTTGATGACGATGAACGGCCCGTTCGCGCGGTTCGAGCGGCGGTGCAGCTCGCGGGCGATGAGCTCCTTGCCCGTGCCGGTCTCGCCGGTGATGAGCACCGAGATGTCGGTCGTCGCGACCTTCTGCAGCTTGCGGAAGACCTCCATCATCGACGGGCACACGCCGATGATGTCTCCGAAGCGCTTGTCCTTCAGCTCCGCGGCGAGCTTCTCCTTGTCGGCGCGGAGCGCGCTGAGGAGCATCGCGTTCTGGAGGATGAGCGAGGCCTGGCCGGCGAAGATGCTCAGCAGCTCGAGCTGACTCTTCTGGAACAACCCCTTCACGCGATCATTGCCGACGTAGAGGGCGCCGGTCACGTGCCCCTGCGAGACGAGGGGCGCGCACATGACGCTCGAGAGCCGGAGCGCGACGACGGACTCGCTCGTCCGGAACACGTCGTCGCTCAGCGCATCACTCACGATGAGCGGCCGGCCCGACTCGAGCACGCGGCGCACGATGCTGTCGGAGATGGCGCCGGTGGTGTCGGTGATCGCCTCGCGGTTCACCTGCCGCGACGCGCGGATGACCGGCTTGCCGCCCTGCCCGGAGGGGCTTCCGTCGGCGCCGTACGCCTCGTCGAGCAGGAGGACGAGGCCCTTCTCAGCGCCGGTGACGTCGATGACCGCGTCGAGCATCGCCTCGAGCAGCTCGTCGAGGTTCTTCAGCGTCATCAGCTTCTCGCTGAACTCGTGGAGCTTGCGGACGCCCGCGAGCGTCATGGGCTCGCCGCCGCCGCCCGAGCCGCCGGTGCCGGCGGACGAGCCCGTCGCCGAGCGAGACGCGGCGTGGGGCTCGTCGAAGATGCTGAACTGCAGCTCGGCGTCACCGAGCGTGAGCCGGTCGCCGTGCACCAGACGGGCGCGGCGCTTCTTCTTGCCGTTGATCAGGATCTCGCCGGACTTGTCGACCTCCTCGAGGTTGAAGTCGCGGCCGTCGAACAGGACCTGCGCGTGCGTCTCACCGATGCCCGGGGTCGCGACGGCGACGTCGTTGCCGAGGGCGCGCCCGATGGTGTTGACGGGCTTGTAGAGCACGAAGGTGCGCGGCGAGCCCTGCGGTGGGAACCACTTGAGGATCGGCATGACGAGGACGGGGAAGACCCCGGTACGAAGCAGGATATCGCAAATTCGATCCGAGCCCGTGTAGAATGGCCGTCCAACGAGGGAGGACCTTCTGCCATGAACAGGCTCGTCGTCGTCATCGCAATCGGCACCATCGCGGGTGCGCTCGGAGCTCTGGCGTGCGGGAACGGAGGCGAGAAGCCCCCGCTCACGCCGGACAGCGAGCACACCACCACCGGCGACGACGCCGGCGGCGGCGGCGCCGCGACCGGCGGCGACGCTGGCTGAGGGATCCCGGTCTCGCGACGTCTAGAACGCGCCGCTCGCGCTCACGACCACGCCGGGCATCGGCGAGGCGGCGCCCGACTCCGGGCCGACGAGCGTCTCGAGGCTGCGGCGTGATGCCGTGCGCTCGAGCGTCGGCGGAGTCAGCGCCGGCGCGGGCATCACCGCCACGTCGAACGGTGGCTTCCACTGCTGCGTGCGCGGGACGTCCTCCGGATCCTTGAGGTCGTAGTTGAACGCGCCCGCGATCGCCGCTCCGGCGACGCCGCCGAGCGCCGGGCCGATGAAGCCGCGCTTGGCGTCGGCGTCCTCGACGAACAAGTAGAAGGGGAAGACGAGGGAGCCGGCGAGGGTGCCGAGGCCGTAGCCGAGCCACATGTACTGCTGCGCGCGCCACGAGGGGGTGTGGATGATGCTGAGCGCGCCGCCGCCGAGGATGCCGGCGTTGTAGCCGATGAGCCCGGCGACGCTCGCGCCGTCCTTCCAGTCCTTGCCGCTCACCGCGACGCCGAGGAGCGAGCCGCTGATCGCGCCCCAGGCGGACGTGCTCGCGATGAAGCCCATGCTCCGCGGATCGGGCCGGAGCCATTCGCCGAAGGCCCAGCCGCCGACGGCGCCGCCGGTCGCCATGATCCAGGTGACGGTCGTCTGCGTCTGGAACGACCAGTCCTTGCCGTCGTCGCGCGTGTACTGCCACTGCGTGCCCGCGATGGCGATGCCCTCGACGCCGCCGAGCACGAGGCCGGTCGCGATCGAGGCGGGGACGCCGCGATGGAGCGGGCCGGCCTGATCGTCCCAGAGGAACGCGCCGACCGGCATCGCCGCGCCGAACCCGATCGGCATGATGATCGCGACGCCCGGGTCCTTGATCTTGAAGAGCGCGTCGAGCCACACGCCCGTGCCGATGCCGTAGAGGCTGCTCGTCACGTAGAGGAACGTCATCTCGCCCGCGCTCCGCTTGTCGCTCCGCGGGGGAGGGGGAGGAGGCGGCTGCGGGTACGGCTGTCCCCACGGACCCTGCGGCGGGTACTGCTGCGGCGGGTACTGCTGCTGCTGCGGGTACGGCGGCTGCTGCGGGTACGGCTGCTGCGGCGGGTACGGCGGCTGCTGCGGGTATGGCTGCTGCTGCGGATACGGTTGCTGCTGCGGGTACGGCTGCTGCTGCGGGTAC
>JBDHVD010000128.1:0-19030 GCA_039809525.1 Labilithrix sp. | reverse complement strand
CCTGGTAGGCCTCGAGCGCGAGGTCGATCTCGCCCTTCTTCGTGTACGCGTCCGCGACGAGGAGCTTCGCCTTCGCCTCGTTCGGCATGAGCTTGAACGCGGTCTCGCCTTCCTTCAGCGCGTCGTCGAGCCGGTTCTCCGCGAGGGCCACGCGCCCCGACGCGACGTGCGCGAACACGTCGTTCGGAGCCGCGCGCAGCACCGACTCCGCGGTCCGCTTCGCGTCGGGGATGCGCTTGGCCGCGAGATACGCCTCGGTGAGCGCGCGGAGCGCGTCGGTGTACGTCGGCCGCTCCGCCACCGCGCGCTCGAAGGCGCCGATCGCGGCGTCGAGGTTCGCGGGATCGGTCGCGAGCGCGCGTCCGAGCTCGAGCTGCACCACGGGGTCCCGGCCGTCGATCTCCGCCGCGCGGCGCAGCTCCGGAACGCCGTCCTTGCCGACGCGATGGCGGAGCGCGCCGAGCAGCGCCCGCGCGTCGGCGCGGTCCGGTGCGACGTCGATCGCCTTCGCGTACGCGGCCTCGGCCTCGGCGTCCTTCGTCTCGAGCTCGCGTGCGCGGCCCTCGGCGATCTTCGCGAAGTACCGGACGTCGACGGACGTGTCGCTCGTCTTCGCGAGCTCTCCGAGCTCGGCCATCGCCTCGGTCCCGCGGCGCCACAACAGATGCGCCTCCGCCGCGCAGACGCGGCTCGGGCCCGGCGCCCGCATCGCGCGGCACGTGGCCATCGCCTGGCGGAAGTCGCGCCGCGCGATGTGCGTCCGGGCGATCTCCCATTCGACCTTCGTCGCGAGGTCGCCCCGGGCGAACGCCTTCGCCCGGCGGAGCTCGGCGAGCGCCTCGCCGTCGTGGCCGGCCCGGCGGAGCGCGCGGCCATACGCGACGGCGGCCTCCGCGCTCGCCGGCGTGGCCTTCGCCTTCTCCTTCGCCTCGGCCACCCCGGACTCCTGCGCCCGCACCGGCGCGGTGGTGCAGACGACCCCCAGGGCGAGGACGACCGCCGGCGCGAGACCCATGAATCCACGTCCAGACATGCGAGAAATCCCCTCCGTCCGCGGCTCCGTCGCCCGCACCGGGCGGGCGGCGGGCAGATCCGAGCCGGATAGCTGCAGCGCGCGTGCCTCCTAGCTGGCCGCGATACGCCCGTCCAGTGTTAGGCTCGGGGTCGTGCGAACCCGGCGCGTGTTCCTCGTGACCTCGGTCGTCGCCGTCACGGCATGCGGCATCACCGCCATCGGCGAGATGGGCGAGCCGACGCGGGACGTCGGCGACGCCGAGGCCGGCCTGCCTTTCCTTCCGCCCGACGGCAACGTGCCCGACCGGCAGGACGTGGGCGACGGCGGCGCCGACGGCGACACGTTCGACGCGCAGGGCCGCTGCCTCGAGGTCTGCGACGCCGGCACGTGCGACGCCGGCACGTGCTCGATCGACTGCAGCCTCGCGGCCGCGTGCACGACGCGCGTGGTGTGCCCGCCGGGCGTGCCGTGCGCGGTGAGCTGCGCCGGCGCGGCCTCGTGCGCGCTCGGCGTCGACTGCGCCGAGGCCGGCGCGTGCAACGTCGAGTGCAGCGGCGCGGGCGCGTGCTCGAACCAGAACGTCGAGTGCGGCGGATCGACGTGCAACGTGACGTGCAACGGATCGGCCACGTGCATGCAGGGCGTCGCGTGCGACGCGGGCGCGTGCAACATTCGCTGCTCGGGCGACACGAGCTGCCAGAACCAGCCGGTCACGTGCAACGCGAGCACGTGCAACGTGCAGTGCGGGACCGACGCCGGCGGCGGCTCGGGCAAGGAGTCGTGCGGCGCCTCCGTCGTCTGCAACGCGCTCACCGCGTGCAACGTCGTCTGCTCGTCGGACAACACGTGCAAGAACGGGCTCGTCCAGGCGACGGCTCCCGCGACGGACGTGAAGTGCCTCGACAACAACGCGTGCGCGCTCGGCGTCGCCGTCGCGGGCAAGGACGCGAGCGTCACGTGCCGCAAGAACGGCGCGTGCGGTCCGGTCATCTACTGCGATGCGGGCAACTGCACGGCCGCCTGCGCCGCGCCCGAGAACCCGACGACGCAGCTCTGCTGCGCTGCGGGCAGCGGGTGCGTGCTCGATGCGAGCGCGTGCGATCCGGCGAAGTTCGTCACCGGCTGCCCGTAGCGTCTCGCTCCGCGATGCGTGCGAGCGCCCACGCGGCCGCCTCGCGCACCTCCGCGCTGTCGTGCTCGCGCGCGGCGCGCTCGAGATGAGGCACGGCCGTGGCGTCGCCCTGGTTGCCGATCACGATGGCCGCGTTGCGGGCCAGGCCCGCGCGGGTCGCCCGCCCGATCGCGCTCCCCTCGCGCAGGCGCACGAAGCCCTCCTCGTCGAGCGCGAGGAGGTCGGCGAGCGTGACGTCGCGCCAGCGCGGATCGGGCAGAAAGCGCGGATCGACCACCGCGTCGCGCTCCTTGTTCCGCGGGCTCGCGTTGAACGGGCACACCGTCTGGCAGTCGTCGCAGCCGAAGAGGTGCGCGCCGATCCCCTCGCGGAGCGGTCCGGGCACCGCCGATCGATGCTCGATCGTCAGGTACGAGATGCAGCGGCGCGGATCGAGCACGAACGGCGCGGCGAACGCGTCGGTGGGGCACGCATCGAGGCAGCGGGTGCACGAGCCGCAGCGCTCGGCGATGGGGTCGTCGGGCGCGATCGCGAGCGTGGTGACGACCTCGCCGAGGAGCACGAGCGAGCCGACGCCGGGCACGATGAGCAGGCCGTTCTTGCCGACGAAGCCGAGGCCGGCGCGCGCCGCCCACGCGCGCTCGAGGATCGGCTCCTCGTCGCACAAGGGGCGCGCCTCCGCGCCGAAGCTCCGCACGAGCTTCGCGAGCGTGCGGAGCTTCTTGCGCATGCCGTTGTGGTAGTCGCGCCCGCGGGCATAGCGCGCGATGCCGCGGGCGAACACCGGGTCCTGCTCCTCGTCCTTCGCCCCGCGCGCGTAGCTCCGGGCGAGGCAGATCACCGTCTTCGCGCCCGGCAGGACGTGGTCGCCGTCGACCCTCCGCCGCGCCTCCGGCAGCGACGCGAGCCACCCCATCTCCCCGAACATCCCGCCGTCGAGGAAACGCTCGTAGCGCGCGAAATCCGCCTCGAGGGGGACGTCGGCGCGGGCGAAGCCCACCGCGTCGAACCCGAGACGGCGCGCCTCGGCCACGATGGCTTCGCGCGGAGATGGGCTCATGGCCGGACTCTAGCGCGATCGTAACGATGTTGAGACGGACCTCGACCGGCTTTCGGCTAAACCCTTGGTCATGAAGCCCGTCCGTACGCTCCTTTCTTCCGGCCTCGGTTGCGTCCTCGCGTCCGTCGTCGCGCTCGCCTGCAGCTCGACGAACAACACCCCGGGCGCGAGCTCGTCGGGGACGACGGCCTCCGGCAACGCCACCTGCGACAGCGCACCGAAGGTCGAGAAGGACGCGTACTGCGAGACGTGCACCCCGTCGCCGGGCGCGGTCCCGGCGCAGTGCAAGCCGCCGCGCACGGTGAATGCGTGCTGCACGTGGGTGCAGCAGCCGACGCAGGCCGTCGCGCGTGGGACGGGCCTGAACCGCTACTCGACCGACGATCCGACGGTCGATCTCGGCTGCCTCGACGCGCCCGCGCCGATGGGCACGCCGAAGACGATCACCCTGAAGGGCCACGTCCGTCTCTTCTCCAGCGGCGAGGACTCGAAGGGCGTGAAGATCGAGATCTTCAAGCAGGGCGAGGACGGCGCGCTCGGCGAGGCGATCGGCACCGCGACGACGACCTCGGACAGCGACACCGACGTGCTGAAGGAGACGTACCTCAAGAAGTGCCCCGACGGCGGCTGCACGTTCCGCGCGTACACGTACCCGGGCGTGCCGACCGAGACGCGCCTCATCGTGAGGACGTCCGACGCGACCGGCGGCTCGGAGTGGGCGGCGCTCTACGACTACGACATCTTCTTCTCGAACGCCGAGGTCCAGGCGGGCGACGTCGTGGAGTACGACCCCTCCGTGGTCGCCGCGACGGACATCAACACCGTCGCCTCGGCCGCCGGCGGCTTCACCGTCAAGCAGGACAAGGGCCTCCTCGCGGGCGAGGTGCACGACTGCGCGGACAAGCGCCTCTCGGGCGCCACCGTCGACATCGATGCCGCGCACGAGGCGGACATGTTCTACTTCGGAGAGAACGAGTCGGACCCGCTCCCCGACAAGTCGCGCGGCGGGCTCGGCACCAGCAAGCTCGGCCTCTTCGGCACCCTCAACGTGACCACCGGCGTCCCCGTCCGCATCAGCGCGATCGGCAACTACAACAACCAGACCGTGCTCCTCGGCACGACGACGGTGCAGACGTTCCCCGGCGCGGTCACCGCGCTGCGTCTGCGCGGCCGCCGGCCGTGGCAGAAGTGACCGCGACGACGTGACCTCGACGACCCGCGACACGCTCTTCGGAGGAGACCTCGTCCTCCACCAGCCGGCGAAGAAGACCGGCTACCGCGTCAACGTGGACGCGCTGCTGCTCGCGGGATTCGCGCATGCCTCGAGGCCCCGCCGCGTGCGCCGGGCGGTGGACCTCGGCTCCGGCGTGGGCGCGGTCGGCCTGTCGCTCCTCCACCTCGACGCGGTCGAGCAGGTGACGTTCGTCGAGATCGACGCTCGCCTCGCCACGCTGTGCGCACGCAACGTCGACGAGAACGGGTGGAACCATCGCGGCGAGGTCGTGAACGGCGACGTCGCGGGCTATTCCGGCAGCGCCGATCTCGTGGTGTGCAACCCGCCTTACGTCCCACCGGGGCGGGGTCGCGCGCCCGCCCCTGCCCTCGCCCAGGCGAAGCGCGGCGCGCTCGGCGTGTTCCTCGACGCCGCGCGGAGGGTCGCCGGACGTCGCTCGCGCGCGTGCTTCGTCTATCCGGCGATCGAGGCGACGACGCTCCTCGGCGAGCTACGCGGTCGCGGCCTCGAGCCGAAGCGCATCCGCTTCGTGCACGCGAAGGCCGAGGATCCCGCGCGCATCGTCCTCGTCGAGTGCGTCGCGGGGCGCCCCGGCGGCCTCGTCGTCGAGGCGCCGCTCGTCGAGAAGCGGTAGCTCACTCGAGCGCGCACGTCGCGCGCGCCACGCGCGGCTCGGCCGCGCCGTTGATCGCCGTGTAGAACAGCGTGAACGCGCTCCCGCCGGCGCTCGGCAGCACCGCGGGCGAGCCGACGCCGCGGAGCTCGTCGTCCCGCTCGGTCACCAGGATCGGGTCGCCCTTGCGCTCGAACCGCACGCCGTCCGGCGACGTCGCGTAGCCGATGCTGGTCCGGAGCGGCAGCCGGCGATCGTACCCGCCGGTCGCCGCCGTGACGACGAGGACGAAGCGATCGCCCGCGCGGACGATCGACGTGTCGACGTACCCGAGCGCGTCGAACGCGTCGCTCGTCACCGGCGGCGGCACGAGCACCGGCTCGGGATCGAGGACGAACGCGGCTTCGCCGCGCCGGCGTGCGAGGCGCACCGCGCCGTCGCGCACGAAGAAGAGGCGATCCTCGCCGTCGACGGTGATGCGCGAGACGCCCGACACGTCGCCGTCGTCGGCGACGAGCCTCTCGCCCTTCGTCCACGCCTTTCCGTCCGGCGAGCGCATCTCGACGATGCGCGCCTCGCGCGTCGAGAAGTCGAGGGCGACGCCCGACATGCGGAACCCCGCGTCCGTCCGCTCGACGAACGGCCCGTAGACGTCGGCGTACGGTCCTCGTCCTTCGAAGCTCGACAGGTTGTTCGCGTCCCATCCGTTCGGCGCGAAGGTCGCGCCGTCGTCCGTCGAGTCGACGTGGAACACGTTGCCGGTCATCGCGCTGAAGCCGTTCACGTACAGACGCACGCCGCCGTCGTGCCGGACGACGGACGCGTTGCCTCCGCCGGCGAAGACGGTCCCCTCCGCGCGCGTGCAGGCGCCGCTCGCCCGCGGGAGCGCGGGACGATACGCCTCGGTCGCGACCGCCTCCGCCGCCGCGCGCGTGACCGTGCGCGGGACGCGGAAGAGCCGCGGCCGCGTCGCCGCGAGCGCCGCCTCTTGGACCGCCTCGTCGCTCTCCGCGAGGCATGCGTGCGCGCGCGCCGAGACCACGCGGAACGTCTCGCTGTCGACGGCGTAGCGGTAGCGCGTGTCGCTCGGATGCTCCTCGACGACGGCGACGGCCTCCGACGCCCAGTCCACGGTCAGCGCGTCGAGCATCCACGCGATCGTCGAGTCGGCCTGCACCTCCTCCTTCGAGCGGAGGATGCGCGGCACCTTCAACCGGTCGTCGTTCGGATCGCCGGCCCCGGCGAGGGCGTAGCCCAGGGCGAGCGGCGCTTCCGATGCGTACGCCGCCGCGGGCTCCGCGAACGTCGCGCCGCGCGCGCGCTCGGCGAGCTTCGCATCGAGCCGCGAGGTCGCCTCGGCGAAGCTCGGGAGCCCTTCGCAGCGCGAAGGGAGCGTCTGGACGGAGCCCGGCGCGGGCTCGGACGCAGGGGCGGAGCAGCCGGCGATCACGGCGGCGGAGAGCAGGACGAGGAGGCGCATGGTGCCGCCGCGCGAGCAACGCGCGTGCCCGCGTCCGCGCGCGGTCTCCGGCTCGATCCGCGCGCCGATCTGTGCCAGGCCGCGTCCGCCGGATCAGCCGCGGAGCCGGTCGAGCGCGATCGCGCATGCGGCGCGGACGCTGAGGTGGTTCCACCCCGAGCCGCCGTCGATCGGCGCGATCACCGCGTCCGCGCGGTCGGTGATCTCCGGCGCGAGCCCCCAGCTCGTGCCGAACAGGAGCAGCACGGGGCGCGGATCGTCCTCCAGCGAGCGTCGTGCGTCCGGCCACGAGAGCGGGCTGCCCAGCGTGCGCGCCGCGGTCACCCAGATGCGCGGGTTGCCGAGCGCCGCGGCGGCGTCGGCGATCGCCGGCACGATCCGCACGAGCGCGAGCGCGTCCTTGCGATCGGGGATGCGCTTGCTGCTCGAACCCGTCGTCCAGTGCTCGACGATGCGCGCGCACAGGTCGCGCTGCGCCTCGATCGGGTGCACGACGAAGAAGTCGGTGCAGCCGTACGTCTTCGCGCTCCGGGAGAGGTCGTGGACGTCGATGTTCGTGAGCGTGCTCGTCACGACGCCGCCCTGCGCGTCGAGGACCGGGTGATGCACGAGGGCGATCGCGAGGCGGGTCACTTGGCGAGGTCCGGGCGGCGGAGGCGGGTCTTCGCGATCGCTTCGTTCTTGCGCCACTTCGCGATCTCCGCGTGGTTGCCCGACGAGAGGACCTCGGGGACGGTCTGCCCGCGGAACTCGGCCGGGCGGGTGTACTGCGGGTACTCGAGCAGGCCCTCTTCGCCGTGGGACTCCTCGCGCGTCGACTCGAGGTTGCCGAGGACGCCCGGCAGGAGGCGCACCGTCGCCTCGACGATCGCCATGGCCGCGACCTCGCCGCCGGTCATCACGAAGTCGCCGAGCGAGATCTCCTCGTCGACGAACGAACGCACGCGCTCGTCGAAGCCCTCGTAGCGCCCGCAGACGAGCATGATCGCGGGCTCCGCCGCGAGGCGCACCGCGGCCGGCTGCGCGAACGGCTTGCCCTGCGGGGTCATCAGGATGCGCCGGGCGCGCGGCTGCCCCGCGGCCGCCGCATCGGCGTCGAGCGCCTCCATCGTCGCGACGAGCACGTCGACGCGCATCACCATGCCGCTGCCGCCGCCGTAGGGCGTGTCGTCGACGCTCTTGTGCTTCCCGAGGCCGAGCTCGCGCGGCGACCTCGTCCGCACCTCGAGCTGTCCACCCGCGCGCGCGCGGCCGACGAAGCTCGTCGCGAGGAAGGTCTCGAAGAGCTCGGGGAAGAGCGTGACGAGGTCGACCCTCATCGAATCATTCCTTCGCTTGCGCCTTCGGCTTCTTCTTCTTCGGCGGGATGCGCTCGATCTCGTCGAGCGTCGCGAGGACCACGACCTTCTTCGCCACGTCGACGCTCGCGACGTACGTGGCGTTGAGCGGGACCTCCCAGTCGCCCTTCTGGTCGTCGGCCGCGACGAGGAGCGTCTCCACCGTCGGGTACGTGACGATCTCCTTCACCGTCCCGATGCGGCTCCCGTCGAGCAGGACCTCGGCGCCGAGCACGTCGACGGCGTAGAACTCGCCCTCTTCGGCCGGCGGGAAGTCGCGACGGCGCACGCAGACGAGCGCGCCCCGCAGCTCGTCGGCACGATCGCGGTCGTCGACCGAGTAGAGCTTCATGAGGATGGCGTCGTCCGCGCGCCGCGCGGCATCGACCGAGACCTCGTGCTCCTCGCCGTCGGGGAGCCGCACGAGGACCTCCTCCTGCGCGAGGAGCGTGTCGCTCGCCTTGTTGAACAGACGCAGGCGCACCTCGCCACGCACGCCATGCGGGCGCGCGATCTCGGCGAGCGGTACCCAGTCGTCCGGTCCGGCGTCGCTTCCCGGGTTGCTCCCGGGGCTTCCGGGATTTCCGGGGTTCGCTCCGGGGTTGCTCCCGGGGCTCCCGGGGTCACGGTCGGGGCGCACGGCGCCCCTCAATCGACAATGTCGAGATGCGCTCGCTTGCCGAGCTTCGTCGAGACGGCGGCGAGGATCGTGCGCATGGACTGGGCGGTTCGGCCTTCTTTGCCGATGACCTTCCCGACGTCGTCCTTCGCCACACGCAGCTCGATCAGGCAGTTGTGCTCGCTCGCGATCTCGGTGACGACCACCTGATCGGGATGGTCCACGAGCTCCATCGCGATCGCTTTGATCAGCTCTTTCAGCGCCATGGCGGCTCTCCCTCCGGTTCGGGGAGAAGAACGAGAGGTTTCTTACTTCGCCGCTGCAGGCTGGAGCTTCGAGGCCCGCTTGAGGAGTCGCTCGAGCGTGTCCGAGGGGACGGCGCCGTTGCTACGCCAGTACGCGAGCCGCTCGGCGTTGACGTTGAGCGGCGCTTCTTCGGTCTTCTTGGCGGGATCGAAGGTCCCGATGTTCTCGAGGAACCGTCCGCCGCGAGGGCTCCGCTGGTCGGTGACGACCACGCGGTAAAAGGGCTTCTTCTTGGTGCCCGCACGGGCGAGGCGGATGTGGACGGCCATGAACCTTCGATCTCCAGGTCAGCGTAGCAAATGGGCGGCTTTTCGCCACCTTCGGGGCCGCGCAAGCTACCCGCCGCCCCAACCGCTGTCAAGGCGCTTCCGCTGCGAGTTTGTCCAGGGTCGACCGGACCCGTTGGACGTCTCCCGCGGCGGCGCGCGCGCTCAACCGTTGACGCTCATTACCCGAGTCAGCCGGGAGAGCAAGCCGAAGTGACGCAGCATGCCGTAAATTCTCAGCTCTCCCGTCCGGGTGGCGCGGACCATGTCCCGGAGGACGTCGAGCGAGGCCCGGTCGGTGGGCACCGGCAGCGCCAGCGGACGCGTGAGCGGGACGTTCGACAGGGCCATGATCGCGTCCGAGGTGCCCCGGACCGCGACGTCCGGGACGCCGCGGATGCCGTCGTGGAGGACGAGCTCGCCCTTCTTGAACTCGAGCGTGAGCGCGACGTCCGCGTCGTCCGCGACCAGCGCGACCGTGCCCTCGAGCGCGTCGAAGTCCTTCTTCTTGTGGGGCTTGCTCTCGAGGTTCTGGCGGACCAGATCCGCGAGCATCGAGGCGAACGCGTTGTTCTCGGCGCCGGGCGCCAGGGCGATGGGCGTGCTCATTGTCCTTCGGGTCCCACGATCTCGGGCTTCTCGATGCCGATGGCCTTCAGCTGCGGCTCGAGCTTCGCGCGGGGGCCGACCACGACGATCACCGCGTCCTCGAGCCCGAGGTGCGAGGCGGCGAGCTTGCCGAGCTCGTCCTTCGTCGCGGACTGCACGCGCGCGCTCGTGAGCGCGTCCTGATCGGGCGGCAGACCGATGCCCGCGTTCCGGGCGAGGCGCGCCACGGCGGCCTCGACCGTCTCGTACGACTCGACGAGCTCCGACCGCGCGAGCAGGCGCGTCTTGTCGACCTCGTCGCCGGTCAGGCCCTTCTTCGCGAGCTCGTCGATGTCGGCGATCATCGCCTTCAGCGCCTCGCCGGTGTGCTCGGTGTGCACCGCGGCCTGCGCCACGAACATGCCGGGCATCGCGTTCCACGAGAGGCGCGACCTCGCGCCGTAGCTCCAGCCGTGCTCCTCGCGGAGGTCCTGGTTCAGGCGCGAGGTGAAGCTCCCGCCGAGCGCCGCGTTCACGCGCGAGAGCGGCGCGGTCTTCGAGTCGCCGGCGACGACGCCGAGGCGCGTGACGGCGATGACCGACTGCGGGGCGTCGGGACGGTCGACGACGACGACGCGGCGCTTCTTCGCCTCGCGCTCCTGCGGCGCAGCCGGGGCGGCGGGCGCGCCTGCCGGCGGCTTCCAGCCGTTGAACGTGGCGTCGAGCACCGGATCGAGCTCGGCGCGCGTGACGTCGCCGCCGACGACGAGCGTGGCGGCGTCGGGTCGCCACGCCTGCTTGTAGAAGGCCTTCACGTCGTCGAGCGAGATGCCTGCGGCCGACTTCGTCGTCCCGGTCGTCGGGTGACCGTAGGGATGCGCGGGACCGAACAGCTGCACCTGCGTGACCACGGCGGCGACCGCGTTCGGATCGCTCTGCCGCTGGCGCAGATCGTTCTTCCAGAGGTTGCTCACGCGCTGCCACTCGACCGGCGCGAACGTCGGCCGGACGACGACGTCGCCGAAGATCGCCGATGCGGGCGCGAGGTTCTTCTTCAGCACCGTCAGGTGCGCGAACGAGTAGTCGCCGTAGGCGCCCGTCGCGAGCGTCGCGCCGAGGCGATCGAGATCGCGCGCCACCGCGAGCGCATCGCGCTTGCCCGCGCCCTCGTCGAGCATGTTCGCGGTGATGCTCGCGAGACCGCCCTTGCCCTTCGGATCGGCCGCTGCCCCGCTGCGCACGGTCATCTGCATCGAGACGATGGGCAGCGCGTGACGCTCGAGCAGCCAGACGGTGACGCCGCTCGCGTGCTTGTACGCGACGGGCACCGGCGGCGTGAACGGCGCCGGCGGCGGGACGTCGGGCTTCGGGCCGAGCGGATCCTGCGCGGCGGGCGCCGCGGGCGCCGCGGATGCCGCGGGGCGGGCCGGCGCGGGAGGCGGGGTCTGCGCGGCCTCGCCTCCGCAGGCGGCGGCGAGGATCAGCAGCGAGACGAGCGCGCGGCGCATCACTTCTTCTCCTCCTTCTTCGGCGCTTCCTTCGCCGCGTCCTTCTTCGGCACGACGCGCACGATGACGCGCGCGTTCGGCAAGAGGACCTTCTCCGCCGTCGCCTTGACGCCCTCCTTGGTCGCCACGCGGTAGCGCTCGAGGTCCTTGGGCGCGAAGCCGGGATCGTGCAGCTCGGCCTCGTACATGTTGAGGAGCGACGCCCGCTCGCGCACGCCCTGGAGGCGCGTCACGAACGACGTCTCGACGAGGTTCTTCGCGCGCACCAGCTCGTCGTCGGCGAGCGGTGCGGTGCGCACCTTCGCGAGCTCCGCGTCGATCGCCGCCTCGAGCTTCGCGAGGTCCACCCCCGGACGCGCGATGACGTCGACCTCGAAGCGCGAGCCGAGCACGCCGGAGTCCTGCCCGGCCGACACGCTCTGCGCGATCTTCTGGTCGTAGACGAGCGCTTTGTAGAGGCGGCTCGCCTTGCCCGTGGCGAGGGCGGTGGCGAGGAGGTCGAGCTCCGCGTCGCCCGGAGCGAAGTGCTTCGGCGACTGCCAGGCCATCACGACCTTGGGCAGCTCGACGTCGTCGGGGATCGTCTCGCGCACCACGCTCGTCAGCGTGGTCTTCGTGTCGCTGAAGCCGGGCGCGCCGGGATCGACGGGCTTGCCCCGCGACGGCAGGCTGCCGAACCACTTCTCGATCGCCGCCTTCGCCTTCACCGGGTCGAAGTCGCCGGCGACGACGAGCGACGCGTTCGCCGGATCGTAGTTCTTCGCGAAGAACTGCTTCACGTCGTCGACCGTCGCCGCCTCGAGGTCCTCGTGCGAGCCGATGACCGGATGGTGGTACGGGTGTCCCGGCGGATAGAGCAGCTCGGGCAGCCGCAGCTCGACCTTGCCGTAAGGCGTGTTCTCGCTCGTCTGGCGCCGCTCGTTGCGAACCACCTCGCGCTGCGCGTTCAGCTTGTCGAGCGTCATGAGCGGGCCGAGATCGCGCAGGCGATCGGCCTCGAGCCAGAGCAGGAGATCGACCGCGGTCGGCGGCGCGACGTCGTAGTAGTCGGTGCGGTCCTGCGAGGTCCACGCGTTGTTCCAGCCGCCCGAGCTCTCCATCCAGGCGTCGAACGCCTTCGTCGGCGCGCGCCGCGTCCCCATGAACATGAGGTGCTCGAACAGGTGCGCGAAGCCCGTCCGGCCCTGCGCCTCGTAGCGCGATCCGACGTTGTACGAGACGTTCACCACCACGATGGGCACCGCGTGCTCCTCGTGGAAGATGACGGTCATCCCGTTCGGCAGGGTGGTCTTCGTGAAGGGGATGGTCACGTCCGCGGACGCGGCCGCCGAGGACGAGGCCAGGGCGAACGCGAGGACGGCCGTGACGCGGCGGGCCAGGGGCATGGCCGTCCTCATAATCGAGGCGCCCGGGCGATGTAAGGCCCCGGCCCGGGCCGCGTTCTTCCATCGTGAGCTGCGCGGCCGCATTCCCCTTCGCACCGAAAAGGGCCACCTGGCCGGCGCGCGGTTCTATGCTGCGGCGCGTGGAACGGGGAGCCTCCGCCGTGCGACCTCCGGCGCGCGCCGACGACGACGCCCGCGCCCAGCAGCGCGCGGAGGCGGACGCGATCGACAAGGAGCTCGTCGCGAAGGCCCAGGCGGGCGACCGCAAGGCGCTCGGCGAGCTGCTCCACAAGTACGGTCCCGGGCTCTACCGGAGCGTCCTGTTGCCCCGCCTCGGATCGGAGACCGCGGCGAAGGAGGCGCTGGCCGAGACGTACGCGAAGGTCGTCGCGAACATCGGCAAGTTCGTCTGGCAGAACGTCGGGTTCTATCCCTGGCTGCGGACGGTCGCGCTGCGCGTCGCGCTCGATCAGCTGCGCGCGAAGAAGCGGATCGTCCTGTTCGAGGAGGACGACCTCGCGCGCGAGGTGGACGCCGCGCAGACGCAGACGCCCACGTCGAGCGTCGAGCAGCAGCTGAGCGATCAGCGCGACCGCGACGCGGCACGCAAGAAGGTCGAGGACGCGCTCGCGGGGA
Source organism: Labilithrix sp. (assembly GCA_039809525.1). Classification (GTDB taxonomy): domain Bacteria; phylum Myxococcota_A; class Polyangia; order Polyangiales; family Polyangiaceae; genus Labilithrix. The sequence continues at coordinate 5,851 of JBDHVD010000128.1, read as the reverse complement.
TCAACCCCCGCTACGCGCGCGCCATCCGCCTGCGCGTGCTCGAGGAGCGCCCGCGCGAGGAGGTCGCCGCCGAGCTCGGGGTGACGCCGGCGACGTTCGACGTGCTCTTGCATCGCGCGATCGCTTCCTTGAAAAAGGCGCTAGGAGAAGAGGGTAAGTCGAGGGACGACGATGGCTGATCACGACGACGACCTCCCGCCGAGCGAGGAAGAGCTCGCGGCCTCGAAGCGTCTCCGCGACGCGCTCGAGGATGCGTCGGTCGACGATCCCGACGCCGACCTCGCGCGCTCGCTGCGCGCCGCGTTCGCCCCGCGCGCGATCGCGGCGGACGAGCACGCGCAGATGATCGAGGACGTCGCGTCGCCCGAGGAGCTCGAGCTCGCGGCGAAGCTGTCGCGCGAGCTCGACGCCGATCCGCTCGTCGCCGCGCTGCACGCGGCGTGGAGCCCCGCGCCGCTCTCGGAGGTCGAGCACCGCGCGATCGTCGAGAAGGCGCTGCCCCCGGCGGCGCCGCGGCGAGACGACGGTGGTCGCGTCATCCGCGTCCGCTTCGGCATGGTCGCCGGCGTCGTCGCGCTCGCCGCGAGCGTCTTCGTGTGGATGAGCGCGCAGTCGTCCGGCTCGGCGGAGGTGCCGCTCGCGCGTGCGCGCTCGACGCAGCCGCTGTTCGGCGAGCCCTTCAAGAGCGGCGACGCGAGCGCGCGCATCGACAAGATCGCGATCGCTCGCGCGTCGGACTACCGCGACAACCGCTTCGCGAAGTGGGGCGTGCGATGACCCGCGCGAAGAAGCTCGCCCTCGCGCTCGTCCTCTTCTTCGTCGCCGCTGCGGTCGCGATCGCGGTCGGCTGCGCGCAGAAGAGCGGCGACGATCAGGGCGCGTCGCCGCCGATCGACACCGACATCATGGCGTTCCTCTCCGAGGCGCGCGCGCTGCACCACCAGGCGAACCTGAAGGAGGACGCGGGCGATCTGCCCGGGGCGATCGCCTCGATGGAGCGCCTCGTCGCCGCCAGGCGCCCGCACCCCGAGCGCAAGGCGCCCGAGGTCGAGGAGGTGCTCGCCGACGCCTACGCGCGCCTCGCGGAGCTCGAGCTGAAACGCGGCGGGCTCGCGGCGGCGACGAAGGCGATCGACGAAGGGCTGGGCCACGCGCCCGACGCCACGTACTTCCGCGGCCACCTCGTCGAGGTGCAGGGCCTCGTGATGGAAGCGACCGCCGAGGGCCTTGCCGACGCGGGCAAGGCGGAGGAGGCGGCGCGCGCGCGGGAGAAGGCCATCCAGCTCCTCGAGGAAGTCGTGAAGATCCAGGACCAGGTCATCCAGCGCTCGCTCGCGAGCCGCGACGGGGGCTCGCCGTGAAGCGCGCGGCATCGTGCATCGCCGTCGCGTCGCTCGTCACCGCGTGCGCCGCGTCGAAGAGCCGTGACGCGCAGGCGCCTGCCGCGCAACAGTCCGCGTCCGGTGCAGGCGCATCGCAGGCCCCTGCCGAGCCCGCGGCGCAGCAGCCCGGCTACGCGGCCGCGCCGGCCCCTCCGCCTCCGAGCCCCGCGACGATGCCCGGCGGCGCGACCGGCGCGCCCGTCTCGCGCGAGGTGGCGATCGAGCAGGCGAAGGACGAGATCGCGCGGGCGCAGCGCGACCTCGAGTTCTCTCGCGGCGACTGCATCAACGTGTGCCGCGCGCTCGGCTCGATGGACCGCGCCACGGGCAAGCTGTGCAGCCTCACCGCGGAGGCCGAGCGCGATCGGTGCGACGACGCGAAGCGGAGGCTCGTCGGCGCGCGCGATCGCGTCCGGCGCACGTGCGGCTCCTGCCCCGACGGGCAGCCCGCGGTCGAGCACGACGCGCCGATCCCCTCGATGCGGTAGAGTCGCGCGCGATGGACGCGGCGCTCGACGTACGCGAAGGCGGCAAGTGGACGCTGGCCCAGCGCGTGAAGAACGACGCGATCTGGATCGCCGCCGAGGTGTCGATCGCCCTGGCGACGCGGCTCCCGCCCGGCGTGCTCCGGGCCGCGGGCGCCGCGCTCGGCGCGTTCGCGCATGCCGCCCTGCCCTCGGCGCGTCGCGTCGCGGACGAGAACGTCGCGCGCGCGTTCCCCGAGCTCGATCGACGCGAGCGGCGGGCGCTCGTGCGGCGCACCTATCGCGTGCTCGGCCGGCATCTCGGCGACGCGGTCGCGATGCTCGACCCGGCGCGCCCGCTCGCGCCCCTGCCCTTCGGCGACGGTGCGCGCGCGGTGCTCGACGACGCGCTCGCGCCCGGCCGCGGGATGGTCTTCGCCTCCGCGCACCTCGGTCCGTGGGAGCGCGTCGCCGCGACCCTCGTCGACGCGGGTCTGCCGTTCGCCACGATCGCGCGCGAGGCGTACGACCCGCGGCTGACGCGCATCTACGAGCGGCTGCGGGGCGGACGCGGCGTCCGCGTGGTCTGGCGATCGGCGCCCGGCTCGGCGGCCGCGCTGCTCCGCACGCTCCGCTCCGGCGGGATGCTCGGCGTGCCGATGGACCTCGCCTCGCGCGTCCCCTCGATCGAGGCGCCGTTCCTCGGCGCGCCCGCGCCGACGCCGGTCGGCCCCGCGCGCCTCGCGCTCCGGACCGGCGCCGCCGTCGTGGTCGGAACGGTCGCGCCCGGACCTCGGCTGACGGCGACGCGCATCGACACGTCCGACCTCGCGCCCGGCGAGGAGGGCGAGCGTGCGCTCACGACGCGGATCAACGACGAGCTCTCGCGCCGGATCCGCGCGATGCCCGAGCACTGGGTGTGGATGCACCCGCGGTTCGCGCGGGCCCCCACACTGTAGGGCGCCGCCGACGTCACCCGTTTGCAGCTATCGGCCGCACCCGGTCGGCAGATATGCTGGTGCGCGAGGGCCGAGAAGCAGAAATGGCGGAGAGAGTCCCGCGGCTCGTCGCGAACGTCGACATCCGGAAGTTCAAGCTCGACCCGATGGACGGGTTCCTCCTGACCCGCATCGACGGCCGGCTCGGAATGAAGGACCTCGCCCGGGAGACCGGTCTGCCGGAGTTCTCCGTCGAGCGCGCGCTCGAGAAGCTCGAGAAGCTCGGGGTGATCGAGCGCATCGATCCGCACGCGCCCCCGCCCGCCCCGCCGCCGCCGGTGGAGAAGCCGAAGGCCGTCATGCCCGAGCTCGGCGGAGGGCTGATCGCCCCGAAGTACGATCCGAAGGAGCTCGAGTCGGCCGCCGATCTCACGCCCGAGCAGAAGCGACGCGTCCTCGACTACTTCTTTCGCCTCGACGACTTCGATCACTACACGCTGCTCGGCGTCACGAAGGAAGCGGACAAGAAGACGGTCAAGCGCGCGTACTTCGAGCTCGCGGGCTACTTCCACCCCGACCGGTACTTCGGCAAGAAGCTCGGTGACTTCAAGCCGAAGATGGAGGTCCTCTTCACGCGCATCACCGAGGCGCACGACACGCTGACGGACGCGGCCAAGCGTCTCGACTACGACGCGTACCTGGACGAGGTCGCGACGACGCGCGGCATGGAGGCGATGCTCGAGCGCGCGATCGCCGAGTCGAGCGCGCAGGCCCCGCCGTCGCCGCCGCCTCCGCCGCCGCGCGGGGGGAACGGCATGTCCGTACCTGCTCCCGCGGCGGCCGCCGTCTCGGTGCCGCCTGCGCGGCCGTCCGCTCCGAGCGGTCCGTCTGCGGCCGAGCTCCAGGCGCGTCGCGAGGCGCTCGCCCGGCGGCTGACCGGCGGCGCGTCGATCCGGCCGCCCTCGCCGTCGATCCCGAAGCCCGTCTCGACCCGTCCGGACCCGCTCCGGTACTCGAACCCGAACGACGCCGTCGATGCCCTGAAGCGTCGCTACGAGCAGCGCATCGAGCACGCGACGCTCGCGCAGGCGCAGAAGTACGTGACCGCCGCCGAGGAGGCGCTCGCGAAGAACGACTACGTCTCGGCGGCGAGCTCGCTGAGCTTCGCGGTGAAGTTCGCCCCGGACGACGTCGGCCTGGCGATGCGCTACCAGGAGATCAAGAACCAGGCCGACACGATCCTCGGCGAGAGCTACCAGAAGCAGGCGATCTACGAGGAGCGCGCGCAGCACTGGCCCGAGGCGGCGCGCAACTGGCAGAAGGTGGCCAAGATCAAGATGGACGACGCCCACGCGCACGAGCGTGCGGCCCGCGCCATGGTCCGCTGCCCCGACCCCGACCTGCACCAGGCGGCCGAGCACGCGAAGCAGGCCATCGCGCTCGCCCCGCAGGTGATCGGCCATCACCTGGTGCTCGTGGAGATCTACGTCAAGGCCGGGCTCACGGTGTCGGCGCGCCGCGCGGCGGAGGCCGCGGAGAAGATCGACCCGAAGAACGCGAAGCTCCAGGAGCTGCTGAAGAAGAGCGGCAAGGGCTGACGGCCCTCGCGAAGTCGGTCCCGGCGCGGTCCGCGGGCGGACGGCGGCGTAGCAGGTACCGGGAATCCCTGGCGTTCCCCGGCTCTCCCGACCCCGTTCTTTGTTCTTGGTTCACCGCGTAGCGGTGTAGGCTTTCGTCTGGACGAAGGAGACCGCGGAATGGAGAAGGTCATCGGCATCGACCTCGGCACCACGAACTCGTGCGTCGCCATCGTGGAGAACGGGACACCCGTCGTGATCCCGAACCGCGGTGGATACAAGACGACGCCGTCGATGGTGGCGGTGACCGAGGCGGGCAAGCGGCTCGTCGGTCACATCGCCAAGCGCCAGGCGATCACCAACGCCGAGAACACGGTCTACGCGGCCAAGCGCCTCATCGGCCGCAAGTGGAACTCGCCGCAGGTGAAGAACGCGGTCGCGACGTCCAGCTATCGCATCGTCGAGGGCCCGCACAACGACGTGCGCATCGTGCTCCGGGACAAGGAGTTCAGCGTCCCCGAGATCAGCGCGATGGTCCTCCAGGAGATGAAGGTCATCGCCGAGGACTACCTGGGCGAGCCGGTCACCAAGGCGGTCGTCACCGTCCCCGCGTACTTCAACGACAACCAGCGTCAGGCGACGAAGGACGCCGGCGAGATCGCGGGCCTCGACGTCATCCGCATCATCAACGAGCCCACCGCCGCGGCACTCTCCTACGGGTTCGGCCGCAACATCGAGAAGACGGTCGCCGTCTACGACTTCGGCGGCGGCACGTTCGACATCTCGATCCTCGAGATCGGCGCGCACGGCGTCTTCAAGGTCATCGCCACCGCGGGCGACACGTTCCTCGGCGGCGAGGACATCGACGCGCGGATCATCGACTGGCTCGTCCAGGGCTTCAAGGAGGAGCACCAGATCGATCTCCGTCAGGACCGGATGGCCCTCCAGCGCCTGAAGGACGCGGCCGAGAAGGCGAAGTGCGAGCTGTCGAGCGTGCGCGAGACGGAGGTGAACCTCCCCTTCATCATCTCGAGCGGTCGCAACGAGGCGCTGCACCTCCAGCGCACCCTGACGCGCAAGACGCTCGAGGAGCTCTCCGACGATCTCATCGAGCGCACCGTCGACATCTGCCGGCAGACGCTCGAGGACGCGAAGCTGGGCAAGGACGAGATCGAGGAAGTGGTGCTCGTCGGCGGCATGACGCGCATGCCGAAGATCCAGCAGGCGGTGCAGCACTTCTTCGAGAAGGACCCGAACAAGGGCGTGCACCCCGACGAGGTCGTCGCGCTCGGCGCCGCGATCCAGGGCGCCGCGCTGGTCGACGACAAGCAGGAGATGGTCCTCCTCGACGTCACGCCGCACGCGCTCGGCATCATGACGTTCGGCAGCTACTTCGAGGAGCTGATCCCGCAGAACACGACCGTCCCGACGCACCGCACGAAGATCTTCACCACGAGCCGCGACAACCAGACGGCAGTGAAGATCCTCGT
>JBDHVD010000127.1:0-19110 GCA_039809525.1 Labilithrix sp. | reverse complement strand
TTCGTTCGTGATCGAGAACGGCTGGATCGTCGCGCAGACGATCCATTACACCGTCGAGGACAAGTGTGGTCGCGTCGTTCCTGCGTGAGCAGGCCTGGCCGCGTCTCGGCGCACGCGCCGCGCATCACCGGCTGTTGCGTGGACCGCAGCTCGATCGTCTCGCGTTGCGGCGGATCGATCCCCTCGTCGCCGAGGCTCCTCCGGACGAGCGCTCGCATGGTCGCTTCGGAGACCTCACCGTCGCCGTGGACGTAGCCCGCGGAGAATGACGGGAACGTGCCCTGCCGCTCGTCGAGGTGCTCCAGATCGACCGCGTAGCGCTTCACCCCCTGAGCGGCCGTGCGCACCGGATCGCGAAACGCGACGGGCAGGCGGTCGTAGCTCGAGGCGGGACGATCGGCGGAGACGTCGAGCCACCCGGGAGGAATCTCGAAGACGAGGTCGGGCCTCGGCCAGCGCCTCGTCACGAGGCCCCACACGATGACGGCGGAGATCACGACCATCGGCGCCGTGAGTGCCAGCACCCATCGCGGCGCCACGGCCCGACCCTTCGAGAAGCCGCCGCCGTCCCACCACGCGAAGACGTAGCGTTCGCCTCGCTTCGATGCGCGCCGCGCCTTGACGAGCATCGCGACCGCGCTGCCGATGCCGTAGCCGGCGAGCGTGAGGAGAATCGCGAAGCGGACCTCGAACGGGAGCTCGGTCATGGCGGGAAGTGCTCCGCCGCGCAGCATACGAATTCTTCCCGGGACGTCGATACGACGAAGGCCTGCGCGAGGTGATCGGCGGGACCAGCCCCTCTCTCCGGGAGGACGCGGAGCTCAGAGCTCCTTCGCCTCGAGACGCACGAGGACGTCGGACGGCCTGATCTCGGCGCCGAGCTCGTAGGTGTCGAGGCCCGGCGCGGTGTCGCTCGGCTGGCAGGCCCCGTCGATCGTCGCGTACAGCGCAGCGGGGCGCGCGCCGATCTCGTACATGCGCGTGACGACCGGGATGGGGACGGCGCCGCATCCGAAGCTCGGGCCAGGCACGATGGCGAAGCGCGGCTTCCGGTGGCACTCCGAGCCGCTGAAGGCGACGCGCTTCGTGCACGCGGCATCGGCGAAGAGTCGCGTCGACGGATCGGCGGCGTCGGGCACGATGGTGAACGCGCTCGGCAAGCAGTACATGACTCCGTCGACGCTGGCCGGAACGCAGGCGTCGTCGCCGTCGACGAGCCGCGGGACGAAGCCGTCGAGCACCTTCTTTCCGTCGGCGACGTAGCTGACGGCGCGGAGCCTTCCGGAGCCTGCGACGGTGCGCTCGACGGTGGCGAACGAGGCGAGCGGGAGCGGATCGCCGGCCGACCAGTACGACTGCACGAAGTCTTGCTCGATGTTCGTCGCGCCGCACACGGTGGAGTCGCCGGCGAACACGGTCGAGAGCTGCGCGCCCGCGGCGTGGAGGGTCTTCTTCCCCGCGCATCCGGGCGCGTCCGAGCCGTCGCGGAGCTCGACGTAGGACGGCGCGCTCGCGCACGCGTCGACGAAACCGGCGGCCGGCTTGGTGCACGAGTCGTCCGCCCAGCGCGCCTTCGTCTTCATGCCGATCGCGGCGGGGCCCGGGACGCACGCGACCGTCGTGCTCTCGCTCTCGAGCGGATCCTGTCCGTCACCGGCTCGGTAGAACGAGCACGACTTGCCGCTCGCCGCGTCGACGAGGCCGAGCGGCAGGCGAAGCCCGTCCTCGGACGTCACGACGCGCACCGCGACGCGGCCGATGGCCTCGTCCTTCTTCTCGAGCGCGACCATCCGCGACGGCGCGAGCTCGGTGGCGGCGAACACCTTCCCGCCCGGAGGCACGGACGTCGCGCTGCACCCGTTGCCGTCGTCGAAGTACACGGTCGCGGCGGCCTGCTCCGCGCCGACGGAGAACACGCGCGCGCGCTTCGTCACGTGGAGATCGCATGCCGCCGCGGACGGCGGCGCGTCCTCGAGCGAGGTCACGTGGCGCACGTCGCACGCGCCGTCGCTCACCACCACCGGCACCTTGCACGCGCCGTCGCCGAACGCGACGTAGGCGCGATCGTCCGGTACGCAGCGTACGGCGTCGTCCGCGGTCTGCATCGGCGTGCACGGGCCGAGCTCGACGTCACGCAGAGCCGGCTCCGCGTAGACGTCGCCCGGCGCCTGGTAGCGGACGATCTTCAGGCGCGAGCCGCTCCGCGCCGAGCCGAGGGCGGGCGCCTCGGGCGCGTTCGCGTCCGCGCCGGCATCGGGCCCGGGGGTGGTGCCGGGCGGCGCCTCTTCGCTCGACGAGCACGCGAACCCGAGCGCCAGGACGAGGGCAAAGACGACGCGCTTCATGGAACCTCGATGGTGGAAGACGGCGCCGGGAGCGCGCTATCCGCGAAGCGAACGATCGTCATCCGGATTGCGAACGCGCTCGCGGAATGGGTCCCGGCGTGCGAGCGTTCACGCGCGCATGATCCGGAAGCCAACGCGTCGAGAGGTCCTCGCAGCCGCCCTGGGCACGCTCGCGGCGGCGTGCACCTCGTCACGGGCGAACCCGCCCGCGGAGGGGCCGCGCCGCGCGCCGAGCCCCCTCGCCGAGATCGAGGCGCGCGCGGGCGGGCGGCTCGGGGTGTTCGCGATCGACACCGGGAGCGGCCGGCAGATCGCGCATCGTCCGGACGAGCGCTTCGCGATGTGCTCCACCTTCAAGTGGATCCTCGCGGCGGCGGTCCTCGCGGAGGTCGATCGCTCGCGGCTCGCGCTGGACGAGCGCGTTCCGTACGGGGCGAGCGATCTGCTCGAGCATGCGCCGAGGGCGCGCGCGCACCTCGCCGAGGGGCAGATGACGGTCGAGGCGCTGGCGGAGGCGGCGGTCACCGTCAGCGACAACACCGCGGCGAACCTGCTGCTCGCGAAGATCGACGGGCCGGCCGGCTTCACGAGGTTCGCTCGCGCGATCGGCGACGACGTCACGCGGCTCGATCGGACCGAGCCGGCGCTGAACGACAACGATCTGACCGATCCGCGCGACACCACCTCGCCGCGCGCGATGGCGACGACGATGCGCCGCGTGCTCTGCGGCGACGTCCTCTCCGCCGCGAGTCGCGAGCGGCTCCTCGGCTGGCTGCGCGCCTGCGAGACGGGCAAGGAGCGGCTCCGCGCGGGTTTGCCGGCGGGCTGGACCGTGGGCGACAAGACGGGCAGCGGCCAGCGCGGCGCGGTCAACGACGTGGCCATCGCGGTGCCGCCGGGGCGCGCGCCGATCCTCGTCGCGGCGTACCTGAGCGACGGGCACGGCGAGCTCGCGGCGCTCGCCGCGGCCCACGCGGACGTCGGCCGGCTGATCGGGCGCGAGCTCGGTTGACGATCAGAGGAGGTGCGCTTCGACCGAGACCGCCTCGAGCGGCTCGATCGTGCGGTACGCGCCGAGATCGGAGAGCGCGCGGACGAAGCGCGCGACGAGGGTGCCGTGACGGCGGCCGGCGAGCTCGAGCGCACGCTCGGCCGCGCGGATGCCGTCGACGGGCCGGCGCACCGGGATGACGCGGGGGAGGAGCACGCGCAGCTCGTAGCCCGCGATCGCGGCGGTCGACGGGTCGCGCGCGTCCCACTCGGCGAACTGCGCCTCGAACCGGGCGATGCGCCCCTCGTCCTCGTCGAACGCGAACTCGAGCGACCAGAGCGCGAGCTCGCACTCGAGGAGCGACACCTCGATGAAGACGCGCATCAGGTCCGCGACGACGGGGCGATGGAGACCGGCGATGCGCTGCTCGAGGCGCGCGCGGAGCCCTTCGACGGATTGATGTGCTGGGCGCGGCTCCATCCGCAGGATCGTCCAGTAGCAGACCGGTGGCGCGGCGAGGAGGCTTGACCTGGCGAAACATCACGTTCGTGCGCCGGTGGGCTATAAGAGCGGGGGACGATGGTACGTCGCGACGCCGCGGGCGAGCCGGAGGAGGCAGAAGCGCGCAGGACGGCGGGGCGTCCGCCGCGCCTCTCGCGCGAGCGCGCGGTCGAGGCGGCGGTCGCCATCGTGCGCAAGGGCGGCATGGAGGCGTTGACGATGCGCGCCCTCGCCGACGCGCTCGACGCCACGCCGATGGCCCTCTACCGGCACGTGGGCGATCGCGACGAGCTCGCGCTCCTGGTGGTCGATCGCGTCATGTCCGGGGTGAAGCTGCCGGACCGCGGCGTCTCCGCGCGCGCGTTCCTCCGGGGGCTCGCGCGCGAGGTCCGCGACGCGGGGCGCGCGCATCGCGGGGTGATGGACCTGCTCCTCGAAGAGGGGCCCGCGGTGGCGAGCACGCTCGTCATCCTCGACGCGGTGGTGACGAAGCTCCACGAAGAAGGCGCGACGTGGAAGGAGGCGGCCGCCCTCCACAACACGTTCTTCTCGTGGCTGGCGGCGACCGTCCGGCGCGAAGAGCGCTGGGCCGCGCGCGGCCGGGAGAAGCGGCCGATGATGCGCCGCTTCCTCGACGCGGCGCGCGCGATGCCGCCGTCGGAGTATCCCGGCATCGCGCACGTGCTCCCGCACATGCCGGGAGAGGACGTCGATCAGGCGTTCGAGTCGAGCCTCTCGTTCATGCTGGACGGCATCGCGGTGCGCCTCGGCAAGAGCGGTCGCAGCCGCTGACCGCGCTCAGGTGCTGGCGGCGTTCGGGATCGCGGCGCCGCCCATGTCCCAGTGCTCGCCGAGCTTCGCGATGTCGCCGAGCAGATCGGCCGCGCCGCCGGCCCGCGCGAGCACCGCGTCGCGCGAGGCGACGAGACGGCGGCGGAGCGCGGCGAGATCGTGGCCGAGGAGGACGCCCTCGAGCTTCACCGCGTGGCCCCGCACGAAGACCGTCTCGACGTTGCCCGCATGCGCCTGCATCACGACCGAGTCGCGCGGCCGCGCGATCGGGGTCAGGTTGAGCCGGTCGGCCGACAGCACCACGACATCGGCGTCCTTGCCCGGCCGGAGCGAGCCGGTGATCGCGCCGAGGCCGATCGACTCGGCGGCGTCGAGGGTGGTCATGCGCAGCACGCGCGCCGCCTTGAACGGCAGCGACTGCGGGAGGCCGACGCGCGCGTTCTCGGCGCCGCGCTCGACCTGGAGCGCGAGGCGCATGGCGGTGAAGAGATCGCCTCCGTTGCTCGAGACGACGTCGCAGCCGAGCGAGCAGCGGACGCCCGCGCGGAGCGCGCGGCCGACGACGGGGAAGCCCATGCCCATCTGGAGCTCGGTCTCGGGCGTCGCGGAGATCGCGCCGCCGCTGTCGCGGATGGCACGCAGATCGTCCTCCGACGAGAACGTGCAGTGCACGTAGAGGAGATCGGAGCCGAGGAGCCCCTCGCCGGCCATGAGCTGCACCTCGCTCTTGTCGACCGGCCAGGCGGAGCAGTGGAGGGTGATGGGGACGCCGAGCCCGCGGGCGGCGTGGATCTCCTGCTTGCTCTGCTCCCACGGGACCTGCATCTCGGTGAGCGCGATGCCCATGCGGACGAGGCCGGCGTCCGAGGCGAGCCGCGCGCGCCTCAGCCGCGCGGCGTCGCGGAGGCGCGCCTCGGTGTCGGGCAGCGCCGCGCTCGGCTCCGCTCCGGGGGCGAGGCCGTAGGCGAACAGCGCGCGCGCGCGCGCCTTCTCGAGGCCGTCGATCGCCGCGTCCGCGTGCTCGGGTGAGGCGATGCAGTGCGAGTAGTCGACGATCGTGGTGATCCCGGCGTCGAGCGCCTCGAGCGCGCCGGCGAGGTTCGCCACGTGCACGTCCTCCGCGCGGAAGTGGGGTGAGAGCTTCACCCGGACGGCGCTCAGGTAGTCCATCACCGTCCAGTCCGCGCCCAGCCCTCGCAGCGGCGTCTGCCAGGTGTGGCGATGCGTGTCGATCAGCCCGGGCATGACGATCTTGCCTTCGACGTCGAGCACGCGCGCGTCCGAGACCGCGAGGTCGGGCCCGATCGCCGCGATCTTCCCTCCTTCGATCAGGACGTCGGCGCGGGGGTGGTCCCCGATCGCGTCGTCGCACGTCACCACCGTTGCACCACGAAGCAGCCAGCGTTCGGTCATGACCCAAGATTTAGTGTACGTTGTATATTAAGTCCAGCCGCCGCCATGATTCGACCTCCGAGAGCCTCCGCCGTGTCCACCGCGCTCGGGCGAGGGGCCCTCCTCGCCTGCTCCGCGCTCACCGTGATCTCGGGGAGCACGCTCGCTCCCGCGCTGCCGTCGATCCGCCGGGCGTTCGCATCGACGTCCGGTGTCGAGTGGCTCGTGCGGCTCGTGGTGACGCTGCCGGCGCTGGCCATCGCGCTCGCGGCGCCGTGGGTCGGGCGGCTCGCGGATCGGATCGGTCCGCGGCGCGTGCTCCTGTCGTGCCTCGTCCTCTACGCGTTCTCCGGCGCCTCGGGGCTCTTCGCCCGCGGGCTCGCGGACGTGCTCGTCGGACGCGCGCTCCTCGGGGCCTCGGCCGCGGGCCTCATGACCGCGAGCACCGCGATCGCCGCCACGGAGCTCGACCCGGCGGGGCGGATGCGCTTCTTCGCCCGGCAGGCGAGCGTGATGTCGCTCGCCGGCGTCGTCTCGGTCGTCGTCGGAGGTCTGCTCGCCGCCGAGCACTGGCGCGCGCCGTTCGGCGTGTACCTCGCCGCGCTGCCGATCGCCGCCGCTGCGCTCGGGCACGTCGCCTCCGACGCGCCGCGAGCGGCCGGCGCCGCGCCCCCGTCCGCGGAGCACCTCGCGGGCGAGCCGCCAGCCTTCCGGCGTACGCGCGGGCTCGTGTACGCGGCGGCCCTCGGCGCGATGGGCTTCGTCTTCATGGTGCCCTTGCAGGTCCCCTTCCTCCTCGCGCACGAGGGGCCGCGCATCGCGGGGCTCGCGGTCGCCACGAGCTCGCTGTGCGCCGCGGCCTCCGCGCTCCTCGCGGGCAAGCGTGCGCCCGGCGCCGCGTCCGCGACGACGTGGATGGCGCGGAGCCTCGCGGTGATGGGCGCGGGCTACGTCGTCGTCGGATCGGCGGGCGGCACGCCGGCGATCCTGTTCGCGGGCCTCGCCGTCGGCGGTATCGGCTCGGGATGGATCATGCCCGAGCTGAGCCGCGCGCTCGTCGCGGCGAGCTCCGCGCGCACGCGGAGCGCGGCGATCGGCGCGCTCACGTCGTCCGTCTACGCCGGGCAGTTCCTCTCACCCGCCCTGTCGGCGCTCTTCGGCGCGCGACGCTCGCTCTCGCTCGCCTTCCTCGCGTCCGGCGGGGCGCTGGTGGTGCTCGCGCTCGCGCTTCACGTCGCCCGGACGCTCCGCCGGCGCGCACGCTGACGGGCGCGCGCGGGCGGCGCGTTCGCCGTTCGCGACTCGGCCGCGGTGCGTGCCCGGAACCACGCGGCGATCCCGTCCATGTGGGGCTCGAAGTCTCCGGGCACCGAGACGTTGAGCGCGCCTGCCCGCTCGGCGCTGCGGTTCTCGAAGTCGTGCGGCATGCCTCCGGGCGCGATCACCAGCGAGCCCTTCGGCGCGTCGATCCACGTGCCGCCCACGAAGAAGCTCATCGTCCCCTCGATCACGAAGAAGACGTCGTCCTCGGCATGCTGGTGCGGGCCGGGGCCGCGCGTATGGGGCTCGAGCCACCACTCGGAGATCGAGTAGCGCCCGCGGGTCTCCTCGCCGTCCGCCTTGAAGACGGCGTGCACCGGGCCCATCGGGTACGCGCGTCCGGCGCCCGGCGGTCGATGGATCGGGGCACGTTTCTTCGCGCGCGGCATGGCGCGAGAGTTTAATCGGGCGCTTCGAGAGCGGCCAGCGCGTTCGATCGCATCTCGATCCGCGCGGCGCGGCGTTGTATGGCGAAGGCGATGACGAACCCCGTCCAGGATGCGTTCGAGCTGGTCGCCCATTCGGAGCAGTTGCAGGCTCGCCTCGAGGCGGCCGTCGCCGAGGTCGCGAAGCGCTCAGGGCTCGCGGAGGAGAAGAAGTGGCTCGCGATCGCGCGCCAGCGAGTGACCGCGAGCCGCGAGGGGCTCGGCGACCTGACCATCCGCGTCCTCCGCCTCCCCGAGCTCGAGTCGGTGCGCGGCGACTACGCGCGCGTCCTCCAGGGTGCGGTGGTCGACGCGTTCGAGAAGCTCCACGGGGGCATCACCCTCGCGGGCGGCGGACGCTCGCCGCTGATCGAGGCGCTCTACCCCAAGCTCAAGCTCGACAAGATGCGCCGCGCGGCGAAGGACGACTTCGATGCACAGTGCATCGATTTCGAGAAGCGCCTCGAGTCCTCGTACGCGCGCCGCATGCTCGCCGACGAGACCTACGCCGTCGTCACGCCGGCGCTCGAGCAGCTCCACCGGGCGATCGCCACGTGGCGCGGGATCTTCCTCGACGACGCGCCGCCCGCCGAAGAGGCCGAGGCGCTGCGGGCCGAGCTCCTCGCCGCGGCGCAGCGGCTCGACCTCCCGTGCCGCCAGGGCCGCCTCCTCGCGCAGGCCGCGCTCGTGCCGCTCAAGGAGGTGCTCGACAGCACGGGGCTCGCGCAGAAGCCGAAGAAGAAGGGGCCGCGCGATCCCCACGAGGACACGCACCCGCTGCTCGAGGAAGATCCGAAGGACCCCGCCGCGCCGACGGACGAGGAGCTCGCCGAGCTCCGCGCGCTCGAGGAGCGCTGACGACGCATGCGCATCCGGCGGCTCGGTCCGGGCGATCGCGCGGAGGCGCGCGCGCTCTTCTCATCCATGGCGGCGGTGTTCGACGAGCCGAGCGAGCCGCTCGACGACGCGCTCCTCGACGCGCTCCTCGGCCGCTCCGACTTCTGGGCGCTGGCCGCCTACGCGGGTGACGCGATGGCCGGCGGGCTGACGGCGCACCTCCTCCCGATGACGCGTGCGGCGTCCTTCGAGCTGTTCATCTACGACATCGCGGTGCTCGACGAGCACCGCCGCAAGGGGATCGGCCGCGCCCTCGTCGAGCACCTCCGCGCCGAGGCCGCGCGCGCGAACGTCGAGAGCGTCTTCGTCGCCGCCGACGACGAAGACGAGCACGCCCTCGACTTCTATCGCGCGCTCGGCGGAGAGGCGGCCCCGGTGACGATGTTCACGTTCGCTCCCCTCGCCCGACCTACTTCGCGAGGCCGAGCTCGCCCGTGACCTTCGCGTTGATCGCCTCGGCGCGCTGGAGCGCCGGACGCTTCGCGAGGCGCTCGGCGTAGGCGGTGAACGCCGGGCGCGGCTCGATCAGCTTGAACGTCAGCATGTAGCGGACCGTTCCGCCGAAGACGACGTCCGCCATCGAGAACGTGTCGCCGAGCACGTAGTCGCGCCCCGCGATGGCGCTCTCCATCGCCGCGAGCATCGCGTCGTAGTTGCCCCAGCCCGCCTGTCCGTCCTTGAACGACCAGGCGTTCATCTTCGCCATCGCGCCGGGCTCGATCACCGACGGCGCGAAGAGCGTCCAGCGCAGGTACGTCCCGCGGCGCGGATCATCGACCTTCGGAGCGAGCCGCCCGTAGCCGTAGCGATCGGCGAGGTAGAGGGCGATCGCCGCCGACTCGGTGACGACGACGTCATCGTCGACGAGCGTCGGAAGCTTGCCCATCGGATTGAGCGCGAGGAGCTCGGGGGACTTCTGCGCCCCCTTCAGGATGTCGACGGTGTGGAGCTCGTACTTCGCTTCGACCTCTTCGAGCATCCAGACGACGTTGGCTGCACGCGAGAACGGGTGGTGATGGAGGACGATCGACATGGCGCGCAGCCTAGCGCATTCGACGCATCGAGCGCTCCGATCAGAGGCGCTCGAGCATGACCGCGTCGCCGTCCTCGCCCTCCGGCAGAGGCGCGAGCTTCGAGACGGTGAACGGGACGAGGTCGTACTCCCAGAACCCCGTCGGCGGCGGCCCGTCCGGGTAGCGCACGTGCGTCGTCGTCGTGCCGAACACGCCTTCGGCGTAGGCGCGCTCGCCGGGGCGGAGCGCGCGCGCCCCCTTGGAGAACGTCGGCTCGATCCACGGCCCCTCTGCGGTGACCGTGCTCTCGCCGACGTAGTACGGAGGGCACACGCAGCCCCAGCCGTCGCCGTGGTGGACGAGGGGGATGCGTACGCGCTCCCGCTTCCCTGCCTTCGCCGCGGCCATGCGGGCGTCGATCCACGCGCGCAGGTTCGGATCCGAGAGCTCGATGCGCGGCAGATCGCCCGGGGCCGGCGCTCGCGTCGCGGCGGATGACGACGCGGACACCGATGCGGACGGCGCGGCGGAGCTCACGGGCACCGCCGCCTCGGGCGCGACGTGCGCTTCGGCCGACGCCCTCTCCGACGGCCGGCGGCACGCGGAGGTAGCGAGCGCGCCCGCGAGGACGAAGGATGCGAGCATCGTCGAGAAACGTCGTCGTCGTACGCCCAAAGCCCCCCTCCGCGGCGAGCGGTTGCGGCTCTCGATGAGAGGCGAGAACCGCACGCGGGGCAAGACGCCGGCGCGATCAGGGCTTCTCGGCCATCCAAACGCGATGGCGCTCGATCCCGCCGACCGGCCGGTTGCTGATGAAGTAGAGGCGGCACGCATCGGCCGAGATCCCCGTCGGGAAGTCGTCGTAGATCGACGAGACCTCCACCACCTCCTGAGCGACGCCGAACGGCTCGGCGGTGCTCGAGCGGCCGACGACCCATACGTCGCGTCCAGTACCGGCCCACCGGGAGAAGAACAACGCGCGCTCGTCGTCGGAGACGACCGGCATGTTCTCCTCGCCGCTGCTGTTGGCCGAAGTGACGTTGCGCACGGCGGTGACGACGCCGAAGTCGGTGATGTCGGCGACGAACAGATCGAGGTTCCCCGCGCCGCCGCGCGCGAGCGACGCGAAGTAGAGCGAGCGCCCGCCCGCGTGCAGGTAGGGCGACGTCTCCGGCGCCGTCGCCTCGCGGAAGATGCCGAGCACGGTCGGCGGTCCGAAGGCGGCACCGGCGCTCGTGCGGGTCGCGGCCCAGATGCGCGCGCGCTCGTTCGTCGGCCCGCCGGGATCGAGCGGGCGCGCGGACTCGAAGAAGATCATCTCGCCGTCGGCGCTCGTCGTCGGCCAGTACTCGGCGGACGGCGTGTTCAGCTCCGCGACCGGAGCCCCGATCACGAACGGATCCGACGCCGTCGCGCGCGACGCGACGAAGAGATCGGGGCCCGAGGCCTCCTGCTGGAGCGACAAGGTCGCGGAGAGCTCGTCGGCCGACGGCCGGAAGGAGAACACGTCGCGATCGTCGAACCCTGCGACGAGCACCGGCGCGTCGAACGGCTTCGGCTGACCTCCGCGTCGTTCCAGTGAGTGACCGGCCGGGACGAGCTCCGTCACGCGGCGATCGACATTTTCGAGCGCGTCGCCGTGCCGCTGCCGGTCCGCCCGCGATGGCGAGGGGACCGGCACCGGGTCCGCCGAGCTACTTCTTCTCGGCCTGTGCGGGCGGAGGCGGGGATCGCCAGCCGCCGCCGAGCGCCTGGTAGATGTTCACCATCGCCTCGTACTGCCGCCGCTTCGTCTCGATCAGCTCCATCTCGGCTTCGAGCGAGTCGCGCTTGGTCAGCAGCACTTCCATGTAGTCTGCACGTGCCGACTGGAAGAGGATGTTCGAGACCTCGCTCGATCGGATGAGCGCGTCGACCTGCTTCTGCTGGAGCTCGTACGCCTTCCTCAGGTTCTCGACCATCGCGAGCTGGTTCGCCACGTCGGTGAAGGCCTGGAGCAGCGTCCGCTCGTAGTTGAACACCGCCTGGAGCTGGCGCGCGTTCGCCATGCGGTACTGCGCCTTGATCGCCGCTCGGTTGAGGAGCGGCGCGGTGAGGTTGCCCGCGAGGTTGTAGACCAGCGACTCGGGCGTCTGGACGATGTGGGCGGCGTTGAACGAGCGATACCCGACGCCTGCCTCGATGCTGAGCGACGGATAGAACGCCGCCTTCGCGGACTTCACGTCCAGCTTCGAGGCCTCGAGCTCGAGCTCCGCCTGACGCACGTCGGGACGGTTCTCGAGCAGCTGCGAAGGCAGCCCGGCCTGGATCACCTCGGGCAGCGGATCCTTGAACTTCTGCGCGTTGCGGCTCACCGGCTGCGGGTAGCGGCCGGCGAGGAAGTTGATCCGGTTCTCGGCCTGCACCTTCTGCTGCTCGAGCTGGTAGAGGCGGCTCCGGTTCTTCAGCACCTCGGCCTCGAAGCGCTGGACGGCGAGCTCGGTGACGCGCGCCGCCTGCTTCTGGAGCTTCACGATCTCGAGGGCGTCGGTCTGGAGCTCGACGTTCCGCTTCAGGACGTCGAGCTGGTTGTCGATCGCGAGCAGCTCGTAATACGAGCGGGCGATCTCGGCGACGATCTGCGTCACCATCCAGTTCCGGCCCTCGATGCTCGCGAGGTAGCGGAGATCGGCGGCCTTCGCCGCGTTCCGCAGCTTCTTCCAGACGTCGATCTCCCACGAGCCGGTGAGGCCGAACTGGAAGTTGCCGAGGTTCTGCGGGAGGTCGTGGGCGTCGTCGCTGACGCCCTGGCTCGTGTTCTCGCCGACGCGCTCGACGCCGGCGCCGGCCTGCGCGTTCACCCGCGGGAGATACTCACCGCGCCGGGCCGAGACTTCGGCGCGGGCGATGATGATCTCCTGGAGGCGCATGTTCAGCTCCTGGTTTCGTTGCAGCGCCGCCGCGACGAGGGACCGGAGCTCGGGGTCGTCGAAGAACTCGCTCCAGTTCTTCTGAGCGGCGCTCGCGCCCTGCGCGGAGCTCCCGAAGCTCCCCGGGGTCTGCTTGTTCGCCTCCCGCGGCTCGTTCCCCTCGAGCGAGGGGGCGCAGCCGGCGGCGGAGAGGGCGAAGAGGAAGAGGGAAGCAACGGCGATGAAGGACGACGTACGTGACTTGGACGCCTTAGACATGGTGGGCCACGTCCTCGCTCAGGGGTTCGTCCTCTTCGTCACGGATGAGGGCCTTGCCGTCCGCGAGCGTTCCGAAGACGTAGTAGAGGCCCGGTACGACGACGACGCCGAAGACCGTTCCGAACAGCATGCCGCCGAGCGCGGAGGCGCCGATGGTCCGGTTGCCGACCGCGCCGGGTCCCGTCGCGACGACGAGCGGGATCAGGCCGGCGATGAACGCGAACGACGTCATCAGGATCGGCCGGAAGCGCGTCCTCGCGCCGTCGATCGCGGCGGCGGCGATGCTCAGGCCTTCGCGGCGTTTCTGCACCGCGAACTCGACGATGAGGACCGCGTTCTTGCCGAGGAGACCGACGAGCATGACGAGACCGACCTGCGCGAAGATGTCGTTCGCGAGACCGAGCGACCGCAGGAGGAAGAGCGAGCCGAACACGCCGGCCGGCAGCGAGAGGATGACCGCCAGCGGGAGGATGAAGCTCTCGTACTGCGCCGCGAGCACCAGGTAGACGAACGCGAGGACGACGAGGAAGATCCAGAGGGCCTCGTTCCCGCGCTTCGCCTCGTCGAAGGAGAGGCCTTCCCACGCGATGTCGTAGCCGCGAGGCAACGTCTGCGCGGCGACCTCCTTGATCGCCTTGATCGCGTCACCGCTCGTGTAGCCCGGCGCAGGCTCCCCGCGGATCGCGGCCGAGTTGTACATGTTGTAGCGGGTGATCTCGTTCGGCCCCTGCGTCTTCCGCATCTTCATGAAGGCCGAGTACGGGACCATCTCGCCCTTGTCGTTCTTCACGTACAGCTTCAGGACGTCCGAGGGCATCCGGCGGAACTCCGGCGCCGCCTGCGTGTACACCTTGAAGAAGTTTCCGAATCGGATGAAGCCCTGCTCGTAGGTGCTTCCGATCATGATGTCGAGGTTGTCCATGGCGTCCTTGATCGAGACGCCCTTCTGCATCGCCAGCTCGTTGTCGATCACGAGCTCGTACTGCGGATAGTTCGCAGCGAAGAACGTGAAGAGTCCGGTGAGCTCCTTGCGCTTGTGCAAGTTCTCCATGAACTCTTTGTTGATGCGATCGAAGTCCTGGTAATCGGTCTCGTTGTTCTTGTCCAAGAGGCGCAGGGCGAAGCCGCTCGCCGCGCCGTAGCCCGGGACCGCCGGAGGCTCGAAGAACTCGACGATGGCGCCGATGTCCTTCGCCTTCTCTTCCAGCTCCTGGATGATCTGGCGCACCGACTGTTTGCGCTCGGACCACGTCTTGAGGTTGATGAGGCAGGTGCCCGCGTTCGAGCCGCGTCCCTCGGTCAGGATCTCGTAGCCTGCGAGCGACGAGACGGACTCGACGCCCTCGACCTTCTCGGCGATGCCCTGGAGCTCGCGCGCGACGTCGTTCGTACGCTCGAGCGTCGATCCCGGAGGCGTCTGGATGATCGCGTAGATCATCCCCTGGTCCTCGTTGGGCACGAAGCCGGCGGGCAGGACCTTGTTGACGCCGAAGATGCCGAAGGCGAACGCGACGAAGATGGCGAACGTGACCACCCTCCGCGAGACCACGCGGCGGAGGAAGCCGACGTAGGCCCCGGTCCCCTTCTCGAAGTACCGGTTGAAGATGTCGAGCGTCCAGGCGATCGGCGTGCGCTTCTTCGGCTTGCCGTGCTCGTTCTTCAGGATCATCGCGCAGAGCACGGGCGTGAGCGTGAGCGCGACGACGCCCGAGAGGACGATCGACGTCGCCATGGTGATCGAGAACTGACGGTAGAAGATGCCGACCGGCCCGCTCATGAACGCGACGGGCACGAACACCGCGGTCATCATCAGGGTGATCGCGATGACCGCGCCGCTGATCTCGCCGAGCACCTCGACCGTCGCGTTGTACGGCGACATGTGCTTCTCGGCCATCTTCGCGTGGACGGCTTCGACGACGACGATCGCGTTGTCGACGACGATGCCGATCGCGAGCACGAGCGCGAAGAGCGTGATCAGGTTGATGGTGATCCCGAACACCTGCATGAAGATGAACGTGCCGACGAGGGAGACCGGCACGGCGAGGGTCGGGATGAGCGTGGAGCGCCAGTCGCCGAGGAAGATGAACACCACGAACGCGACGAGGACGAACGCCTCGCCCAGCGTGTGGATGACCTTCTCGATCGACGCGTCGAGGAAGCTCGAGACGTCGTAGCTGATCTTGTAGTCCATCCCCGCCGGGAACGACGTCTGCTTCAGCTCCGCGAGCTTGGCTTTGACGTCCGCGATGACCTCGGTCGCGTTGCTCCCGTACGTCTGCTTCAGCACGATCGCGGCCGAGGGATGCCCGTCGAGGTTCGAGTAGATGTCGAAGAACTCGCTCCCGAGCTCGACCTTCGCGACGTCCTTCAGCCGCAGGATCTCGCCCTCGTTGTTCGCGCGGAGGATGATGTTCTCGTACTGCTCCGGCTTGTTGAAGCGCCCCTGGTACGTGAGCACGTACTCGAGGGCCTGGGACTGCTTGCCGGAGGCCTGGCCGATGCGTCCGGGACGGCCGATGACGCTCTGCTCGTCGATCGCCTTCATCACGTCCTCGGTCGAGACCTTGTACGCGCGCATCCGATCGGGATTGAGCCACACGCGCATGGCGTACTGGCGTGAGCCGAGGATGCGGGTCTGCGCGATGCCGTGGATGCGCGAGAGCTCGGGCAGGAGGTTCGCGTTGGCGAAGTTGTAGAGGAACTTCTGATCGGCGCCCTCTTCCGAGCTGTACAGGTTGACGTACATCAACATGCTCGGCTGCACCTTGTTGACGATGACGCCTTCGAGCTGCACGAGGGGCGGCAAGCGGCTGCGGACCTGGTCGACGCGGTTCTTCACGTTGACCAGCGCCTGGTTCTCGTCGGTGCCGAGCTCGAAGATGACCTGGATGGTCGCCTCGCCCGCGCTCGTCGCGTCGGACATCATGTAGCTCATGCCCGGGACGCCGTTGATCGCGCGCTCCAGCGTGATGAGCGAGGACTTGACGAGGACGTCGGCGCTCGAGCCCGGGTAGTCCAGGGTCACGATCACGCGCGGCGGAGAGATCTCGGGAAACTGCGAGACCGGACGCGATCGCATCGCGAGCACGCCGAGGAACACGAGCACGATCGAGAGCACCATCGCCAGCACCGGGCGATGCATGAACTTCGCGGTGGCGCTCATTCGGCCGGCACCTCGAGGTGGGCGAGCACCTCGGACGGCTTCTTGAAGTCCACGTCGACGGTGGCGCCGTCCCTCACCTTGCGCAGCCCCTCGACGAGGATCTTGTCCTTCTCCTCGATGCCCTTCTCGACCACGAAGACGTGCGGCAGCTCCGCGGTGACGGTGATCGGCCGCGAGTGGACGACGTTCTTCTCGTCGACGACGAAGACGTACTTCTTGTCCAGCACGTCGAAGGTCGCCTTCTGCGGGATGAGCAGCGCGTTCCGGACCGGCACGGTCATCAGGACCTTGCCGGTCTCGCCGTGCCGGAGGAGACCGTTCGGATTGGGGAACGAGGCGCGGAACGCGAGGTTGCCGGTCTCGTTGTTGAAGTCCGCCTCGATCGTCTCGACCTTGCCGACCTGATCGAAGACCTGCCCGTTCGCCATCTGGAGCTTCACGGGCGCGGCCTTGTCCGCGTCGACCTGGGACTTGTACGCGAGGTACTCGGCCTCGCTGACGTTGAAGTAGACCCACATCGTGCTGTTGTCGGCGAGCGTCGTGAGCAGCTCGCCCTCGTCGACGAGGCTCCCCATTCGCACGTGGAAGCGGCCCATGATGCCGTCGAAGGGGGCCCGGATCTCGGTCAGCGACTTGTGGGTCGACGCGAGCGCCACTTCGCTCTTGGCCTTGTTCAACTTCGCCTTCGCCAGGGCGAGCTCGTTGGGCGACACGACGTTCTTGTCGGCGAGGAGCTTCGTGTTGTTCAGCTCGATCTCCGTGAGATCCGCCTCGGCCTTCGCCTTCTGCACCTCGGCCGCGTAGATGAGCGGCATGATCTGGAACATCCTCGTCCCCTTCGGGACGCGCTGTCCCTCGTCGACGAAGATGCCTTGCAGGTAGCCCTTCTCGAGGGCGCGAAGCTCGATGTGCTGGATGGCGCGGATCTGGGCGACGTAGTCCTTCGTGAGCTCGGTATCGGTCCGAAGCGGGCTCGTCGCGAGGAACTTCCCCTCCTCCGTGTGTGCTGGATGTTCGCGGTGGCAACCGATCGTCGCGAGGGCCGCCAGCAGGACGAAACGTGTCGGGAGTCGGTACATGGTTCCTGTCTTCGTCGGAGCTCCACCGCGGCGTCGGACGTGACGCGACGGCGGTCTTCCGGCCGCTCTCGTGCCGGAAGGTGGATGGATGAACGAACGCGGCCAGCGATGTCCGGCGCGTGGCGGATCGCTCGGCGTTCGCGCGAGGGATGGCTCGAAATCGGATCGGAGTCGCGAGCGCGCTAGACCGGCGGTCCGCGCGGCAGACCCGTGCCGTCCGCGAAGCACGACGGATCGCTCGGCAGCCCGCCACGCAAGACGCGTTCGGGCTTGCTCGGGACCGGAACGGTCCGGAACGCGAGGGCCGCTTCCGCGGCGACGTCACACCGCGGGTCCTTGTCGTCGTCGCCGTCGGACTCGACGACCTTCATCTCGACGATCTGGACCGCGTCGTCGAGGGCGTCCCAGTGCTGCGCACCCGACGACGCTGCGACGCTCGCCTCGGTCCGTGCGTCCGCCGTCACGGCCTCGAAGAGGACCACCAGCGGGCTCGCGCCTCGTGCCGGGCTCGCGAAGTACGCGGCGACGACGAGCGTCAGGCCGATGAGCGCGAAGCACCGCAGCAGCGAGCGGAGCACCCCGCCTCCAGGCCGACGCACCACCTTCGACGAGGAGCCCTCGTCGAGGATCGATGTGTCGCCGGAAGGGGCCCCGGTCATGCGCATCCTCTACCTAGCACGGCGTTCCATGTAAAGCGCGCGTACTCGCAAATCGCGCCCACGGCTGTGCTCGCGCGCGATTCGCCGCGAAAATCGTTGGATCTGCAACCTTCGGATCGGGCGTGCGTCAGTCGGGCAGCGCGATCGCGAGGGCCTGCACACGTGCCGGCTCGGTCAGGATCTCGACGCGCACGATGCGGTCGTCCGCGAACGCGAAGCGGACCGCGCTCCGCAGCCGTCCGCGCGGCGCGAGGATCAGGCCCACGGCGCCGTCGACCATCGCGATCTGCACGCCCTTCGCGGCACGGGAGAACGCGACGGCCGACGTCGCCCACGCGCGCGCGCCGCGGATCTCGCGCGCCGTGCCGTCGGGGCTCGTGGCGTGCACCTCGACGTTCGGGTCGAGCACCGCGACGACCGCCTCGACGTCGCCCGCGCGGAGCGCACGGAGCAGCGCGCCGACGACGTCGCGCTGGCGCGCGATCGCCGCGTCGTCGCGCTCGGGCGCGCCTCGCACGCGCCTGCGCGCACGGCTCGCGAGCTGGCGGGCGGCGACCGGCGAGCGTCCGACGATCGGCGCGATCTCCTCGAACGAGACGCCGAACAGATCGTGGAGCACGAACGCCAGACGCTCCGCCGGCTCGAGCGCCTCGAGCACCACGAGCAGCGCGAGCCCGACCGAGTCCGCGAGCACCGCCTCTTGCTCGGCGTTGCCCTCGGGCGCCGGCGCGACGTCCGGCGGCGCGGCTCCGACCGCGTCCTCCCGGCGCGCCTTGCGCGAGCGGAGCATGTCGAGGCACACGCGCGCGAGGACGGTCGTCAGCCAGGCTCGGAGGTCGTCGATCGCGCCCGCGTCGGTGCGCGAGAGCTTCAGCCACGTCTCCTGGATCGCGTCGTCGGCCTCGCTCAGCGAGCCGAGCATGCGATACGCGACCCCTCGGAGATGCGCCCGGCTCTCCTCGAACGAGCGGGCCAGCACGGTCTTCTCGAAATTCTCGTCCATCGCGGTCACGTCCTTCGAGAGCGTTTCGTCATGGAGGTGACGGGCGAGGACGCCCGGATGTGACAAGCAGGAGAGATCTATCATGCAAGCTCGACTGAAGAACCCGGCCACCCTCCTCCCCGACGCGATGCCCCCGCTGATGGCGCTCGCGAAGGTCACGATGAACGGGAAGATCCCGGCCCGTACGCTCGGCCTCGTCCACGCGCGGATCAGCCAGATCAACGGCTGCGGCGTGTGCCTCGACCTGCATCGGCGCGAGGAGAAGAAGTCGTCGGATCCGGACGATCGGCTCGTCGTCGTCGCCGGCTGGCGCGACGCGCCCTACTTCACCGAGGCGGAGCGTGCGGCGCTCGCGCTCGCCGA
>JBDHVD010000126.1:0-19134 GCA_039809525.1 Labilithrix sp. | reverse complement strand
GGAACGGCGTCGCCGGCGTGTTCACCGTGATCTCCGGCGAGGACGTGCGCGGCGTCGCCGGCGGCTTCTGCGCGCCACCGGCCGGAGCGACCGCGGGAGCGGGCGGCGTGGCCGCGATCGGCCCCGCGGGCGCCGGCGCCGCGGTCGCCATCAGCGTGGCGGCGCTCGTCGACGGGGGCTTGAACGCCGGGTACTTGCCGGCGGTGGTCGCGGGCGATCCCGCGGCCCCGGGCTTGGGCAGCGACTCGACGCTGAGGAGGTCCTCGGCATCGAGCTCGGGCGCATCGGCGGCGGCGCTGACGCGGTCGCCCTCCTCGATCTTGATCTCCTCGG
Source organism: Labilithrix sp. (assembly GCA_039809525.1). Classification (GTDB taxonomy): domain Bacteria; phylum Myxococcota_A; class Polyangia; order Polyangiales; family Polyangiaceae; genus Labilithrix. Next base: position 18,801 of record JBDHVD010000126.1, on the reverse strand, counting down.
AGTCCGGACCGTCGGGCAGCCGCGGTCTGGTCGCCAGATCGTCGCTGCTCGGATCGGGCACGTCGTCCGTGTCGATCGGGATCTCCTCGGAGGGGGGCGCCGACGACAGCCGCTCGCGCGTGTCGACGATGGTCGCGCCGCCGTTCCGGGTCGTCGCCGGCGCGACGTCGGTGGCCTCGATCACCGAGGGCTGATACGGCGTCCACCCTCGCTCGTCGCTCGGGTCGATCCCCAGCGCGCGCGCGGACGTCTCGTTCGTGAACGCCGCCATGCGCGCGCGGACCTCTTCGGCGGGGAGCTCCACCGTGTCGTCCGCGCCGCCGGCGGCGATGATGCGCTGCGGCTGGATCGGCGGCGGGTCGAAGCGATCGTCGACGATCGGAGGCGGAGGCTTGCTCGGCGAGACCGCGGCGCTCGTCACGGCGGGGACCCCGCCCATCGGCGTGGTCGCGGGGAGCTGCGGACGCGAGACCTCGTCGTCCGGGATCCGCAGCGTCATCTTCGCCCGCTTCTTCTCCTTCTCGGCGACGGGATCGACGGCCTTGTTCTTCGACGACGACGGCCGCTTCGGTTTGTCGGCCGCTGCGGGCGGCGGCGCCGAGGCCTTCGGCGGAGGCGACACCGACACCTTGGCCGCGGGCGGCACCGACGCCTTCGTCGCGGGCGGTGCCGGCGGCGAGCGCGACGGGGTCGGCTTCGGCGACGGCGCGGGCTTCGGCGCGTCCGAGTCCTCGTCCTCACCGAGGATGATGTCGTCGAGCGGCTCGGGCTCGACGATCGGGTCGGCGGCGGGGCCGGCCTTGATCGGACCGTCCGTCATCCTCGTCCCCCCGCCCCGTCGACCTTCGCCCCCTTCAGGGCCGCGAGCGGCTGTCCGAAGCGCACCGGGCCGTCGGTCACCACCCAGCGATCGACCACGCCCGGCTCGAAGAAGAGCACCGCCGTCGATCCGAGCCGGAAGATCCCGATCTCGTCCGCGCGGTGCACCTCGAGCGGTGGGTCGTACCGGTGCACGCCCTCCGGCACGTCGCGCGCGTCGATGCCCGTGACGGTGATCCGCCCGACGACCATCGCCGCGACCATCACGACGGTGACGCGGCCGAGCCCGCTCTCCTTCGGCGTGTCGATCACGATGGCGACGCGCCGGTTGCGGACGAACAGGTTGTGCACGTGGCGCACGCCGATCGCGTTGACCGGGTAGTAGTCGCCCGGCATCGAGCGGACCTCGACGATGCGTCCGTCGACCGGCGCGTGCACGCGGTGGTAATCGCGCGGCGAGAGGTAGACGACGCAGCCGGCGCCGCCCTCGTAGCGCTTCGCCTCCGCCTCGTCACCGACGAGCTCGTCGACGCGGTAGGGGCGGCCCTTCACGAAGAAGGAGCGCCCGTCGACCGGACCGCACGAGTCCACGCGGCCGTCGGAGGGCGAGATGATGATCCGCCGGTCCTCGGGGAGCGGGCGGGCGCCCTCGCGGAGCTCGCGCGTGAAGAACTCGTCGAAGCTCGTGAAGCCGCTCGTCTTGCGGCACTCGTCGAGCTCGACGCCGTACGCGCGGCAGTAGAGGTCGACGACGGTCTTGCCGACGCGATCGGGCCAGGCGTAATCGGCCAGGCGTCCCATTGCGCGCGTGATCCGCGTCCGCGGCAGGACGCGCAAGATCTGGGCGGTGGCGTACGTGATCGCGTTCATTCGACGAGGGTGCCGTCCTCGGAAGCGGCCGGTGTCCGTGGGTGGCGCCGCTTTCTTTCGGCAGATTCTGCCGTTACGAATTATGCCGGGCTGCGCACACGAAGGTCAATCGAACCGCCGAACCTTCGCGCTTCTTCGCGCTTCTTCGCCGGACAGGGGCGGGCCGGTCAATCCTTGCCGAGGTCGGGGTCGCCCCGTCGTCGTGCCGCCTCGCACAACGCCGTACCTCCTCCGCCCGCAGGCTCGAGCGAGGCGCACGCCGCCTCGAGGCCGAGCGGGTCCTGGGCGATCGCCTCGGCCTGCGAGGCGTCCGCGGTCGCGCCGTCGCCGCGCGCGCGGGCCAGCCGGGCGCGCATCCCCCAGCACGGGCCGAAGCTCGCGATCCAGGTCTTCGGGTCCTCGAGGAGCGCGTCCGCACCCTTCGTGTCGTTCGCGGCCTCGAGCGCGCGGGCGCGGGTGTAGCGGAGGCTCGGGTCCGCGAGCATCGTCTCGGGGATCTTGTCGAGCTGCGCCACCGCCTGCGCGCCGTGCCCCCGCGCGAGGAGGAGCTCGGCCAAGCGCGACCGTTCGCGCGAGTCGCCGAGGCCGGGCGGGGACGCGCCGAGCCCGAACAGCGGCGAGAGCGGCTCCTTCGGATGCTTCGCGAGGTGCGCGCGCCAGCGGCCGTCCCACTGCGCGAGGGTCTCGCCCGAGACCTGCTTCAGCGCGTCGTCGACCGTCTTGCTGGTCCGCAGGGCGACGAGCAGCCGCGCGAGCGCGTCGGGCGGCGAGGACTCCGCGAAGTACTTGATGAAGCTCGTCACCTGCGCGAACGCGACCATGGCCGCGTCGGCGCTCGGGAGCATGGCGATCGACGGCCCGAGCTTGTCGAGCGGGTAGTCGATCTTCAGCTCCATGCCGCGCGTGGCGACCGCCTCGGGGCTCGGCTTGTCGTCGAACGGACCGGGCTCGCGCCAGCGCTGCTCCTCGCGCCTGGCGACGCCTTCGTGGAGCCAGAGGGGCGCGCGCTCCTGCGACTGCATCGAGATCGCGAGATGCGTCAGCTCGTGCGCGAGCGTGTCGCGCCAGGGGAAGCCGTGCCGGCTCGCCCGGGGCGAGAGGATGGTCACGCGTCCCCACTTGGCGACCGCGACGGTGCCGGTGGTCTGCGCCGCCTTGTACGGCAGGCCGGTCATCGCCGAGAGCGAGAGCAGATCGCGCACCATCGTGATGCGCGTCGGCCGCTTGAGCTCGACGCCGAGATCGCGCGAGAGCGCGGCGCGCGCCTTCACCACCGTCTCGAAGACGAGGGGCGCGAGCGCCCGATCGTTCTCGTCGTGGAAACGGACGACCACGCCGTTGGCCTCGTCCTTCTCGACGACGGTGGCCGCGGTGACGCGCGCGCATCCACGCGCGACGTCTGCGACGAGACGCCCTTCGTCGCCGAACGCGGCGTCGCCGCGCGCCATCAGCGCGGCCGCGAGATCGCAGTCCTCCTCGTAGACCGCGAGCCGCGCCTTCGCGAGGACGACCATCGGGCTGTTCGGATCGGCCTTCGCGAGCTCGGCGCGCGCCTTGTCGAGCTCCATCGCGTTGGTGAGCTCCTCGGCGCGCATCGCATGCCCGCCCGGATCGACGTCCTGCGCATCGACGCGCGAGGGACCGCAGAACGCGAGCACCGAAGCGGCGATCGTGCCGACGAAGGCGAGGAACCTGGTGGTGCGGTTCATCGGAGCAGACCCTCCGCATAGCGCTTCACGGCGTCCTTGTACTTCCCGCCCGACGGCTGCCCGAGTCCCTTGATCACGCGCTTCCTGAACTCCTCGGGTCCCTTGTGCGCATCGGCCTTCGGGATGTCCGCGTGCTCGCGCGACAGCCGCCGAGCTTCCTCGTCGCCGCCGTCCCGCTCGCCTTCGCCTTCGCCCTCGCCGAGCGCGTCCTTCGCCATCTCGAGCTTCTGCTGGGCCTCGCGCTGCTTCGCGAGGCCTCGCTCGGCGTCGCCCTGCTGCAGCGCGCGCGCCGCCTCGCGCGCCGCCTGCTCGGCATCGCGCAGCGCATCGAGCGCGCCCTGCGGGAGCTCCTGATCGCGTCCCTTCTTGCGGACGTCGTTCGCGCGGTCGGCGAGCTTCCCCTCGCCCTCGCCCTGCTCCTTCAGCTCGGGCCCGGCGCGCTGCGCCGCCTTCTTGCGCAGCTCCTCGAGCTTGTCCTCGGCCCACTTGAGCTCGCCCTCGAGGCCCTTCTTCGCCTCGTCGATCGTCTTGTCCGCGCTCGTGTCGGCGAAGCGGCCCCAGCGCTCGCGGGCCGCCGCGCGCTTTGCCTCGTCGAGCGCACCGAGCGCGCTCCGTCCGCTCTGCACCGCGTCGGCGGCGTTGCCGCTCTCCATCGCCTTCGCCATCTGCTCGGCGTGCTCGCGCGCCGCCGCGCCCTTGCTCGTCCACGAGTCGCTGCCTCCGCCGACGGTGGGCAGGGGCTTCGCCGCCTCGCGGACCTTCTCGGCGTGCTTCTTCGCCTCCTCCGAGAGCTGCTCGAGGTCCTCCTTCGACGCGGCGCCCGCGAGCGACTGCTCGGTCTTGCCCATGTGGCTCGCGTGATCGGCCGCGAGCTTCTCCAGGTCCTGGGCCGCCTCGTTGAACGCCTGCTCGACGTCGCTCCCCTCGCCTTCGTTCTCGACCCCCGGCGCGCCACGTCCGCCTCCGGACTCGCCGCCGGCGTGGGAGGGACGTCCGCCGCGCGCACCGAACGACGGATCGGGCTGCCGGAGGCGGGCCGCGAGGTCCTGCGCCGCGAGCGCCGCGTGCGGCAGATCGCTCGCGCTCCGCGCGCGTGCCACGCGGAGGAGATCCATCTCGACGATCTCGCCGATGTCACGGCCGAGCGCGCCGAGCTTCAGCATCGCCTTGCCCCCGCCGCCGAGCACGACGACCGCCGCGTCCATCCGCTGCTCGCCACGCGACTTCTCCTGCGGCTTCTGCGCGACGGTCGCCGCGAGCGCGAGGTCGTCGGCGACCTCGGCCAGCTCGCGCGCGACCTCGCGCGTGTCGCGGAGCCCGAGCCCCTGGATGATCGCGTCGACGACCAGCGCGGCGCGCTCGTTCGCCTTGATCAGGTTCGCGTGCGCGGTCGTGCTCGGCGATCGCGCCTGGTTGCTCGCGGCCTCCCTCAGCTTGCGCATGCGCCCGCGGAGCATCGCCCCGATGCGCGCGGGCACGCGGACGCCGGCATACGAGGTGGACAGCGTCTGATCGAGCAGCTCGTCGATCTGCTCGACGAGCTTCGCGTCCTTCGCGAAGTACTCCTTGCGCTCCTTCAGGTCGGGCACCGCGTTCGCCATGCGCCAGGCGAGCGCGTCGACGAGCTCGTCACGCAGCTTGATCAGCGCGGCGAGGCGGCGCGACTCGGGCTCGCCGACGTCCGGCGGGACCACGGTGATGGCGTCGCTCGCGCCCCACTTCGGCCCGGTGATCGGATCGTTGTCCTTCGCCTCGACGCGGATCTCGATCGGCGCGTGGCTCTTCTTGATGAACGGGTCGGTCGCCCGGAGCGTGTAACCGCCGCGATCCGATTTGGTCTCGCCGTCGAGCCGCGCGAGCACGCGACGCTCCTCGCGTGCGCCCGCGCGCAGCACGAGGTGCACCTCGCGGAGGCCGTGGTCGTCGGTCGCGTCGTAGTGGATCGGGATCTCGGACGCGTCGAGCTCGCCCGCGAGCTTGATCTGCTTCGGCGCGCCCTCGAGCGCGACCACCGGCGGCAGATCGGGGATCGAGTCGATCGCCGTCTCGCGCGCATCCGGGATGACCACCTCTCCGAAACGCGCGACGACGCGGAGCTTCACCGATTCGCCGAGCGGCCAGCGCGCGACGACGTGGCCCGAGCCGTCGTCGACGAACGGCACCTCGGCCGTGCCGTCGGAGAGAAGGAGACGGCGCCCGGCATGCACCGGCGTCCCGCGCACGGTGAGCAGCGTCCCGCGCGGGAGCGCGACGTCCTCGTACGGAACGACGCGGCGCTCCTCCTGATGCAGGTAGTCCGGCGGACGCGCGCGGATCGACGGCTCGCTCAGCCACGCCATGCCGAGCGGCGCGACGCCGTCCTTCGAGACGAGCACGTCCGCCCCCTCGACGACGGCCCACGGGTTCATCACGCACGCCGCCACGTTGAGCGCGGCGAGGGCGAGCGCACCGACCCCCAGGGCGAACGCGACGCGACCGGCGGACCTCTTGACGCCGTCCTTCGGGAGCGACGCGAGCGTCCTCCGCACGTGCAGCTCGGCGAGCTCCGCCGACGCGCCCTTCGCGACCTCGGGACGGAGGAGCGACAGCGCGCGGACGGCGCGCGACGCGAGCTCGGGGTCGGCCGATCCGGCGAGCCGCCGGATGCTGCGCGCGGGATCGAGGAACACGCGGCGATCGAGCACGTGCGCGACGACGAGCCCGGCCGCGCCGACGAGGAGGATCGCGAGCGCGCCGAGGCGCGTCCCGGTGGTGCCGACCCGCGCGAGGAGCATCGCGCCGGTCGCGATCAAGCACGCGGCGGCGATCGTCGCGCGACGGCGTGCCGGCACGACGATCGCGAGCCACACGTCGCGCAGCACCTCGAGAGGCTCGGGGAGCTTCGACGCGCGACCGGAGCGAGCGAGGAGGCCGGGGTTCGTCACGCGACGGTCAGTGTAGCGTCATTGCGGCGGCGGCGGCGCCGGGGGGATCCATGCGGGCGGCCACGGCTGATCCGGCGGATACAGCGGCGGGCGCGGGCCCGGGTACTGGAACGTCCCGAACGGCGTCACGTACGTCGTCTGCGACGGAGCGGGCGCGGTGCCCGCGTCCACCTGCGTCGAGCCGCCGCCCGCATCCACCTGAGCTTGGCCGCCGCCACCCGCGTCGACCTTGGGCTGGGGCTTCGGCTGCGGCTGGGGATCCGGCACCGGGGTCGGGCCGGGCTTGAGCGGCGCCGCGGTCACCACCGTCGAGGGCGTGGTCACGACCGTCGCGGGCGTGGTCGGCGTGGTCGGCAGCGGAGCGGTCGCGAGCTCGGTCGGCACCGGCGCCGGACCGCTGTCGCTCGTGCTCATCACGTACGTCACCACCGCGCCCGCGCCGAGGAGCGTCGCGATGACCGCGAGGCCGATCACCAGGCCCGATCCGCCGCGCTTCGGCGGACGCGTCGGCTCGTACGGGACGCTCGGCTGGTGCGCGATCGCCGGCGGACGATCGGAGCCGTACGGCACCGGATTCATCGGCGCGGCGGCCACGGTGCTCGTCTTCGGCTGCGTCGCGAGCGCGGCATCGACCGGAGCGCCCATCACCGTGCCGGTGCCGAGCGCGTCCTTCGTGTCCGCGAACGCCGCGGGCGACGCGTTGTGCGCGAGCTGCGGGCTGCCCGGGATCGGCGCGGTCGTCTGCTTCTTGCCGCTCACGATCGCCTCGAGCGCGAGGCGCATCTCGGTCGCGTTCGCGAAGCGCACCTCCGGTCGCGGCGCCATCGCGCGATGCACGAAGCCGGCGAGCTGGGGCTGGATGCCGGGCGCGACGTTCACGAGGGGCTCGACCTCGCCGCGCTCGACCTTCAGCACGAGCACGCGCGGATCGTCGCCCTGGACGGGCGTGCGTCCCGAGAGCATCTCGTAGAGCATCACGCCGACGGCGTAGAGGTCGGCGCGCACGTCGACCTTGTCCGCCGAGTACGCCTGCTCCGGCGCCATGTACTCGGGCGTGCCCATGAGCATGCCCGCGACCGTGAGGTTCTTCGTCTGCCCGTCGCCCGTCGCGCGCTTCAGCTTCGCGATGCCGAAGTCGATCAGCTTGAGCACGGGACGTCCCGCCTGGAACGTGACGAACACGTTGTCGGGCTTCAGATCGCGATGCACCACGCCGAGCGCGTGCGCGGCCTCGAGGCCCTGGAGGATCTGCAGCGTGTACTCGCACGCCGTCGGGACGGCGAGCTTGCCCTCGCGCCTCTGGACGTTCGAGAGCGGCTCGCCCTGGAGGAGCTCCATGACGAGGTACGCGATCCCGTCCTGCGTGCGCTCGACGTCGGTGACCTGGACGACGTGCGGGCTGCGGATCTGGGCGGAGACGCGCGCCTCCTGGAGGAAGCGCTCGATCAGCCCCGCCTTGCGGGCGAGATCGCCGTGGAGGACCTTGATCGCGACGTGCGTGCCGAGATCGAGGTGCTCGGCCTCGTACACGGAGCCCATGCCGCCGTCGCCGAGGAGACGGAGCAGCTTGTACTTCCCACGGATGACCTGGCCGACTTCGACCACGGGAGCAGTCCTACCATAGTCGTCGTCCCACGAACGATACGCCTGCACGTCCCGTTGGACGCGCGTCGGTCCGCGAGGATTTCGAGGTTCGCGCTGCAGCGCGTAAAGAAAGGTTAACCGCGCGCCCGATGCGCTCTACGCCGCCTGGGCTTCGGTGATCGAGATACGGCTGACGTGGAGCGCATCCGTCGCAGCATCGGCGTCCTCGATCGCAGCGAACATCGGGACGAGCTTCTGCTCGTCGGCCCCGCCGAACGCGCCGCTCGGCGAGAACGCCCGCGCCTGCGGGCCGTCGAGCACGAGGAACACGTCGCGCTTCGCGTCGCCCTCGCGGAACGGCGACGTGATCACGTAGGCGATGCGCTGCCGATCGAGGTGCAGCTCCTCGCTCCCGCGGCGGATGAGCACGCGCCGGTCGGTCACGAAGTAACGCGTCGCGCGCGCGAGGCGCACCGGGCGGATCACCGCGAAGTATCCGATCCAGCCGGCGAGCACGAAGAGGAGCATCACGACGAGCGCGACGCCCCCGACGAGCATCCCGGAGGTCACCGGCGGCAGCACGTGCGCGCGGACGACCTTCGCGATCGGCGGGAGCGAGCGCGCGATGACGCCCGCCGCCGACGCCGCGAGGAGCGTCGCGCCCGCGGCGGTCGCCGCCCGGCGCCGCGTCCAGCGCGACGCCGTCGGCAGCGCGGTCCAGAGCACGCGCTCGCCGTCGTCGAGCCGGCGGGCGAGCGGACGCGAGCCGTCGCCGAGCGGCGCCCCCGGCGTGAGGCCGCGCACGATCGCCCAGAGCCGGTCGGGCGCCTCGACGTCCGCGAGCGTGAGGCTGAGCGTGCGCCGCAGCGCGCCGATCGGCACCGCGCGCTCGAGCACGAGATCGCCGACGCCGGGCACCTTCGGGTTCCAGCGGATGACCGCGTAGCTGATGGCCTCGCGATCGATGGTGCGCCGGAGACGGCCGCGCTGCCAGATGACGTGCTTCTCGGTGACCGAGTAGCGGGCCGAGGCCCGGAACCAGAGCGGCAGGCGCCATGCGCCGAGGGCGATCGTCCCGCACCACGCACCGAACACGAGCAGCTGCCCGGGCGGCTGGCGGAGCCCGGTGGCGACCACCACCGCGAACGCGACCGAGACGATCGCGGCGATCGCCGCGACCGCGCCCACGACCTTGAACGCGAACGGGACCGTGACCGTCTTCGGTCCACCGGACCAGACGATCTCCTCCCCATAGAGCGAGTCGCGCGGCTGCTTCACGAAGGCCCTCGGGCGTGAGACACGCCACCTTCGCTCAGCTTGTGCCTTCGCCTCGCTCCTGTCGATGTAGGCTTCGCGTTACCGCGGCAGCGGAATCGCCGCATTCCGCGGGGTCGCGCCCCGCGCGTGGGCGCCGGCCGCGAGTGAACGGCAGAGCTCCGGCATCGGGATGCCGGCGATCCCGGCGGCCTCGGGGTAGAGGCTCGTCTCGGTGAAGCCCGGGAGCGTGTTCACCTCGAGGAGCACGACGTCCTCCGGACGCTCGCCGACCACGAAGTCCGCGCGGCAGAGATCGCGGCAGCCGAGGGCGCGGTGCGCCGCGACGGCGACCTCCTGGATCCGCCGCGTGAGCGCCTCGTCGAAGGGCGCGGGACAGAGGTGCTCGCTCCGCCCGGGCGCGTATCGCGCCTGATACGTGTAGAACGCATCCTTCGCCGCGCGGATCTCCGTGGGCGGGAGCGCGCGCGCGCCGTCGGGATCGCCGTGCACGTCGAGGACGCCGCACGTCACCTCGCGGCCCGGGGCGAAGCGCTCGACGAGGACGACGTCGTCGAGCGACCACGCCGCCTCGAGCGCACGCGCGAGATCGATCGCCGACGTACCGCCGTCGAAGCGGGTGACGCCGATGGCCGAGCCGCTCGAGCACGGCTTGACCACGACCTTCTCGCCGAGCTCACGGAGCGCGCGCTCGGCGGCGCGGGTCGCGTCGCGTTCGATCGTGCGTGCGAGCGCGACGCCCTTCGCGAGCGGCAGCCCCGCGTCGGCGAACATCACCTTCGCCGCCCGCTTGTTCATGGCGAGCGCGCTCGCGAGCACGCCCGACCCCACGTACGGGACCTCGAGGCACTCGAGCAGGCCCTGGAGCGATCCGTCCTCGCCCACCGCGCCGTGGGTCACGGGGAACGCGACCTCGTAGCCGCCGGTCCGCAGCGAGTCGGCGAGGTACGCGTCGAGCTCGAGCCGCACGACGCGCTGCCCCGACGCGGCGAGCGCCTTCGCGACGCTGGCGGCGGACGCGCGGCTCACCTCCGCCTCCGACGAGGGGCCGCCCTGGATGACGGCGACGGAGAGCGCGCGGGTCACTGCGAGACGGCTTTCGAGAAGTCGACGAGCTCGATGCCGAGCGCCTGCGAGACGTCGAAGATCTTCTGGTCCCGGTAGAACTCGCCGAAGACGATCTTCGTCAGCCCCGAGTTCGCGATGAGCCGGAAGCAGCCCCAGCACGGCGAGGCGGTCACGTAGATCGAGCCGCCGTCGATGCGGTTGCCGTTGCGGGCGGCCTGGACGATGGCGTTCGCCTCGGCGTGGACGGTACGGACGCAGTGGCCGTCCTCCATCAGGTGGCCGTCGTCGTCACAGTGCGGCAGCCCCCGGATCGAGCCGTTGTAGCCGGTGGCGAGGATCGACTTGTCGCGGACGATGACGGCGCCGACGTGCTTGCGGTCGCACGTCGAGCGCGTGGCCACCTCCCGCGCGATGTTCATGAAGTACTCGTCCCAGGACGCCCGCGATCTCGCCATGCGCGGCAGTCTACGCTTTCTTTCTCCGCACGGCATCGAGCGGGGTATCCTCTTCCGCGATGCCGAGGCTGAAGCGGCCACTCGCCCTCCTCCTCGCGAGCCTGCTCGCGACGGCGCCGCTCTCCGCCCAGCCGCGCAAGGAGAAGCCCGCGCTCGCGGCGGCGCCGGCCGACGTCGAGACCGCGGAGCAGCTCTACGCGAAGCTCGACTACGAGCAGGCCAAGGCCGTCGCCGAGCGGGTGGTGAAGAAGAGCGGCCTCACGCACGACCAGCTCGTGCGCGCCTATCGCGTCCTCGCGGTCACCGCCGCGATCCTCGACGACGCCGAGGAGGCGCGCGAGGCGTTCCTCCAGCTGCTCGTCTACGACCCCGATTACACCGTCGACATGAACCTCGGGCCGAAGGTGACGACGCCCTTCGTCGAGGCGCGCGGCGTGTTCCGCTCGCTCCCGTCGAAGCCCGGCGTCGAGGTCTCGGCGAACGTCCGCAGCGACGGCGGCCAGCTCCGCGTGACCACGCGTGACCCGCGGCGGATCGTGAAGAAGGTGATGGTCGGCTACCGCTGGACGTCGTCCGGCGAGTTCACCGTCTCGCAGGTCGCCGCCGGCGACGGCGTCCCGGTCGAGGTCGCGGCGGCTCCTCCGGGACGCACGCGCCTCGACTTCTACGCGCAGGCCCTCGACGAGCGCGACAACGCCGTGCTCGAGGCAGGCAACCCGCAGGTCCCGAAGAGCGCGTTCGCCGAGGCCGCGAAGGCCGGCGGCGGAGGAGGCGGCGGCGAGAAGGGCGGCGGCGGCGTGCTATCGAGCCCATTTTTCTGGATCTTCGCCGGCGCGGCGGTCGCCGGCGGCGGCACCGCGCTGTTCTTCGCGCTGCGCCCCGAGGAGCCCGCGTCGAAGGCGGCGCTCTCCCCCGCCATCCGCTGCGGCAACGACCTCTGCAAGTAGCGCGCAGCCCTCGTCCGGGTGGGCCGCGCCGCGCCCCCTCGGTTGAGGATCGAACGTATCACGCGACGCCCCACGATTTCGCGCACGTACGCGACTCCGTTCGACGTCGAACGCACGATCCGACCCGCCGATTGAGCGTCGAACCCGCGCGTTCGGCAATGGGCACGGGCGTCGCTCTTCGTGCGTCTCCCCCTTCGTGGTCGTTCGTGACTCGCTCGCCCTCGCGCGTCGCGCGTCGCTCTCCCTCACGCGTCGCTCGCCGCTGCTCGTCCGTCGCTCACCGTCGTCCGTCGTGTTCGTCGCTCGCGTCAGCCGTCGCCGGCCAACGAGCGCATCGCACGCAGCGCCGTGCGGACGGCCCTGTCCGACGGGCGGCAGGTCCCGAGCTCGATGCTCAACCGTCGGCCGAAGTTTTGCGTTGAGTGGTCAACGCTCGCTCCTCCCAGGCCTGTTTTTCCGGAGGGATCGGATCGACCGTTCGACGTCGAACCCGACGCTCACGGCGAGCAGAGACGCCCGCGATCGGCGCGAAGCGACGATGAGGGGGACGCGCAATCTTGCTCAGGCGCAGCGGGCCTTCGCGCGCGAAGCGCGCGGCGCCGAAGGCGAGCCCGCGGGCAGGTCACGACAAAGCAGGGGAAGGCTCATCGGCGCAAAGCGACGATGAGGGGGACGCGCAATCTTGCCCCAGGCGCAGCGGGCCTTCGCGCGCGAAGCGCGCGGCGCCGAAGGCGAGCCCGCGGGTCAGTGGCGAGGCACGGGGGAGGCTCGTCGCGCCGAAGGCGCGATGAGGGGGCGCAAGCCCCACGTTACTGACAACGCGAGCCGCAGTAGTCGCCGACGGTCGCGCAGTTCGTCTCCGGCACGGGCGTGCGCACGTCGACGAGCGCGAGGTGCACCGGGATCGGCGCGTCGCCGTCGCCGAGGGTCTGCACCGAGCAGCCGAGCATGAAGTCCTGCAGCTCGTTGTTGCGGTCCTTGCGCTGCGCGACCGCGAGGATCGCCTTCTCGCCGTACGGGATCGTCGCCGGGCGGCGCCCTGCGAGCAGCTCGCAGATGTTCCACGGCGGCGGCGTGAGCGACGCGTCCAGCGCCTCCTTCCGCTTTCGCGCGGTGATCTTGTCGAGGCAGATCGACGTCCGCTCCTGCGGCGTGGTCACGTCGAAGACGTAGATCTGCACGAAGTCGGTCGCGACCGCCGCCTGCGTCGACGGGAACTGCATCGTCACGGTGCCGGCGGAGGGCGACGCCTCGCCGGCGCTGCACGCGACGACGCCGCCGAGGCCCAGCACGAGAGAGAGGAGGGTCCGCTTCATCACTTGATCACGTCCTGGAGGTCCTCGGTCGAGAAGCGCTCGACGGTGCGGTAGTCGACCCGCTTCGAGGCCGGATCGCGGAACGCCTCCCAGATGATGAAGCCGGCGCTGACGTTCCCGTTCGGAGCGAAGTCGCAGGGCCCGGACGCGCCCTTGTAATCGATGTCGTTCCCGTTGCGCAGATCGATGAGCGCCTCGCCGATCTGCGACGGCGTCACCGGCCGGCCGGTCGGCGTGGCGACCTCGCGGAGCGCGTCGCGGATGGCGACGTGATCGGTCGCGGTGCCGGCCTTCTGGATGGCGAACGCGATGAGCACCGCGGCGTCGAACGTGTTCGCGGTGAACGGCGGCGCGTCGACGCCGGCGCGGAGCGGGAAGTACGACGAGTACAGGGTGCGGAACTGCTGGTACTCGGGCGTGATCGGCTGCGTGTCCGGGTTCGTCCCGTACACGCCTTGCTCGGCGTAGCTCTTCGACGTCTCGTCCGACGGGTTCTCGCGCGTGAGCTCGAGGAAGCCGGGCGTGAACACGCCGTCGGTGCCGATGAAGAAGAAGCCCTTGCTCTCGAGCGCGGGGAAGCCGGGGTCCTTCTTGAAGTCGGTGACGAACTGCGCGGCCGTCTTCTCGTACGAGATGAGCACGAGGCACTCCGGGCCCTTCGCGATGATCTCCGCGGCGTCCGCCGCGTAGCTCGGCGCGAGCTCGGTCGAGATCTTCTTGCGCTGCACGACGGTGCGCGTGCCGCTCGACGTCGGCCGCTTCGGCCACGTCTGCTCGATGACGTCGCCCATCGCGTTGCCGTAGGAGTTGTCGATCTGGACGATCGCGAGCTTGTTGCACGTGTCGGCGACGCCGCCGTCCCCGACGGGCGCGCCCGCGTCGCCGATGCCGCGCGGCGTCTTCTGCGCGAAGAGCATGACCGCGGCGCCCTGGAACGCGTCGTCCGGCGTGGTGCGGAACAGGTAGCGATCGCCGTTCTGCGGCTGGAGCCCGGCGAGCTCGGTCGACGTCGCCGACGGCGTGAGCTGGATGATCTGCGCGGCCGCGTAGATGTCCTGCGTGACCTTCACCTGCTGGCTGCCGACGGGACCGATGACCGCGACGACCTTCTTCTTCACGAAGTCGTTCGCGACGCTCTTCACGAAGTCGCCCTCGTCGGAGCGATCGTCCTGCACGTCGAAGACGACGGGCCGGCCGAGGAGGCCTCCGGCGGCGTTGATCTCGCCCTCCGCGACGCGGACGGCGTCGCGCAGCGGCGCGGTGAACGTATCGAGGTCCTTCGTCAGACCGAGCGAGACGCCGATCACGATCGGCTCGGCGGCCGCGGGCGGCGGCGCCTTCTCGCTGCAGCCTTGCCCGATCGCGAGCGTCGAGCCGATCGACGCGACCGCGACGATCGCGCCCCCGGCCGCGACGATCCGCGCGGCCACCCTCCCGAAGCAAGAAGCCATAGGCGGTCCATTATGACGTGCTTTCGCCGCAGCGGGAAAGCACAGGGCCGACATTCCGAGCGCCACCGCTCGGGGGCGTCAGAGGCTGATGTCGATGTTCTTCGCGACGGTCTCGCCGCTCTTGATCGTCACCGGATGGGTCTTCTTGATGCCCTTCTCGGCGTTCTCGAACGTGAGTGTGTAGTTGCCGGGCGCAAGCGGGACCTTGAAGCACGGCGTCGTCGCACAGACGACCTTGCCGTTCGCCGTCACCTTCGACCAGGGCGTCGAGTTGATCGTGAGAAAGCCCGGGTCCTCGGGCGCGGCCGGCGTCGGCGCGGGCGGCGGCGTCACGGACGTCGGCTTCGGCGGCGTGACGGACGTCGGCTTGGGCGGCGTCTGCACCGTGTGATGGGTCGGCTTCGGCGGAGGCGTCGTCGTCGACGCCTGCTGCCCCGTCGTCGTGGCGGTGGAGACGGGCGGCGTCGACGGATCGGCGACCGCGACCGTGTCGGTCGGCACCGGCGCGGTCACCGTCCCCATCGGCTGCCCCATCGGCTGGCCGGAGCTCGTCGCGTCGGCGGTCGGATCCTTCGGCTTCTGTCGCAGGCCCACCACGACGATGAGCGCGGAGAGCAGGAGGAAGCAGCCGATGACGATCGTGATGAGCAGCGCGTTCGACGACCTCGGCTGCTGCTGCGGGAGGTAGTGCGACTGCGAGGCGAGGTGCGGATACGCCGAGGGGTTCGATCCCATCCCGCCGTAGTTCGGGATGACGCCGCTGCCGCTGCCGCTCGCGTTGCCGAGGCGGAGGAGCTGGCCGCTGATGTTCGCGCCCGACTGCTCCATGCGCTGGAGCGACTCGGCGGTGAGCGCCTGGAGCTCCTGCGTGTTCGTCGCCGCGGTGATCGCCGCCATGTGACGCTGGATCTGCCGCTGCACCTCCTCGCGCACGTTCGCGAAGAGGGTCTGCATCTTGCGCCCGACGTCGTCCTGACGCGCCACGCGCGGCTGCACGGAGAGCCACGCCTCGAGCGCGTCCTTCATCTCGACGGCCGACTGGAAGCGGAGGTTCGGGTCCTTCTCGAGCGCGCGCGCGACGATCATGTCGAGCGTCGGATCGATCGTCGGCACCGCCTGCGCCACGCGCGGGATCGGCTCGTTCATCAGCTTGTGCAGCGTGTTCGCCGCGTTGTCGCCGGTCATCAGGCGCTGCCGCGCGAGCAGCTCCCAGAGCACGATGCCCATCGCGAACAGGTCGGAGCGGCAGTCGATGCGACCGCCCATCGCCTGCTCCGGGGACATGTACGCGACCTTGCCCTTGAGCACGCCGACCTCGGTCTCGGTCGAGGACAGCGCCGCCTTCGCGATGCCGAAGTCGACGAGCTTCGTGTGGCCGTCGTAGGTGACGAAGATGTTGTGCGGGCTGACGTCGCGATGGATGATCTGCAGCGGGCGGCCGTCGTAGTCCGCGAGGGTATGTGCATGATGCAACCCGGCGAGCGCGTCGGCGACGATGCGCGCGCAGACCTCGGGCTCGAGCACCTCTTTGCGGCGCAGCGCTTCCTTGAGCACCTTGTTGAGGGACTGGCCCTCCAGGTACTCCATCGCGATGAAGTAGACGCCGTTCTGCTCGCCGACCTCGTACGTGTGGACGATGTTCGGGTGATTGAGGCGCGCGGCGAGACGCGCCTCGTCGAGGAACATGTTGCGGAACGCGGGCTCCTCGGCGAGCGCCTGACGAAGGCGCTTGATCACCGCGAGCTTGTTGAAGCCCATCTGCCCGCGCGCGACCGACAGGAACACGTCGGCCATGCCTCCGCGGCCCAGGCTCGCGAAGAGCTGGTACTTCCCGAACGCAGTCGTGCCCGTGCCCTCGATCTGCACCCTCTCCGCGCCGGAAATTCTGGGGTCGCGAGCTGCCCCGTTCATCCGCTTTAAGGGGTATCCGTCCGACGAAAACCGGTCAAGGCGAGCACACCGTCCCGTGGCGCCGCTCCCTCTCCCATCCGCGGCGGTTCCCCCTCCCTCCTCCCTTCACCTCTCACGTGCCGCTCGGCTCGCCGGCCGACCTCTCACTTCGCGACGGTCTGGACCTTCGCGACCGGCTGCGCCCAGAAGCGGAGCGAGTCGAGCAGGACGGTCGTGTCGAAGGTCCCGTCGCCCGAGTCCCACACCGCGAAAAGCAGGGAGATCGTGCTGCCGGGCTCGACCGGAACCGTGGTCCGGAGCCATCCGGTCGCACCGTGGTCCTCGAAGCCGGTGCCCTGGAGCGCCGCATTCCCCTGGCCGCAAGCGAAGGTGATGCCGTCGTACGTGCCCGGGGTGCACACCTGGAA
Organism: Labilithrix sp.; assembly: GCA_039809525.1. Taxonomy (GTDB): domain Bacteria; phylum Myxococcota_A; class Polyangia; order Polyangiales; family Polyangiaceae; genus Labilithrix. The sequence continues at coordinate 2,065 of JBDHVD010000126.1, read as the reverse complement.
GAGCGCGCTGCTGGGTCCGATCGGGCCGCCGAGGGCGTCGAACACGATGTTGCCGTCGATCGCCCCCGCGGGCGGCGGGCTCATGATCACGACGAACCCGTCGTTGTACTTCGAGCAGACATCGCTCGAGAAATCGGCGGCGAAGAGCAGGTGCTCGAACGACATCGCGTGCGCGTCGACCGGCACCTTCACCGTGAGCTGGAGCGCGGCGCCGTCGTGCGCGTTCGCGCTCGGGGTCACGCCCGGGCACGCGGGCGACGGCTTCGGCCAGCCTGCCGGCGTCCCGTGCGTGTAGCCCTTGTCCTTGCCCGAGGGCGCGGCCCATCCGGGCTGTCCCGGCGCGCGCGCGGCGCCCGACGAGAGGGCGAGCATCCGCTGGCCGAAGCCGGGCTTGTTGGGCCCGAACGCATCGAGGATCCCGTAGCCGATCGGATCGGCGAGCGGCGATCCGTCGGGCTTCACGTACTTCGCCGAGACGACGCCCCAGCCCGGATCGCCGCCCTTGAGCGCGCGGCAGACGCCGAGCGCGCGGGCGCCGTCGAGCGGATCGCCCGAGGCGAGCGCGAGGCTCGCGTCGCACGTCGCGTCGTCGTCGGCCTTGCCGCTGCAGTCCTCGTCGACGCCGTTGCCGGGGACGTCGATCTTGCCGGGCCGGATGTTCGCGTCGCAGTCGTTGCAGTCGCCGGCGAGGTACGAGAGGCCGTCGCCGTCGTGGTCGACGCCGTCCTGGTTCTTGCAGCCGCCGGTGCCGCCGGAGCTCGAGCCGCTACCCCCCTTCGATCCGCCCGACGAGCCGCCCTTGCCGTCGTCGCTTCCGCGGCGATCCTCGGCCGCAGGCTCGTCGCCGGGCGCCGGCTCGGTCGCGTCGATCAGCGAGTCGACCCCGCGATCGTCGAGCTCGGTGTCACGGGCGCCGGTGCAGGCCGCGAGGGAGGCGGCCGTAACTATCGAAACATACAGGCAAGCAAGGCGCGTCATGAGCAGCTCCCCCCGAAACCGGGGCCGCTCTATGACACATCCTCACCGACCGTGCCAGTATGTAGTCTTTCTGCCGCCTTACTTCGGCGCCCGGTCGTCTCGGGACGGGCGGTCACTTCGGGACGGACGGGAGCGTGGTCGTGCCGTTGCCCGGCTCCGCCGACCACGTGAAGTCGTCGATCAGGACCGTCGAGTCGAGCGCGCCGTCGCCCGAGTCCCAGATCGCGAAGCGGAGCGTGATCTCCGAGCCCGGGGTCACGTCGGTCTGCGTCGTGAGCCAGCCGGTCGCCGCGTGGTTCTCGAAGCCCGTGCCCGACAGCGTGCTCGTGCCGAGCGGGCACGCGAACGTCTTCCCCTTGTACGTGCCGGGGTTGCAGACCTGGAGGAGGCTGTTGTTGACGCTGATCGGGTTGTTGTCCTGATCGAACGCGATGTTGCCGTCCTGCAGCCCCGCCGGCGGCGGGTCCATCATCGCCACGAAGAAGTCGTTGTAGCGGCTGCAGATGAAGCCGCTGTACTCCCACGTGAAGAAGTTCTGCTGGTACTTGAAGCTCTTCGCGTTCGACGGGACGCGGAGCGTGATCTCGAGCGCGGCGCCGTCCTGCGCGGTTCCGGTGATGACGCCCGGGCAGGCCGGCGACTCCTTCGGGTAGCCCGGCGGCGTGCCGTGCGTGTAGCCCTTCGTGTTGCCGCTCGGGTTCTTGTAGCCCGGATCGCCCGGAGCGCGCGCCGAGCCCGACGAGAGGGCGAGCATCGTCCCGCCGGTCTGCGGGAGGTTCACGCCGAACTTCTCGAGGATGCCGACGCCCTCCATGTTGCCGAGCGACGAGCCGTCGGGCCTCACCCACTTCGCGTCGACGACGCCCCAGTCCTTGCCCTTCGGATCCGCCTTCTTGCAGAGGCCGATCGCCTTGGCCGCGTCGAACGGGTCGCTGCCCTCGATCGGCAGGCCGGTGTCGCAGGCCTCCTCCTCGTCGTCGGGCGTGCCGCTGCAGTCCTCGTCGAGGCCGTTGCCCGGGATGTCCGTCGCGCCCTTGTTCGTGTTCGGGTCGCACTCGTTGCAGTCGAACTTCAGCGGGTAGCCGTC
>JBDHVD010000125.1:0-19211 GCA_039809525.1 Labilithrix sp. | reverse complement strand
GAGCGTGCGCGCGCCGCGGCCGAGGCCGGGATGTGGGCCGTCTCGGTGTCGATCGACGGCTCGCGCGAGACGCACGATCGCCTGCGCGGGGTGAAGGGCTCGTACGACGCGGCGTTCGCGGCGCTCCGGAACCTCCGCGAGGCGGGCATCCACGTCGCCACGAACACGCAGATCAACCGGCTCACGATGCCTGAGATGACGGGCATGATCGCTCGGCTCGCCGAGCAGCGGATCAGGAGCTGGCAGATCCAGCTCACCGTCGCGATGGGGCGTGCGGTCGACGAGCCCGACGTGCTGCTCCAGCCTTACGACATGCTCGCGCTGCATCCGATGCTCGCCGAGCTCGTGCCCGCGGCGAAGGCGAAGGGCATCGACGTCGTCGCCGGCAACAACGTCGGCTACTTCGGGCCGCACGAGACGGCGCTCCGCGGGCGCACGCGCACCGGGCACTCCGGCGGCTGCGGCGCGGGGCGGCTCACCATCGGCATCGAGGCCGACGGCACGATCAAGGGGTGTCCGTCGCTCACCACGTCGGGCTGGGCGGGCGGCAACGTGCGGGAGACGCCGCTGAAGGACATCTGGGAGCGCTCGAGCGCGCTCCGCTATACGCGCGATCGCACGGTGAAGGACCTCTGGGGGTACTGCGCGACCTGTTACTACGCCGACGAGTGCCGCGCGGGATGCACGTGGACCTCCGACGTCCTCTTCGGCAAGCCGGGCAACAACCCGTTCTGCCATCACCGCGCGCTCGAGATGAAGCGCGCGGGGAAGCGCGAGCGCGTGGTGCGCGTCGAGGAGGCGCCGGGGCTGCCGTTCGATCAGGGGAAGTTCGATCTCGTCGTGGAGGACTGGCCGTCGACATGAAGACCGATCGTCACGAGTGCATGCATCCCTGTCCCTCGTGCGCGCGGCACGTGCGCTCGTACGAGGCCGCGTGTCCCTTCTGCGAGGCCCAGTTGCCTGGAAAGTGCACGCTTCCCGACGCGCCGCCCGCGGGCCGCGCCTCGTCGCGCGCGGCGCTGCTCTTCGCGGCCGGTGCAGCGGTCGCGGCGATGGCGTGCGGCAAGACCTCGGGCGGGGGAGGCGGATGCAACCCCATGCCGGTCGCGAAGTACGGCCCGGCGCCGATCCATCTCGAGGACGACGCGGGGCCGAAGGAGCCGGGGCCCACGGACTCGGGCCCCACCGACTCGGGGGCGGGCTGACATGAGCTGCCTCCACCTCTGTCCGCATTGCGCGCGTCACGTGAAGAAGGAGGAGACGACGTGTCCCTTCTGCGCGAGCGTGCTCCCCGCCGACTTCGGCGTGTGCACCGAGGCTCGCGCGCCGGCCGGCCGGCCGCTCACGCGCGCGGCGCTGGTGCTGCTCGGCGCGACGGCGATCGGCGCGTGTGGCAAGTCGGGCGCGAACGATCCGGCGTCGCCCGGGAGCGGCGTGGACATCTACGGCCCCGCGCCCGTCGCCGATGCGGGCGGCGCCGCGCCGGAGCCGCTGCCGGTCGCCGTGTACGGACCGCCGCCGATGTTCGACGCGGGCGAGCCGGAACCGGGGCCGCCTCCGCGCAAGAAGTGAGCTACGCTCGCCGGGAGAGAGGAGCAGAGATGGCCCGACTGCATCCGTGTCCGTCGTGTGCGCGTCACGTCCGAGGCTCGGAGACCGCGTGTCCGTTCTGCGGGGCGGCGATCGAGGTCGCGTCGGCCGCGCCGAAGGCCGGCCCCGCGCTGACCCGCGCCGCGATCCTCTTCGCGAGCGCCACCGCCGTCGCCGCGTGCACGAGCGGAGGCCCGGACGATCCGAATTCGAGCTCGTCGAGCAGCGGATCGACCAGCAGCTCGTCATCGTCGTCGTCGTCGAGCGGCGATCCCGTGGCGGTGTACGGCCCCGCGCCGGTGGACGCCGGCGATGCGAGCAGGGACGGGGCGCCCGTCGCCCTCTACGGTCCCGCGCCGGTCGACGCGGGCGACGGCTGAAAGAAGGGCGCTCGTCGCGCGCTACGGCCTGGCGCTCGCCGCCTGATGCCACTCGTGCTCGAGGCCGAGCTCGGCGACCCAGTGCTCGAGGTAGGTCCGATCGAGCTCCGCGCCGCGCGACGAGATCACCCCGGCGATGTCGCGCCGCTGCTGCGCGCGCCGGGTGGCGTCGCCGGCCCGCATCGCGTGCTCGAGCTTCGCGACGATCGTGTCCTCCGCCGACGCGACCCAGGCGCGCACGCCGAGGACGTCGAGCAGCTCGCGCCGGGCGAACTCGGAGACGCTGAACGGCCGGTCGCGCCGCACGACCAGGTCGACCTTCCAGGCCGTCACCTCGTCGACGATCACGAAGTGCGAGCGCGCCGCGAGCGCCTGCCGCGCCGCCGTCTCGCCTCCGTCGACGATCCATCCCGCGTCGGCGAGCGTCGCGAGGAGCACGTCCGCCGAGACCGCCGGCGGATCGATCACCACGTCGAGGTCCATCGTCGCGCGCGGGACGCCGTGCGCCGTGCTCGCGAGCGAGCCGGTGAGCATGAACGGCACGTGCGCCACGTCGAGCACGTTCAGGAGTCGCGCGAGCGCGTCCTCGAGCGAGATCGACGACGCCGTCGTTCGCCGCTCGCTCGGCGAGACCTCGCCGTACAGCTCCTTCGCGAGCGCCCGCTTCACCTCGTCCTCCGAGTACGAGGGGTTGCTCCGCCGGATCTTGTCCGCGTGGACGCGCCGCGTGTCGTCGCTCATGTCGGCCGCGACGCGCATGCGTCCCGCGACCCCGAGCCTCCGCCAGGCCACCGCCTGGACCGCCGCGATCTTCGCTTCGTTCTCCCTCGGGCGCATCCCGACAGGATAGCTCGCCGCTAGTTCCCGGTGGCAACGATGACGTCACCCGTTTTGACGATCTCGAAGTCCGACCCCCGGACCTTGCCGAGGTGGCCGAGCAGGTCGTCCATGTCGGGCCCCCAGTCGTTGCTCGTCTCGCCGCTGATGTACCAGTCGGAGCCGTTGTCCGCGAGGAGCAGGCCGTACTTCTTCATCGCCTTCACGATCACGAGGGCGGGGCCGGTGATGCCGCTCTCGTCGAAGCTCGCCTTCAGGCGCACCCGGAGCCCCATCGGCGGCAGGCCGGGATCGTCCTCTCCTGCGGCATGGGTCGCCGGGTAGATGTACGCCTGACGTGTGCTCCCCATGGTGAAGCGGATGGCATGGGTGATCTCGCCCTTCGCGATCTCCTCGCGCCGGACGAGGCCGGGGAGGATGGGCAGGCCCGCGGCATCGGCGCTGGTCCAGCCCTCCGTCCGCCGCGCGTTCGAGTCGAGCTTCCAGATCGCCGCGCTGCCGACGCTGTAGCCGCCGTTCGCGGGATTGTATGCATTGTACAGCTCGTAGAGCACGCACGCGTTCGGCGCCCCGTCGTTCGCCAGGAACAGGATGTGGCGGTCGCTGCCGTTCGAGGCGCCGGTGCCGCCCTCGATCTTCGCGTCGAGCGGGATGGGATAGCAGTAGTCGCCCGCACCGCCGGGGCAGGGGAGCTTGTCGCTCTCGGCCGGCCCCCAATTGGTGTGGAACGTGATCGTCGCCGGCGCCGCGGCCTTCCCCACGGTGATCGGGATCCCGTAGTTGTCCGTCGCCGTTCCCCAGTCGGGGTGGAGCTTCGTGCCGAGCGCCATGTTCGGCATCACGCTCGACATGAGCGCGGTGTCGACCGGCAGCCCGGACACGTCGAGGTTCCACGGGTTGTCGTCGGGGAAGATCTTGCATCCTGCATGCATCGTCCCGGGGCCGGGGACACCGCCGCTGCTCGTCGACGAGCCGCTCGCCCCGCCGCTGCTCGATCCGCCGCTGCTGCCGCCCGAGCTGCTGGCGCTCGACGTGCTCGCCCCGCCGCTCGCTCCCGCGTTGCTGCCCGGGTCCTTCGAGTCTCCGCAGGCGAGCACCGCGGCGACGCCGCCGGTGACGACGAGAGTGAGCACGACCGTTCCCCAGATCCGCGCGTGCATCATGCGACCAACACTAACACCTGTTGAAAACCTGGTTCCAAGCTCCCTGAAGCTGTGGAGAGACGCGCATGAATCGCGGCGCGCACCGATGACGCGTTGCTGCGCCCGATCCCGCGCGCTAGGTCGGCTCTCATGGAATCGCGCACCACGCGGGGGGAGTGGGTGGGGGGGAGCGTTCGATTGCCGGGATCGCTCGCGCCGAGCGAAGCGTTCGTGTGGCTGAATCCGGACGGCTTCGTGCTCGGCACCACCCTGTTCCATCCGCAGGAGCTGCCGACCGGCGCGGTCGATCTCTTTCGCGAGGCGACGCAGCGCCCCGCCGTCGGCGTGCCGCACGTCCCGGCGCGCGTGCGGGTCGCGTCCGACGCGATCGCCGAGAGCCTCCGCCGCGCGCTCGCGCCGGACGTCGAGGTGGTGTGCGCGCCGACGCCGGAGCTCGACGAGGTCGCGACCTCGATGCGTGCGCACTTCACCGAGGACGCCCCGCGCGGCGAACGCCGCCTCGTCCCCGCGCTCACTTCGGCGCTGCCGACCGAGCGCGTCGCCGCGATGTTCGCCGCGTCGGCGGCGCTGTTCCGGGTCCAGCCCTGGAACGTCATCCCCGAGGAGGTCGGCATCTTCGCGCTCGACGCCCCGGAGCTGGGGCTCGCCGATGCGGTCGTCTCCGTGATGGGCGGCACCGGCGAGCGCCGCGGCCTGCTCGTCTTCGAGACGCGCACCGATTTCGCCGCGTACCTCGAGAGCGCGCTCGCGATGATCGAGGAGCAGGACGATCGACTGACGCAGGTCGGCCGCCATCTCTTCGTCGACTTCTTCGCCGCGGGCGAGGTCTCGCCCGAGGCGCGCAAGCAGATCACGGCGGAGGGCTGGCCCGTCGCGTCGCCGCAGGCGTATCCGTCCTTCGGCGCCGCCGACGACGACGGCAGGCTCCGCGCGGCGACGCCCCGCGAGCTCGCGATCCTCGAGCTCGTCACGCGCGCCGTCGCCTCGATCTTCGAGCGCGCGCCCGATCCGGCCGCGCTCGTCGCGGCGCTCGAGGCGGGCAGGACGGTGACGAGCACGTACGAGGGCGCGACGCTGACCGTTCCCCATCCGCACCTCCTCGACGACGAGCTCGTCGACAGCGGCGACTTCGACGGCGCCGATGCGCTCGCGGTCTACGCCGACTTCCTCCGCACGCCGGAGGGCAAGGTGGTGTCCGATCGCTCGTGGCCGATGGTGCTGCTCAACCACGCGGAGGAGTCGTTCGGGCGGACCGTCGACACGCTCGACGGCATCACCGTCCGCAAGGTGCTGCTCGAGGTCTTGCCCCGCACGGTGCAGTGTCATCCGGCAGAGGCGGCGGAGATCGTCCGCGACCTGCGCTCGTTCTTCGCGTTCCTCGAGCGCACCGCGCGCGCCGCCGTCGCGCGCGACTGCCTGCGCGCGCTCGCCGACGGCTTCACGAGCGAGCTGCACCGCGCGCTCGCGGAGCGATGATTCAGCCGCGCCCGTGCGGCGTCTCGAGGGCCTCGGCGTAGCCGGCGGGGCCGACCGGCACGATGCGGGTCGGGTTCACCGTCGTCTGGCTCCAGTAGTAGTGCGTCTTGATGTGATCGAGCTGGCAGGTCTCCTTCACGTCCGGCATCTGGTAGACGTCGCGGAGGAAGCCCCACAGGTTCGGGTAGTCCTGGATTCGCCGCACGTTGCACTTGAAGTGCGCGTAGTAGACGAGGTCGAACCGGAGCAGCGTGGTGAAGAGCGCGACGTCCGCCTCGGTGAGCACGTCGCCGCAGAGGTAGCGCTGCTTGCCGAGCACCGCCTCGTTCCGATCGAGCGCGGCGAACAGCTTGGTCACCGCGTCCTCGTACGCCTCCTGCGAATGGGCGAAGCCCGCGCGGTACACGCCGTCGTTGATCACCGGGTAGTTCGCCGCGATGGTCTCGTCGATCGTCGCGACGAGCGCAGGCGGCGCGAGCGAGGTCTTCTTCTTCGCGAACGCGTCGAACTGCGTGTCGAGCATGCGCATCACCTCGCGTGACTCGTTGCACACGATGGTGCCCGCCTCCTTGTCCCAGAGGACCGGCACGGTGACGCGGCCGCTGTAGTCGGGCTTCGCGCGCAGGTAGACGTCGCGGAGGAACTTCGCCCCGCCGACGGGATCGGGATCATCGGGGAAGAACACCCAGCCGTCGTCGCCCATCTTCGGATCGACCACCGTCATCGAGATGGCGTCCTCGAGGCCGCGGAGCGAGCGCGTGATGATCGTGCGGTGCGCCCAGGGGCACGCGTACGAGACGTAGAGGTGATAGCGGCCCGCAGCGGCGGGATGCTCCTTGCCGATGCGGCCGTGGAACTTGGTGTCCGGACGGACGAACGCGCCCTTGTTGTCCGGCTCGTACCAGCCGACGTGCCACTTGCCGTTGACCAGCTGACCCATCCGCGAACTATGGCACGGATGGCGACGCGATCATTGCACGACGAGCTGTGGCTCGGTGCCGCCGGCACGATGGCAGCTGTTGCAGTTGCCGTTCGCGGTCGTGTTCGTCATGAGCTCCGCCGTGTCGCCGTCGCGCGCGCCTGCGAGCGCCGGGAACTTCACCGCGCCGCTCGCGAAGCGGAAGAAGAAGTTGCCGTCGGCGTCGGTGAACGCGGTGCGCGCCACGCCGTCCGCTCCGACGACGCGGACCTGCACGCGCGGCGCAGGCGTGCCCGTCGCGTCCTTGTAGACGGTTCCGGCGAACGCGAAGCGCGGCGCCGGACCGCCCGATCCATGACACTGCAGGCACGGTCGACCCGCGGGGTTCGTCGTCGGCGTCGCGCCCGCGAAGTCGTGACCCGCCTTGCGCGTCGACGGTCCGGCCGTCGCCGCATACGCGCCGGCCGACGTGAACGCGTTGGGCTTCGCGTCGGCCGCGCCGCCGTCGGTCTCGTCCGGAACGATCGTCGCGGGACCGCCGCCGCCCTCGGCCTCGTCGGGATCGTCGCTCCCGTCGTCGAGCGCCGCGTCCGGATCGCCCGCCGGATCCGTCGCACCGGTCGTCTGGACCGGGTGCATGCGGTACGGATTGCCGACGTCGAAGCCGGTGCAGGCGGCGGCGCCCAGGGCGATCGCGAGGAGGAGGGAACGGCGCATCCGCCGGCGCGTCTGCGAAGGTCGTACCGTGTCGGCACGCGCTCAAGTTCGCGGAATCTCGTGGCGGGCCGCGAACGGTCCGTTCGCGGGGCGAACGAACTGGGCGCTCGCTCGCGTCAGCCCTCCTCTCGTGAGAGTGCCGGGTCGTCCAGGGCGACGAACGTGCCGCGCGCGTACTTCCACGCGCCGTCCTCGCGCACGAAGGTCGAGCGCTCGGCGAACGATCGGTCCTGGCCCTTCTCGAAGATGCGCGCGACGAACAGCACCTCGTCGTCCTTCGCCTCGACGATGCGGAGGCCCATGAAGCGCTGGCGGTCCTTCACCCGCGACAGCTCGCGGACGAGCGCGTCGCGCGGCGCGGCGCGGTCCTCGTGATCCGTCGCCAGCGTGTCGGCGAGGTACGCGCCGAGACCGAGCGCGAACGCCGCGTACCGCGAGCGCATCAGGGCCTCGGGCGTCTCCGCCGGGCGCGTCCCGTCGTGACGCGGCTTGCAGCACTCCTTGTACGGCTTGCCCGAGAAGCAGGGGCAGTCCTTGGCGATCGTCTTCTTCATCGGCGCGTGCATTGAAGCCGAATCCTGCGTCCGAGCGAAGCGAACACGCTTCCGTGTACGATGCGGGTCGTGCGTCATGCACGGACAATCCTGGCAGGCGTCCTCGGCGCATCCGTCGCCGCGGCGCTCGCCTGCAACGCGATCACCGGCGCCGCCGATCTCGAGACCGCGGAGTGCCTCGACTGCGGTGACGGCGGGCCCGTGCGACAGCTGCCTCCGCCCGCGTGCGCCTGTCACCCCGCCGCGCCCGACGGATGGCGTGGTCCCCTCGCGCTCCTCGAGACGGGGGGCGATGCGCCGGCGCCGAGCTGTCCCGGTCTCGTCGTCGCGTTCGAGGGCGGGCTCGATCCCGCCGCGCCGGCCGCTTGCACACCCTGCACGTGCGGCGCGCCGAGCGTCACCTGCACGATGACGACGACGATGCTCGGCGAGCCGACGTGCGTCGCCAACTCGAGCTGCGGGAAGACGACCGTCGCGCCGGGTGCGTGCGCCCGCATCAACTACTGCTCGCCGTCCGGAGGCGCGACGATCGCCGCGACGCCGGCCGACGGCGGAAGCTGCGCCCCCGACGGCGGCGTGCCGGTCCCGATCGCGTGGGGCAAGCAGGCGGTCGGCTGCGCCGCTTTCGCGCCGGATCCGAGCTGCGGAGCAGGGCAGGCGTGCAGCCCGACGCTGTCGGGCTCGCGCGTGTGCGTCGCCCAGGCGGGCGACGTGCCGTGCCCTCCCGGCCCGTACCAGAGCCGCATCGTCTACCACGCGTCGGTGAAGGACGACCGCGCGTGCGCCGCGTGCACGTGCGATCCGCCGAAGGACGTGCAGTGCGCGGGCGGCGCGGTCACGGTGTACTCGGACACGAGCTGCACTGCGAACCCGCAGAGCGTCTCGGGCGCGGGGTGCACCCCGGTCACCGCGAACGCGCCCGCCGGAGGGGCGAAGATCACGACCCCGCCGGCCAGCGACGGCGGATCGTGCGCGCCGAAGGGCGGAGAGCCGCTCGACGGCGGGGTCGCTCCGGCCGAGCCGACCACGGTCTGCTGCCTCCCCTGACGACTTTCCGCGCAACCTCGGATGGAGCCGGGCCGACGGGCCGGCGATGCGCGACACACCGTACGCGACGTGGAGCGAGGCGAAGGGCCTCGCATCGGACGACGGAGCCGTCTTCACCGGGCGGATCGGCGCGCGGCGCACCGCGCTCGAGGCGGGCGGTGAAGGCGCCACGCTCGAGATCGCGGTGTCGGGCCTGGCGGAGGACCCGCTCCTCGTCACCGCGTCGAACGCCGGCGATCACCCGATGGGCGCGCTCTTCGACCATGCGCTGCTCGCGCGCGAGCTGACGTCGGTGGGGATCACCGCATCGCGCGTTCGCCTCCGCTTCGTGCCCGGCGCGTCGACGGAGAGCCTCGACGCGGCGCTCCGCGCGATCGACGAGGTCCTCTACGCCCCGCCCGCGCGTTGACGACCGCTCAGAGGCGCGTGGCCGTGAGGTCGTGGATACAGGTCGCGCCCGACGCCAGGGAGACGCTCATCGTGCCGCTGCACTTCGCGCCGTCGTCCTCGCAGTCGATCACGCCGGCCGACGAGCCGCCGTCTTCGCAGGCTGGTCTCGCCGGACAAACCCTCGAACCAGTCGGTCGAGGCCGACCATGGGCGCTTCGCCGAGCACCTCGTGATCTCGCGGAACCCGGCGGGCGCCGTCGAGCCGTGAGTGCATGTATAGTGTCCCGTCGATGTCCGCCGTACCCCCACGCTCCAGCGAAACGGAAGAGCTCGAGATGCTCGGGATCTTCCTCCAGTCGTTCGCCTTCGCGTGCGTGAACCTGAAGCTGCTGCTCGGTGATCGGGCGCAGGCCCTGATCGAGTCGGCGCCGGACCAGTGGTACCCGGCCGATCGCTTCGCCGAGGCCGTCCGCTCGATCGAGGCGCGCTTCCCGAGCCCGGAGCCGATCAAGGAGCGCCTCGGCATCGAGATGATGAAGCTCTGGTACGAGCGCGGGCCGGGACGGACGATCGTGAAGCGCGCGGTCGACTTCCTCCACTACCAGACCGGCTCGAACGGCTATCACAGCGTGGTGCGCGGCCCGGCCGACAAGGTCGGCGCCTTCGCCCTCGAGTCGCTCGACGAAGCGGCCGGGCGGGCGATCGTGCGGAGCACCACGGTGTTCGATCGCACGATCGAGCGCGGCGTGCTCATCGGCGGCCTCGAGACGGCGGGCGATCTCGCCTTCGTCGAGGTCGACAACTCCACCGACCCGTCCGTCTACCGCATCCGCTTCAAATGAGCTCCGACGCACGAACGAAGATCGCTGCCGACGATCTGTTCACGCGCGAGGAGCTGCCCGAGAGCGCGTCGCTCGAAGGCGCCGAGCTCGAACGCGCGTTCTGGCGGATCAAGGGACGCGAGCGCGAGATCGCGCGGCAAGAGGCGTTCTGGGCATCGACGAACGAGGCGCTCGCGAGCGCGTACGCCGAGCTCGAACGGCAGCGCACCGAGCTCGACGCGGCGCGGAGCGAGCTCGTGCGCCTCAACGGCGAGCTCGAGGCGCGGGTGGCCGCGCAGGTGCAGGAGATCGTCGCGCGCGCCCGCGAGGTCGACACCCTGAACGCGCAGCTCCGCCTCCAGGTCCGCGAGCGATCGCGCGAGCTCGCCGCCGCCCTCGAGCGGCTCGCCGAGCGCGGCGCCGCGTCCGGATCGCTCGAGCCGGGCGCCGAGCTCGGAGGCCGCGTTCGCATCGTGCGCGAGCTCGGTCATGGCGGCATGGGCGCGGTCTTCCTCGCGCAGGACATGGCGACGGAGCAGCTCGTCGCGGTCAAGATCATCCACCCGCGCGCCACGCCGACGCCGCAGCTCCTCCAGCGCTTCGTGAGCGAGGCGCGCGCCGCCGCCGCCGTCTCGCATCCCGCGATCGTGCGGAGCCTCGCGATCGATCTCAGCGAGGACGGGCGCATCTACCAGATCCTCGAGTACGTGCGCGGGCGGACGCTCTCCGATCGCCTCGACGACGGCGCGGGCAGCCCGGGGGAGGTGGCGCGTCTCGGGGCGGTGATCGCCGATGCGCTCTCGTCGGCGCACGCGATGGGCGTCGTGCATCGCGACGTGAAGCCGTCGAACATCCTGCTCGCGCGCGAGCCGCCCCACGTGAAGATCGTCGACTTCGGCGTGGCGAAGCTCCGTGAGGCCGACGGCGATCGCGGCGCGCCCGCGGCCGCCGTCACCGGGACGGGCGAGATCGTCGGCACGCCCGAGTACATGTCGCCGGAGCAGGCGATCGACACGGGGGCGGTCGGTCCGGCGAGCGACGTCTACAGCCTCGGCGTCGTCCTCTTCAAGTGGCTCTCGGGCAGCCTGCCGTTCCACGAGACGAGCGCCTCGGGGCTCATCCTCGCGCACGCGGGCAAGCCGCCGCCGCCGCTCGCCTCGGTCGCGCCCGAGGTGCCGGCCGCGCTCGCGTCGCTCGTCGATCGCTGCCTCGCGAAGTCTCCGTCCGCGCGGCCCTCGGCGGCCGATCTCGCGCGCGCGCTCGCCGAGCTCGCCGACACGCTCGCCGCGCCGCGTGCCGATGCGCTCATCGAGCGCGTGCTCTCCGCCGACGGCGACGCCCCGACGCTGCCGGGCTTCTGAGGCCACGGCCGAGTGCTACGCTGAGCGTTGCATGGTCGCGCGTACCCATCCCGTCCGTTACACGTTCCGCGAGTACCTCGCGCACGAGGCGGCCAGCAACACGAAGCACGAGTATCTCGACGGGCAGATCTACGCGATGGCGGGCGGTACGCCCGAGCACTCGGCGCTCATCGCGAGCGTGACGACGCACCTGTCCAACGCGGTCCGCGGCGGCCGTTGTAGAGTGCACATGTCGGACCTGCGGATCCGCGTTCGGGAGACCGGCCTCGCGACCTATCCCGACGTCACCGTCGTGTGCGGGCCTTGGGAGCGCGATGCCGACGACGCGAACACCGTCGTCAATCCGAGCGTCATCGTCGAGGTGCTCAGCCCGAGCACCGAAGCCTACGACCGCGGAGAGAAGCTCGAGCACTATCGTCGGATCCCGTCGCTGCGTGCGTGCCTCCTCGTCGCGCACGACCGGCGCGAGATCGAGGTCTGGTCGCGCGAGGACGGCGAGCCGTGGGCGCGTGCGCTCGCGACTCCCGGAGCCACCGTCGCAATCGCGGCGCTCGGCGCGACGCTCGACGTGAGCGGCGTCTACGACGACGCGAGAGAGCCCGCCTGACGCCTCACGGCGGCGGGCCGAAGCGCCGATCGATCACCTCGAACAACGTGTCCCAGTCCGACGTGTACTCGAGCGCCCCCATGCGCAGCGCGGTCTCGCGGTTCTCGGCGGCATGCGCGCCCGAGGCGAACACGACCAGCGGCACGCGCGCGTCCTTCCTGCGCATCGCATCGAGGAGCCGCACCGCGTCGGGCTCGCGCCCCTCGTCGTGTCCCCAGCGCGTGATGACGAGGTCGTAGGTCCCGCTCATGAGGCGGGCGACGGCCTGCTCCGGCGAGGCGGCGAGCTCGATGGTGCAGAGCCCCTCGGCCGCGTCGTCGAGGTAGGCGCGACCCTTCGCGTTGTTCCGATCGTTCGGATCGACCCACAGGATCCGCTTCCGCGAGAGGCGCGGCCCCATCACCTTCGCCGGGTGCGTCCGCGCGTGCAGCGCCGCGAGCAGCTCGTCGACGGAGTGGTGGTCCGCCCCGCCGCGCGAGTCGTACGTGAGCACGCGCACCCCTTCGTGCCGCTCGTAGTGCGCGCAGATCGCCTCGGGCATGTCCGGCACCACCGCGTAGGCGAGCGTCGGCGTGCGCGACTCCTGCCCCACGTAGGCGAGCGCCTCCGACCGCAGCTCGTTCAGGTACTCGTCGGAGAACGAGAAGCCGATGAAGAGCAGCGTCTTCGTGAGGAACACCGAGCGCAGCACCGCGAGGTAGCCCGGCTCCGCGTAGAGCCGCGTGCGGTAGCCCCGCCGCGACAGGGTGATGCCGGTCTCACCGCGCAGATCGCCGTGCAGCTTCAGCACCGGCGCCGGCCCGGCCTTGCGCCAGAAGCGGGTCTCGAGCCATCGCCGATCGGCCTGGCGTACGAGCTCTCCGTACGTCTCGCGGTCGAGGACCCGGCCGTGGAGCACGTCGTCGAAGTTGGTGGTGAGGATCGCGGCGAAGGGGATGCCGAGGAGCAGGTCGCGCCGCCGCTTCATCCGCGCGTCGTCGTCCGCGCGCACGTCGCTCCGGCGCGTGTGCCTCCGCACCACGTCGAGCAGCCTGGCGGTCTCGTGCCGTGCGAACGCATCCTCGAGGATCTGCGCGGCGACCTCGTGGTCGCGCCCCGTCCCGCGCGCGAGGAGCGCCTCGACCTCCGCACGCACCTGCTCGTCGGCGGCGTCGTTCGCGATCGCGCGCAGGAGCTCCGGCCATCGGCGGCACACCGGCGCCGAGAAGCCCGCCCCCACGAAAGCGACGCAGCGTCCGCTCCGGATTTCCTCGACCAGGCGATCGACCGCAGGCTCCCCCTGGATCATGCGCCCAGAATACGCGCAACCGCGCCGCCGGCCGGCCGAACAGAGCGGCCGTCATGATGAAGATCGCCGACCAGCGCGCCGCGACCCTCGCCTTGTTCCTCTTCCCGTGCTGGCTCCTCGCGAGCACCGGCTGCGCGGAGGACGGCTGCGACACCGTCAAGGGCAAATACCGCGCCAAGTACACCCTGTCGTCCGGCCCGTGCGCGGCCCGCAAGGAGATGATCGTCGATCTCGAGGGCACCTCGCTCGGGACCGAGGAGGGCTGCACCATCACGCAGACGAAGACCGCCGGCACGAACACCTGCAAGCTCGACGTCCGCATGACGTGCAAGGACGGCGACTCCACCGGCGTCATCAGCTGCGAGGACGACGGCGAGACGTGCGGCGTGACGACGAGCTTCACCGCCGCGAACGGCGACTCGTGCATCTACGACGGCACGCTCACCCGCCTCTGATGCGCCGCCGTCACTTCACGCTGGGCGGGATGGCGACCTGGCACTCCTTCTCCGGCGTGAGCCACTTGATCATGTTCAGCCAGAACAAGGTGACCTGATAGTCGGGGTGCTGGCTCCACTCGCTGTTGTACGTGATCCACTCGTCGCCCCAGACGAGCACGTGCCCGCGGCCGACCTGCTGGGCCTTGAGCATCGTCTTGCCCTGCTCGGTCGCGAGCGTGGTGCCGTTCCCGGTGACCTCGTAGCCGTTGTCGACGCCCACCCTGTTCACGCCCTGCGTCACCGGGTGCGGCGTCCATCCGGTGATCGGCACCGTCGATCCGCCGTTCGGCTTCTGCAGGATCTGCTCGGCCGCGTAGCTCGTCCCGAACGGCGCGAGCAACGTGTTCACGTTCGTGCGCTCCGCGGGATCGCCGTAGCCGATCAGGGTCAAGAAGCCACCGCCCGCCTCGACCCATGCCTTCAGCGCCGCGACCTCCGCGTCGGAGTACGCGCGGCCGACGGTGCTGAGGTCCTGCGCGACGATGACCTGGTACTGATCGAGCAGCGCCTTGTCGAGCACCTGAGCGCCGAGCGAGACCGCGCCCTTCACGCTGCGGCTGTCGAGCCAGGCCTTGAACACGTCGCCCTGGCCCCACTTGCCGGGCGCGCCGAGCGTCGCGACGCGCAGGCAATCGCAGACGCCGTCGTTGCCGACGTCGACGTCGTCGATGATCCCGTTGCCGTCGTTGTCGACGCCGTCGCAGACCTCGGGCCCGCCGTCGCCGCCGCCCGAGCTGCCCGACGACGAGGCGCCCGACGAGCCGCTCGAGCCGAAGCCGCTCGATCCGCTCGAGCTGCCGCTCGCCCCGCTGCTTCCGCCGCTCGATCCGTCCTGGAACTTCGATTCGTCCGTGCCGCCGCAGGCGAGGGCGAGCGCACCGACGGTGCCGAGGACGAACGCGAACGAACGAAGCCGCATGGTGCGATCGTATCGGGTCGAGCCTTCGACGCAACCGCTCGTGCGTGAGGGACGCTCGCGAGCTCGCGCGCACGGAGGAGTACCTCGCTACACGGAACGACTCGCGCGTCGTCGTCGACGAGGTCCGCGTCGGACCACGTGCTCACCATCGCCGCCCAGCATCCTCGTCTGTCTGAGATGCGGAGACGGCGTGTGCGGGACCGGCGAGGACGTCTGCAACTGCCCGGAGGACTGCCCGCGCTGAATCGTCGGCGCGGGCGGCTAGCGCGCGGCTACACCTCGAGGACGCGGACGGTCGGGAAGTATCGTCGAAGTCGCTCGAGATCGCCGGGGTCGCTGGTGTAGACCACGCCGCCTCCTCGAAGCGCCGCAGAGGCCATGACGATCGCATCCGCCAAGGTCGACCCGCGAACGGCGCCCAGGGCCTCGCCGGCGGCACGGCAAAGTCGCGGTGGCATGTCCTCCACGATGACGGCGTCGAGGATCTCTTCTCGGATGTCCGTCCGTCCACGCCACCACTCCGCGACCACCACGGCCGGCACGATCGGTAGAGAGCCCCTGCGCACGATCGCGCGGAACGCCTCGGTCGCGCGACGCTTCCGCCGTTCGAGCGCGATCAGCATCCCCGTATCGAAGGTGAAGGTCATGCCGCGCGCCGGCGCCGCTTCTGCTGCTTCTTCGGCGCCACGCCGCGCCACTCGGCTTCGATGCGCTCCATCGCTTCGTCGCTGAGCGGGGGAACGCCGTATTTGTCGAAGTAGGCCTCGGCGGCGGCGAACTTGGCCTCGCGCGTGGCGATCTCTGCGAGGAGCGCCGAGACGTTGCCCTTGTGCCGCCTCGCGGCGAGCGCCTTCAAGCGCTTCAGTGTCGCCTCGTCGAGCGAGAAGCTCGTCGTCTTCGTTCGTCCCGGCCGCATACTGGCACTGTAGCACATGCCCGCGTGCCTCACCGCACGGCCTCGCGGACGTGCTCGACCACCCAGTGGAACATCTCGACGTCGTGGCCGACCGGCGCCATGTCGACGATCGCGCGCGCGTGGCGGACGCTGTGCCCCTCGCCGGTCTCGGCGCGGAGCTCGCGATAGACCGCCCGCCGCGCGAAGCGGAACGCGGCGAGCACCATGCGCGTCTCCTCGGGCAACGGGAGCTCGCGCCCCTTCATGGTCTTCGCCCGATGGAGCGGCGTCACCGCGTCGGCGTAGGCGACGGCGTCGTCGCTCCGGCCCGCGATGCGGTCGCACGCGCGCCCGAACCGCGCCGCGAGCCCGTCGATGAAGCGGAACAGCTCGAGGTGCGGGGCGAGCTCGCCGAAGCTCTTGCCCGCGACGTCGCGCGCCTGCTCGAGCGCCTTCCGCGCGCCCTTCGCGTCGTTGCGCGTGAACGCCTTCTCCGCGCGCGCGAGGGCCGCGAAGTAGTCCTTCCGCGCGCTGCTCCACGCACAGGCGTCGAGCGAGGCGACGATCTCCCCGTCGCGCACGTGCACGATGACGCGCGAGGCGTGCCTCGTCACGTGGGACGATCGGCCGGCGACGTCCTCGAGCGTGTCGTCGGTCGCGCACGCGTCCAGGTGCGCGGCGAGCTTCGCCGCGAGCGGTCCGGTGATCGCGCTCGGCGGGGCGCTCTCCGGCTTGCGGTCGAGCGGATCGATCGCGAGCGCGCCGGCGTCGTCGCGGAAGACGTAGCCGACGAGCTCGCGTGGCTCCTCGATCGGAGCGGGAGCGGGAGCGGCCGTGGCCGCCGCCGCCGGCGGCGGAGGCGGACCGGCGACGGTCGGCTTCGCGGGCGACGGCGGAGCGCTCGACGCGCATCCGGCGACGAGGACGGCGAGGGCGAGGAAGAAGAGGCGCGTGCGCATGGTCATCCCTCTCAGTGCCTGCACCAGCGGACCTGGATCCGCGCCGCGTCGAGCGAGCGAATGTCGTTCAGGATCTCGCGCGCCTTCGCGACGTCCGCATGGTACGAGTCCCCGCGCGCCGCGCATTCGCGCTCGAACTTGTCGATCGCGACGAGCGCGTCCCGGAACGACAGCGACGCCAGCCGCGGCGCCGGCAGCCCGAGCTTTTGGAAGCCCTTCGCCACGTCCGCGCCGTGATTCCGATCGAGCTCGCGGCGGACCGCGCCCTCGAAGTAGCGGAGGCGTAGGAGCTGGTCGGCCTTCCGCTCGAAGGCGTCGCGCTCGGCCTTCGGCAGATCGCTCCGCTGCGAGAGCGAGCGGTAGGTGCGGTAGTCGGCGACGAGCGCCGGATCGTCCGACCCGGCCGCGCGGCGCGCGCCGCTCATCCATCCGTCGAAGCGCGCGTCCGCGCCGTTCTGCTTCGTGCGCATGACCGCGAGCGGCTCGCTCGCGTCGCGGTAGCCGCTCACGCGGTCCCAGACGCCGACGTGCTCCGTCGCGCGCTTGTCGGTGAGGGCCAGGCGATCGGCGTCGCCCTTCGTCGCGCGCGCCCAGTCGGCGAGGTGGGACTTGCCCTCGTGCGGGGCCGATCCGTCGTAAGCCCACAGCGTCTTCAGGTTCGGGAACGCCTCCACCCAGGCCTCGCGGTTCTCCGCGAGCGCCGCCTGCCCGCCCGTGGAGCACGCGCTGATGTGGATGTCCTCGATCTGCGCAGCCGCCCGCGGCATCACGCGCGCGAGCTTCTGCACGTCGGCGAACGAGATCTCGCCGTCGCCGCCGCCGTCCCAGATCGCGTCGCCGCTCGAGTGGCCGGAGAGGACGATGCGTCCCGGGATGGCCTCCCCGCGCTCGCCCGCCGTCCAGAGGAGCGCGAGGTGCGCGATCTCGTCCTTGCCCGTGGTGCCGGTCTCGCCGATGACCTTCATCACCGCGTCCGCTTGCTCCGACGATAGCCCGCGTGCGCGGAGCACCGCGGCGAAGGCCTCGGAGCCGTCATCCTTCTTCAGGTCGTAGGTCGCGCCGGCGACCGTCACGACGCCGTCGCGGCCGTGCGCGAGCGCGGTGACCTGCGCGTGCGGCGCGAGCTCGGCGATCTCGTTCTTCGCCGCGCTGCGGTTCATGCCGATGTGGAGGACGTCGTCCTTTCGCGACGGCTGCGCCGCGGCCGCGTTGCGGACGAACTCCGCGAGCCCTCCGTCGATGTGCGCCGCGATCGCCGCGCCGGCGAAGGCGTCCGCGCGCGCCGGTGCGCGGCGGGGGGACTGCGCCTCGGGGGAATGGTCGTCGTCGTGGGTGCGGACCCGGGCAGCGGAGCCGATGCGGTCGATCATGACGCGCCTGGTCGGCCGATGCCGGACGCGAGTTGCGCGCTTTCTTGCGTGGCCCGCTCGGGTCGGCTCAACGCCAAGGCGGCCACGACCGCAGCGCCTCGGTGACGCTCGTCCACGCGGGATACTGCTGCGCGGCGACGAGCGCGCGAATCGACGCCACGTACCGGTCGAGCTCCGCCCGCTCGAGCGCGCCGGTGTGGACGGTCCATGCGAGGAACACGAGCAGGGTCTCGAGCGTGTCGAGCTTGCAGTACTCGACGACGCGCGCCCGCTCGCCGGAGAACCAGTGCTCGTAGACCTCGCGGTCGAGGAAGCCCTTGCCGGGCAGCGCGAGCAGCTCGGAGATCGATCCGAGCCCCTGCCGCGCCGACGCGCCGTAGCCTGAGAGGACGTCCATCAGATCGACGTGCGCGTCCTCGCGGCGTTCGCCGTAGCGCGCGCCCTCCGCGTGGAAGCCGCGCGCGGCGATGCCGTGCTTCATCGCGCGGTAGCGGAGGACGGGCAGATCGAAGCCGCTGCCGTTCCACGACAGGAGGCGGGGCGGAGGACCCTCGCGGTCGAACGTCGCGAAGAACGCCGCGATCACCGCGCGTTCGTCCGCGTCATCGCTGGCGAGCGCGCGCATGGTGACGCT
This sequence comes from Labilithrix sp., assembly GCA_039809525.1. Classification (GTDB taxonomy): domain Bacteria; phylum Myxococcota_A; class Polyangia; order Polyangiales; family Polyangiaceae; genus Labilithrix. The sequence continues at coordinate 787 of JBDHVD010000125.1, read as the reverse complement.
CCCGCGCGTCGGATCGAGCTCGGTCACGCACGCGCAGACGACGCGATGCCAGGCGAGCTGCGGGTAGCGCGTGGCGTCGCGCGTCTCGGCGAGGCGGCGCTGGGCCATCGCGGCGACGACCGCGGCATCGTCGCCCTCGATCCCGTGGATGCGCCGGCCGAGGTCCGGATCGGGGATGGTCTCGATGTCGAAGGCGAGGATCGTGCGGTCGAACATGGGCCCTTGCAGCGTATGCACGCCCGATGCCCCAACGACTCGATCGAATGGAGACGAGTCAGACGCGATCCACGATCACCTCGCCGTTCCGTTCACCGTGAGCACGTTCAGACGAAGGCGTCCCAGAGCGCGCGGGGGACATCGACCGAAACCTCGACGCCTCTCTCGTGCAGGGTGAGGTGGAAGCGCTCGCGCTCGAACGTCCGCGGATCGCCCTCGAGGAAGCGGTTCCGCCAACCGATGCCGTGCAGATCGCAGACCTCGCGCGCCAGGGCCTTGAACGCCCGTCGCGCGTCTCCCGGGCTCTTCGCGGGGAGCCATCGGCGGACGCGTCCGTCGATCAGCTCCGTCTTCCCGTCGGGCGCGCCGAGGAGGAGGACGTCGAGGAGGCCGACGGTCGGCGGCTTCGTCGTCGGCTGAGCGCCGTGCGATGCGGGAGCCTGCTCGATGGCGCGGAGCGTGTAGACCGGCTCGATGCCGAGATCGTCACGCAGCCAGCGGAGGGCGATGTCGAGCAGCGCGTCCTGCTCGCTCGCCCTCCAGCTCGCCTCGAGGTCCGGATAGGCGGACA
>JBDHVD010000124.1:0-19439 GCA_039809525.1 Labilithrix sp. | reverse complement strand
ATCTCGCCCTCGCGACGTTCGCGCTAGTGCTCCTCTCCGCGAGCGACGCGTCCGCGTTCTGCCGCACGCGGACCGTCCCGACGCCGCCGGACTTCGATCCCGCGGGCGGCTGCTTCACGCAGGGCGCGCCGCTCTACCATCCCTCGCGGTGCCTGCCGTACCGGATCGCGACGCCGGACACGGACTTCTTCCTGGTGCCGCCCTGGATCCTCTCCGACCGGCTCGCGCGCGCCTTCGCCGCGTGGACCATGCCGAACGCGCATTGCTCGCCCGGGATCTCCACCGTCGAGCTCGAGCAGGTGACCCGCGGCGTCGTCGCCTCGTACACGACGGGCGAGCGCGGCGACAACATCGTCGGCTTCGTTCGCCCGTGGACGCACGGCACCGGCGAGACGCTCGCCCTCGCGACGCTCACGTTCGACGCGACGAGCGGCGAGGTCTTCGACGTCGATCTCGAGATCAACGAAGAGATCACGTGGTCGACCGCGGACACGCCGCCGGCCGACGGCTTCGATCTGCAGGCCGCGCTCACGCACGAGGCCGGGCACGTCCTCGGCCTCGCGCACACGTCCGATGCGGACGCGACGATGTTCGCGGCCTACACGCCGGGGTCGATCGGTCAGCGCTCGCTCTCCGACGACGACATGCTCGGCGTCTGCGAGATGTATCCTACACATTTCACCCGAAACACCGCCGCAGGGCCCGTGCCGGCGACCCAGTGCCGGCTCGCCCCCGGGAGCGCGACGGAAGGCTGCGGCGATCCCCAGATCACGCACGGCTGCGCCGCGTCGCCGGCCGCCACGAAGGAGACCGGCGCGGCGGCGGCGCTCGTCGCGCTCGCGCTCAGCCGAGCAGCGTCCTGGCGTCGGCGTCGAGCGGCTCGTCGGTGATCTGATCGATCCCGTGCCGCGCGAGCCGGCGCGCCGCCGCCGAGGGCTTCGCGTCGTCGCCGTGCTTCTTCGCGCGCGTCGCCTCGCGCACGAGCAGCGCGACCTCGAGCGCACGCCCGAGGGTGAGCGCGAGCCGGCGCGCGCCCGCCTCGATGGCCGCCGGGCCGCCGCCCTGCATCGTCGCCATCAGCCACGCGTTCGCGTGCTCGATCGCCTGGATCGCCGCCTGCGCCGGCGCCTTCAGCGACGGATCGGCGCTCTCGACGCACGCATGCACCTCGCGCGCGATCGGCTCGAGCGATCCGCCCTTCGCCAGCGCGCGGAGCAGATCGAGCGAGAGCACGTTCGTGGTGCCCTCCCAGATCGGCAGCACCTGCGCGTCGCGGAGCGGGCGCGGCAGCCCGGTGTCCTCGATGTATCCGGCGCCGCCGAACGCCTCGAGCGTCTCGCTCGCGACGGTCACCGCCTGCTTCGCGGTGAGGAGCTTCACGATCGGCGTGAGCAGGCGGAGGAGCGCGGCCTCGTGCTCGCCGAGCTCGCCGTTCTCTTCCTTGCCGAGGAGCTCGACGGCGCGGAAGGTGATGGCGAACGCGCCCTGGTACTCCGCCTCGAGCGCCGCGAGCGTGTCGACGTGGAGCGGCTTCTCCGCGAGCGGCGCGCCGAACGCGACCCGGCGGCGCGCGTAGTCCTTCGCCAGCGCGAGGCAGCGGCGCATGCCGGAGACCGCGCCGACGGCGTTCCACGTGCGCGTGATGCTGAGCATCGGGGTGATGTTCTTGATGCCGTCCTTCGTGCCGATCACCGGGATGGCGCGCGCGCCGTCGAGGGTGAGCTCCGCGGTCGGGACCATGCGCGTCCCGAGCTTCTCCTTGAGGCGGTTCACCAGGATGCCGTTCATCGAGCCGTCGGGGTTCCGGACCTCGACGTAGAAGAGCGCGAGCCCGCTGCCGCCCGGCGGGTTGCCCTCGGGCCGCCCGAGCGTGAGCGCCATCTGCGACGTCGTCGCGGAGCTGAACCACTTGGTGCCATGGAGCCGATACGCGTTCGGCTCCTGGTCGATGGGACGCGCGAGCGTCTCGCAGATGGCAACGTCGCTGCCTCCGGTGCGCTCGGTCATCCACTGGCCGCTCGTCCACATCGTCTCGGGGTCGCGGCTCGTGAGGCGAGGCACCGCCCGCTCGATGAGCGCCTGGTTCTTCGAGACGAGCAGCGTCTTGGCCGCGCCGTCGGTCATCGCCAGCGGGCACGAGTAGACGTGCCACGAGTTGTCGATCACGTACGCGAGCGCGAACTGGTGGATGCGCGAGAACGCGCCGCTCTTCTTCTCGTAGGCGGTGGCGACGATGCCCCGCTCGGCGGTCAGGCGCTGCGCCTTCTTCCAGAGCGGCGTCAGCTCGATGTGATCGATGCGCTTGCCCCACGCGTCCCAGTGCGTGAGCTTCGGCTCGTCGGTGCGCGTCGCGAGGGTATCGCGATACAGCTCGCCGCCCGCGAGCTCGCCGAGGTCGGTCAACTCCGGCTCGACGCGCGCGAGGACGTCCGGCGGGAGCGCGCTCCGCAGGTAGCGGCGCAGCACGTCGTCGTCGAGGTACTGGTTTCCGAGCTCGGGAGGGGTCTGGTAGAACGCCATCGCGGGGAGAAGCCTACCATGGTGCTCGTGATCGTCTTCGGCACCCGGGGCGTGACCACCTCCGCCGGGTCCGGGGAGTTCTGGTGTCCGGGCTGCCGCACGAAGGTGCCCTATGAGCGCAAGCGCGTGCGGCGCTTCTTCACCCTCTACTTCCTGCCGATCATCCCCCTGGACGTGCTCGGGGAGTACGTCGAGTGCGCGGCGTGCCGCGACACGTGGGATCCCGCGGTCCTCGAGGTCGATCCCGGGCGCGACGCCGCCCGCTTCACGGCCGAGTTCGCCCGCGCGGTGAAGCGGGTGATGGTCCTGATGATGCTGGCCGACGGTCGCATCGACGACGAGGAGATCGAGACCATCAAGCTGGTCTACGAGCGGGTCGCGAAGAAGACGATCGACAAGGCCGAGATCGAGCAGGAGGTGGCCGACGCGCGCGCGGACGGACGCGGGCTCCGTCCCTACCTCGCGAGCATCGTCGGGCGGCTCAACGATCCGGGAAAGGAGCTGGTGGTGAAGACCGCGTTCTTCGTCGCCGCCGCGGACGGGACGTTCACCGACGAGGAGACGGCGCTCCTCGCCGAGCTCGCCGGCGCGCTCGAGATGTCACCGTCGCACTTCAAGGGCGTCGTCGACGACCTCGTTGCGATCACCGAGCGCGAGGGAGGCGAACACTTCGGGACGAGCGGCGGAGCGTAGACGGAGGGAGAGGGATGGAGGTTCCACGCCCGCGCCGCACGCCTCGAAGCGGATCGACACCAGACCAAGCAAAGGGAAGAGGCGCGCGCCGCAATGCAGTCTGCGTGCCTCCGCGCCGGGCGCGCGAAGTCCGCGAGATCGCGTGGGCCGCCCGGCCGATCGGAAACGACGCTTCACAGTCGGACCGTGATCCGCGGGTCCGATCCCGGATCCGGCGATCATGCCCGCCTCTCCTCGTGCGCCCCGGACGCCCGGCATTTCGCGGCGCTCGAGGGCCGCGCACGCCGCGTGCTAGGCGCCGAGCGCTTTCGTGAACCGCCGCGTGCGGGTCCGGACACTCTCGGGGGACGGTCGGTGCTCACGCCCACGCGCAAGATTCGACGACGGACCGACGCGGAGCGATCCTCCGTGGTCGTCGAGCTGCGTCCGGACGCGCTCCTCGTCGAGGAGGTGCGGGCGGGATCGAACGCCGCGGCCGCGATGCTCTTCGACCGGCACGGCGCCACGATCGAGCGGCTGCTCTGGAGCCTCCTCGGCCCCGAGCCCGAGGCCGAGGACCTCCTGCACGAGGTGTTCGTGCGCGCGCTGGAGGGCATCCACGATCTCGAGGACCCGACCCGCCTCCGGAGCTGGCTCACCGGCATCGCGGTCCACACCGCGCGCGAGTGGATCCGCCGGCGCACGCGCCGCCGCTGGCTGCGCTTCGTCGAGGAGGTCCCCGAGGCTCCGGCGATCTCCGCGAGCGAGGAGGTCGGCGAGGCGACGCGCGCCACCTTCGAGGTGCTCCGCGCGATGTCGACCGACGATCGCGTCGTCTTCAGCCTCCGCTTCATCGAGGGCATGGAGATGGCCGACGTCGCCATGGCCTGCGACGTGAGCCTCTCGACCGCGAAGCGGCGGCTCAAGGACGCGGAGAAGCACTTCCTGGCGCGCGCGCGGCGGATGCCCGCGCTGCGCTCGTGGATCGAGGAGGGCGGTCGATGGGCGATCGACTGACCGGCCTCGCCCGGCTCGGCGAAGAGGTGTCGCGCTCGCTCGAGGAGGCGCGCGCCGCCTCGGGCGGAGCCTCGCGCGTGCGCCTCCGCATCGTCGCCCGCGAGGCGCCTCGGCTCCGTCCGCCGGCGCGGCGCCTTCGCTGGGGACGGATCGCCGGCGCGCTGGCCATCGCTTGTTCCATGGTGGTCGCCCTCGCGTTCGCGTGGCCGCGGCGCGCGCTCGTCTTCGCCGTCGGCGGCGAGGCGAACGGCGTCGTCGGGGCGTTCATCGCCGCGCCGGCGGCCGAGGCCGTGCCGATCGCGTTCTCCGACGGCACGCGCATCGTCCTCGCGCCGAGCACCCGCGCGCGCGTGTCGGAGCTCGGCCCGAACGGCGCGCGGCTCCTCGTCGAGAGCGGGAGGATCCACGCCGACGTGGTGCACACCGGCCGCGCCAGGTGGGCGGTCGAGGCCGGCCCGTTCGAGGTGCGCGTCACCGGCACGAGCTTCGACGTCGCGTGGGATCCGCACGCCGAGGCGATCGTGGTGACGCTCACCGACGGCTCCGTGGTGGTGACCGGCTGCGGGCTCGGGCCCGAGGGCCGGCGCGTGGTGCGCGGCGAGGAGCTACGTGCATCTTGCAAGGAACCGGCGCCTGCCCCGATCGCCTCCGCGAGCCCCGCTCCGCCGGTGGCCGCGCTGCCCGACGCGCCGGCGCCGATCGCGACGGCGAAGGCGACCGCGCCCCTCGCAGCGTCGAGCGCGCCGGCGAAGGTGAAGGCGGAGAAGGCGCCGTCGGCGGCCGATCTCCTCCTCGAGGCCGATGCGGCGCGCTACGCGGGCGACTTCGATCGGGCGGCGGACACGCTCGAGACCGTGCGGGCGCGCTTCCCCCGGAGCGACGCCGCGGCGTCGGCGGCGTTCGCGCTCGGGCGGATCGCGTTCGACGTGCGGCACGACCTCGTCGCGGCGGGTGACTGGTTCGACACGTACCTGCGCGAGCGCCCGAGCGGCGCGTACGCGCGCGAGGCCCTCGGACGCGCGCTCGAGGCGCGGCATCGCTCGGGCGACGCGACGCGCGCGGAGCAGCTCGCGGTGCGCTACCTCGCGGCGTACCCGGACGGCCCGCACGCGAAGCTCGCGCGGAAGCTCGCGGGAGCGTCGCCGTGATGCGACGCGCGCTCGTCGTGCTCGGCATCGCCGGCGCGCTCCTCGCGACCGCCGAGGCCCGGGCGGCGAACCGGCGGGTCGTCGTCGGCGGACGCGAGGACGACGCGATCACCGCACGCGTCGCGAAGGAGCTCGTCGCGATGGGCTTCGAGGTCGTCCGCCTCGACGTCGCGGAGGGCTGCTCGCGGAGCGCCGTCGCGCAGCGGATCCGCGACGCCGGCGCGCACGCGGCGACGTGCACCGACGGCGACGCGATCGGCGTATGGGTGATCGAGCCTTCGGGCATGCGCCTCCGCGACGTGGTCGTCGCGCGCGCGCTCGACGAGCAGGAGCGCGACATGGCCGCGGTGCGCGCGGCGGAGATCGCGCGGGCGAGCCTCGAGCTCGTCGACGCGGAGCCCGAGACCGCGCCGCCCCCGAAGCCGGCCGCGCCGCCGGTGATCGCAGCGCCTCGAGCGGTCGACCGTCCGGTGGCCGCGCCGCCGAAGGAGAAGCTGTCGCGCGTCCCCGCGTTCGTGGCGGGAGCCGGGCTCTCGACGGTGATGGGCATCGACGCGAGCGTCGCGGCCTTCTCCGCCGAGGCGGAGATCGGGATCGGACGCTGGCTGGCGATCGCGCCGCGCCTCGATCTGCCGATCGAGTGGCACGACGTCCAGGCGGGATCGCTGCGGGTGAAGCCCGGGTTCACCGGCGTCGGCGCGGTGCTGCCGCTCGCGCATCCGTCGGCGGTCGTCGTCCCGCGTCTCGGCGCCGGCCTCGGCGTCGCGTGGATCGACGCGGAGTCGACCCAGACCTTCGCCTCGCAGGTCGCGCCGGACGGGAGCGGACGCTTCGTGCCGGTCACGCGCTCGGGGAGCGACGCGACGTGGTCGCCCGCGGCGTACCTCTCGGCGGCGCTCTCGTTCCGCATCGCCGGTCCGCTCCGCATGACCGTCGACGGCGCGTTCGGCACCACGATGAACCGCCTCGTGGTGCGGGTGCAGGACGTCGATCGCGCCTACTGGGGCGCGCCCTTCGGAGCGCTCGCGCTCCGCGCGGAGCTGCTCTTCCGATGAGCGCGCGCGTCGTTGTGCTCGGACCAGCCCTGGTCGCGCTCGGCGCGGCGTGCGGCGACGTCTACGCGGAGCCCGGCGCCGGTCCTCCGCCGGAGAGCGCGGTCTTCCAGAGCGACGCGAGCGCCGTGTTCCCCCGCGAGCTCCCGTCGAGCTGCCCGGCGCAGAGACCCCAGGTGAACGCGCCCTGCAGCGTGCCCGGCTCGACCTGCGAGTACGGAGCGAGCCCGGACATGCAGTGCAACCGCGTGTTCGCCTGCGTCGCCGGCGTCGGAGGGAACGCGTGGCTCGAGCGCCCGAGCGATCGCTGCCTCGCGCGCGCGTGTCCGAAGGAGCCCGCCGACACGCTCACGCTCGACGGACGGCCCTGCGATCTCGGGGACGCCGACGCGGGCGCGATCACCGACGCCGACGAGGTCGTGTGCCCGATGTCGAACGGCATCTGCGCCTGCACCACCGGCCCCGACGGCGCGCACGCGCACGCGCGGCAGTGGGTCTGCGTCCGCCCGACGACCGCCGACTGCCGCGCGCGCCGCCCGCGCGCAGGCGAGGCGTGCTCCGGCGATCTGTGGTGCGACTACGGCAGCTGCAAGTTCAAGCGCGGCGTCCTCATGCAGTGCACGAGCGGCATCTGGCTCACGGGAGGCGCGTCGTGCAACTGACGCTGCGCGCGCTCGTCGTCTCGCTCGCCGCGCCGATCGCGGTCCTCGCCGCGTGCACGTCGACGTCGTCGTTCGTCGACTCGGGCCCGCCGACCGCGTTCGCGCCGCCGTCGATCCCGCCGAGCAGCGGCGGCATCCCTCCCCCGGACATCGGCCCCCGCTGCCCGACCGAGCAGCCGACCCCCGGAACGCGCTGCGCCGAGGCCGTCACCTGCAGCTACGGGCCGGACGTCCGCGGCGCATGCCTCCGATCGTTCACGTGCCAGTCCGGTCGCTGGTCCGAGCTCGAGTCCACGGAGTGCGCAGGCGACTGCCCGGCGACGTTCGCGGAGATCGTGCCGGGCAGCGCGTGCGCCGACGTCCACGTCGCGTGCAGCTACGAGGAGGGCACGTGCGGATGCGTGGCGGACGCGGACGCGGGCGTCGATCCCGACGCGGGCACGCCGCCGGCGGCATGGATCTGCGTCCCCCCTCCGACCACGCCGTTCTGCCCGCGCGCCCGACCGCTGCCGAACGAGACGTGCGTGAGGCCGGTGCGCTGCGACTACGGGTCGTGCGCGCTCGGGCGCCCGCTCCAGTACCGGTGCAGCGGCGAGGTCTGGCTCGACCCGGTCCGCCCGGACTGCGAGGAGCCATGAACATCGTTGGACCGCGGCGCGCCCTCCGCGCCACTTCCTTCTTCGAAGACCTTCGGATCGGAGACCCGTCATGAAGACCATCCTGCTGCCGAGCATCGTCATCGCCGTCGTCCTGGGCGCCTGCTCCAGCGCGAAGGAGAACAGCGCGCCGCTCGCCGAGCCCGTCCCCGCGCCGAAGACGCAGCCGGGGCCGCAGCCCGACCTCGGTCCGCTGGTGAAGGCCGCCGAGCCTCCGCCGCCGATCAGCGGAGGCACGCTCGCGGTCGCGAAGGACGGCAACACGATCGTCGCGGCCGATCCCGATCGCGATCGCGTGCACATCGTCGATCTCGCGTCGCGCGCGGTGCGCCTCAGCGTCGAGCTCCCGAAGGGCTCCGAGCCCGGCCGCGTCGCGGTCGACGACGCCGGACGCGCGCACGTCGCGCTCCGCGGCTCGCACGAGATCGCGACGATCGACCTCGCGACCGGCGAGGTCACCCGCCGTCCCGCGTGCACCGCGCCGCGCGGCATCGCCTTCGGCGCGGCCGGCGATCGGGTGATCGTCGCGTGCGCGAGCGGCGAGCTCGTCTCGTTCGCCGCCGGCGGTGGGCCCGCGCTCGAGCGGCGGACGCTCGGCCGCGATCTGCGCGACGTCCTCGTCACGAAGGCGGACGGCCTGAAGGTCACGAAGTTCCGCCAGGCGAAGGTGCTGCGCGTCGCGGGCGACGGCACCTCGCAGGACGAGGGCGGCCTCGACGGCGCCAACCTCGCGTGGCGCGCGGTGGCGATGCCCGAGACGAACGACGGCGACCAGACCTCCGAGGACGAGCGCGTCGCGGTCATCGCGCAGGAGCCGACGCCCGAGCCGGTCCGCACCGATCCGGGCGGCTACGGCAGCTCGAGCGCCGGCCTCGGCGGCGACTGCGGGACCGCGCTCGGCATCGTGAGCACGCGCCTCGAGATCGTCGGACGCGGCTCGGTCCGCATCCCGTCGGCGGTGCTCCCCGTCGACCTCGCGACGAACGGGCGCGAGCTCGCCGTCGTCGCCGCGGGCAACGCGTTCACCAAGCAGCTGCCGCAGATCTACGTCCTCTTCGCGCAGCAGGTCGAGGGCGCGACGGACAACTGCGTGCCCGCGGTGCAGGGCAACGTCCCCGGCCAGGCGATCGCCGCGGCGTTCGACGGCAAGGACGAGCTCGTCGTGCAGACGCGCGAGCCCGCCGCGATCCACATCATGACCGAGGACCGCCGCCGTCCCTGGAAGACGATCGCGCTGCCCGGCATCAGCGTCGCGGACACCGGCCATGCGATCTTCCACTCGAACGCCGGCGGCTTCCTCGCCTGCGCGTCGTGCCACGCCGAGGGCGGCGACGACGGACGCACGTGGACGTTCGTGGACATGGGACCGCGGCGCACGCCCTCGCTCCGCGGCACGACGAAGGGCACCGAGCCGTTCCACTGGGACGGCGACATGGCCGACCTCCGTCACCTCGTCGACAACGTCTTCGTCGGTCGCATGAGCGGGCCGCGGGTCGACGACGCGCAGCTCGACGCGCTCGGCGGCTGGATGTTCACTCTCCCGCCGCCGCCGCGCCTCGGCGCCGAGACCGAGGCGGCCGTCCGCGGCAAGACGCTCTTCGATCAGCGCTGCACGTCGTGCCACACGGGCTCGATGCTCACGAACAACCGGAGCTTCGACGTCGGCACCGGCGGCACGATGCAGGTGCCGTCGCTGGTCGGCGTCGCGTGGCGCGCGCCGTTCATCCACACCGGCTGCGCCGAGACGCTGTTCGATCGCTTCTCGCCCGCGTGCGGAGGCAGCGCGCACGGCGAGGTCGGCGATCTCCGGCGCGATCAGATCTCCGACCTGGTGGCGTTCCTCGAGACGCTCTGAAATCAGTCGAGGACCAGCGTCCCGAACGCCTCGGGCACGTGGAAGTCGGGCTTCGGCGTCTTCGTCGGCGACCACGCGAGAAACAGGCGCGGGGACTTGCCCTCCATCCGGTAGAGGCCGAGCGGCAAGCGAGCGCCCGGCACGAGCGCCTTCACCACGTCGGGCGATCGGATCGCGACCTCGATGGTCACGCGCTTTCCGTCGCGATCGACCTGCGTCGCGATCTCCGCTTGGCTCGACCAGCCGACGTCGCTCTTCTTGTTCGCCTTGTCGACCGATACGTCGAGGAAGTGGCCGAGCGGCCCGACCTCGAGCTCGACGTACTTCGTGCGCTCGGCCGGATCGGGCGCGAGGAACAGCTCGACGCAGTCCTCCTCGTACAGCTTGCTCCGCTCCGTCTTCACCGGGCGCGACGCGTCGACGTTCACCCCCGCGCCGTCGAGCTCCCAGAACATGTAGAGCGCACGCTTCGTCCACGCGAAGCGCACGATGGTCCGCACCGGCGTCTTCGCGCCCGACCAGTCGGTGTCGAACGTGACCGGCGTCGCGCCGTCCCACGTCGACTCCGCCTTGCCGTCGACGGTGAAGCCCGCGTCCTCCGCGCGGCGCGCATGGGCCTCGAGCCCCGCGCCCGCATCGGCCGCGGGCGCGCTGGTGCGCGGCGCGCCGGGGAACGGCTCGGGCGGCCGGTCGTCGGAGTGGAGCGCGAAGCCCGACATGCCGACGAGGTGCACCGGGCGCTTCGTCGCGAGGAGCGCCGCGCCGTCGCCCTTCACCGCGGGCGACGAGACGTCGACGCCGAAGCGCTTCGCCGCCGCCTCGATCAGCGGCGAGGTCCGGTGCCCGCCGAGCTCGCGCGCGAGATCCGCGTTGTCCCAGAGTCCGAGATACTGCGCGCCGACGCGGTCGACGAGGATCGGGTTCGTCCCGCCGATCGCGACGTCCTCGTCCGACGGCCAGCGCTTGCCGAAGCCGTCGCCGCCCATGGCCGGAGCGCCCTCGGCGAGCGTGACGTGCGGCGCGGCGATCTCGAGCACGTCGGCCATGCGCTCGGAGAAGAGGTGGAGCGCGTCGAGGTACGCCTTCTTGCCCTGCTCCCGGCTCTCGGCGTCCTTCTTCGCGAGCAGATCGAGCGCCGGCTTCAGCTCCTTGTGCATGCGCCACTTCTGGTGGAACGCCGGCGTCGCGTCCGAGAGCATCACCGTGCCCTGCATGCCCTTGATCGCCATGGTGACGACGCCGAAGCGGTGCGCCTTGATCTTCGGCGCGGAGATGAAGAGGCCGTTCTCGAGGTGCTCGGCGAGGACCTTCGGCACGAGCAGCGTCGGCGCGCCGGTCTTCTCCATGCCCTTCACCCGCAGCGGCTTGCCCGGCTGATCGCCCTGCACGTCGAAGACGCCGTCGTCATCGAACGCGACGAGGCGCACGTTCTCCTCGCGCGCCATCGCCTCGTAGCCCGAGACGCGGATCAGCTTCTCCCAGCTCTCGTGCGTGTGCGCGAAGCCCTCGCCGATGGTGATCTTCGTGTGGCCGCGCGCCTTCAGGCACTTCACGATGCCGCGCACGAACGCGACGTCGGTCGTGCGGCCGTGCACGCCGTCGTCGCCGCCGCTCTTCACCGGATCCTTGAACCACTCGAAGCCGCCGAGGTTCGGCTTGATCAGGATCGGCGTGTCCTTCGGCCTCTTCGGCACCACCTCCTCGCAGAGGCGGCGGCCGAGATCGAGCGGCCCCTTCGTGCCGGTGAGGATCGTGACGGGCGAGGTGTCCGTGGTGATCCTCGCGCGCGTCTTCTCGCGAAGCGCGTCGCCGTCGACCTCGCCCGCGGCGACGACGGGCGAGCCTCCGTCCCACACGCTCGATGCGCTCGCGACGACGTCGACCGGCGCCGAGGCCGCCGGCGCGGCCGACGCGGAGGCGCGCGGGGCGGCGTCCGCGGCTTCGTCTTTCCGCGTACATCCGGGGGCGCAGCCGCCGAGGAGCAGCGCCGCTGCAGACAGCGCGTATGCGGAACGCCGCCGCGTTATGATGGTCCTCGTGCAGGCGGGGAACGACAACCGCGCGGGCCAGGTCCTCGCGTCGAAGTACCGCCTCGAAGAGCTCCTCGGGAGCGGGGGCATGGGCCATGTATACCGTGCCACGAACGAGCTCGTCGGCCGGCCGGTGGCGATCAAGCTCCTGCGGCCCGAGCACGCGGCGAACGAGCAGGTGGTCGAGCGGTTCCTCCGCGAGGCGCGCGCCGCGAACCTCGTGCGCCATCCGAACGTCGTCGACGTGCTCGACATCGGCAAGGACGAGGGCGGCTCGCCGTTCATCGTCCAGGAGCTCCTGAAGGGACAGGACCTCGCGCACTACGCGCAGGAGCGCGGCCGCCTCTCGCTCGACGAGGTCGTCGATCTGATCTGCCCGGTGATCGACGCGATCGCCGAGGCTCACACGCAGGGCGTCGTGCACCGCGATCTCAAGCCGGAGAACGTGTTCCTCGCGCGTGATCCGGGCGGCCGCGTGACGCCCAAGCTGCTCGACTTCGGCATCTCGAAGGTGCGCGCCACCGGCAACGTGCGCGCGACCGAGGTCGGCGTGATGATGGGCACGCCCGCGTACATGCCGCCCGAACAGTTGCAGGGTGCACGCGATACGGACGCGCGGAGCGACGTGTGGGCCCTCGGCGTGATGCTCTTCGAGCTGCTCTCGGGGCGCCTGCCGTTCGTCGCCGACGAGGCGCCCGCGCTGTTCGTGAAGATCGCGACGCAGGACGCGCCGAAGCTGTCGGAGGTCTGCGACGACGTCCCGCCGAACGTGTCGAAGATCGTAGAGCGCTGCCTGCGGCGGAAGCCGGACGAGCGCTACCCGACGGCCGCGGAGCTCGCGCGCGATCTGCGCCTCATGGCCGACGGCCAGGAGCTCGAGGCCACGGGCAAGCGCTCGATCCCGCCCGAGCTCCTCGCGCTCGTCCCGAAGGTCGACATCCCGGCCTCGCCGATCGCGCCGACGATCGCCGGTACGGGGCGCCCGCACGATCCGCCGCCGGCCGTTCGCGTCACGCCGGTCCGGAACGAGACGGTGGTGCCGGATCTCGAGCTGCCGCCGCCGAAGACGCGCGGGGCGGCCACCGCCACGAAGGTCAGCGCGCAGGCGCCCGCCCCTCCGCCCGCGCCGGCGCCGCCGCGGTCGGACCCGACCCCGCCGCCGGCGCCGCGGTCCGATCCGAGGCTGCTCGCACCGCTGCCGGGGGTCATGCTCGGGCCGACGACCTCCGCTCCGGTCACCCCGCGACGGGCCACGCCCTCGGTGCGCGACCTCGACGTCCGGCAGACCGACGCCTCGGAGATGTCGTGGGTATTCGGCCTCTGCGTGATCGCGCTGGTCGCCATCGGCACGGTGGGCGTCCTCATGAGCGTCGCGCACCGTCCGGAGGGCTTCGCCTTCATGCGGATGGCGGTGCCCGGGAGCACCGCGCTCATTGTCGCGGGTCAATCGATCGCCGCGCTGGTCGCCGCGATCATCGGCTGGACCCGCGCGCGGCGGGCGCTCCGTACCTGGAATGGGGACGAGGACGGCACGCGTTCTTCCGCGGTGATCGGCGCGATCGTCGCGGGAGCCCTGATCTTCGCGGCGATCGAGCTCGTCCGTGGTGCCTTCTGACCCCCCACCCATGCCAAGGCGGCCCGAAGGGGTCTAAGCTTCAAGCGTGCGTCGACTTCCGTTCGGGCGGCTCTTCTGGCTGGCTTCGCTCGGCCTCTCCCTCTCGCTGATCACGCCCGACGCGAGCGGCCAGGACTTCGATCCGCGCGGCCGGCGCAAGCCCGGAGGCACCGCGCCGGTGAAGCCCGGAGGCAAGCCGCCGGGCAAGCCCGGGCCCGCCCGTCCCGGCGGCGGCGGGGGACGCCCGGCCGGTCCGGCGAACCCCGATGCCGGTCAGTCGCAGACCGTCCTCATCGATCGCTACACGAAGATCGTGCTGTCGCAGCCGGGCTCGCCCTTCCCGCTCCAGCGCCTCGCGCAGCTCTACCGCGACAAGGACGGAAACCTCGCGAACCTGGTGAAGGACTTCGAGGCGCGCGCCGCGCAGGCGAACGCCGAGCAGTACGCGGCGACGGTGAGCCTGGCGGGCATCTACAAGATCGACGGCCGCCCCGACGACGCGGTGAAGACGTACGAGAAGGCGATCGCGATCAAGGGCAACGACGCCGTCGCGCAGCTCGCCCTCGCGCGCCTGCTCCAGGACCGCGGCGACGTGGCCGGCGCGCGCACGCGCTACGAGGCGGCGCTGAACCTCCAGACGGTGCCCGCGGACAAGCAGCAGACGCTGCGCACGCTGATGACGCTCGCGCTCGACGCGAAGGACTTCGCCGGCGCCAAGGCGTTCCACCGAGAGCTCGTGAAGATGGAGCCGTCGAGCCTCTTCGTGAAGGCGGAGCTCGGTCGCGAGCTGTTCCAGCGCGGCGAGTACGAGAAGGCCGAGGGCGAGTTCAAGGACCTGGTCTCGGCCGCCGCCGGAGACAACCGCGCGCTCGCCCCCGCGCTCAAGGACCTCGGCAAGGCGCAGGCGAAGGCGCACAAGAACCAGGAGGCGCTCGCCACGCTGAAGAAGGCGCTCCAGACCGCGGGTCAGGAGGCGGCGGTGCGCGCGGAGATCTACGAGACGATCACCGAGATCTACCGCGCCGATCAGCAGCTGCCGATCCTCATCAAGCAGATCGAGGACGAGCGCCCGTCGGACTTCCAGCGCCTCGCGATCCTCGGCGCGCTCTACGAGGAGACCGGCGACTCGGCCAAGGCGCTCGAGACGTACAAGAAGGCGCTCGCGGTGAACCCGCGGCACATCGACCTGCGCCTCAAGATGATCCGCGTCCTGCAATCGCAGGGCGAGCTCGACAAGGCGATCACCGAGTACGAGGCGCTGATCCGTGCGGCCCCGAACAACCCGCAGTTCGTGTTCGATCAGTGCGAGGCGCTCATGCAGCGCGGCGACCGCACGCGTGCGCTCAAGCTGCTCACCGAGCTCGAGGCGCGAGGATCGAGCGACGAGGAGGTGCTCTCGCGCCTCGCCGACTTCTACGGACGCATCGGCGAGAACGAGAAGTCGCTGAAGGTGCTGACGCGCCTGTCGGGCATCGGCACGAACGATCCGGGCCACCTCGTCGACCTCGGCGATCGCTACTTCCAGGACGGCAACGTCGCGCTCGCGGTGCAGACCTGGCGGCGGATCCTCACCACCGTCAGCCCGCGGGCACGCGCGCTCGCGGCGCTCGGCGACGTGTACCTCGAGCACGACATGACCGCCGACGCGCTCGCCGCGTTCAAGGAGGCGGTGCAGCTCGAGCCGCAGCAGGTGCCGTACAAGAAGCAGCTCGCGGGCGCCCTCGAACGCTCGAAGAGCTACAAGGAGGCGCGCACCCTCTGGCAGGAGCTCGCCGACAAGGCGAAGCAGAGCGGCGACAAGATCCTCGCGCGCGAGGCGCGCACGCGCATCGTCACGCTCTGGGGCTTCGAGCGCATCCTCGACGCGCAGATCCAGCCGCTCCAGGCGAAGTTCGTCGGGAATCCGCCGGACGTCGAGGCGGGACGCATGCTGGCCGAGGTGCAGCTCCACCTCCGCAAGCTGGGCGACGCCGAGCAGACGCTCCGCCGCGTGGTGACCGTCGCGCCGGGCGACGCCGACAGCTACCTCGCGCTCGAGCGCGTGCTCGTGCAGGAGAACAAGCTCGCCGACGCCATCGCGATCCTCGAGAAGCTCGTCTCGGTCGATCCGAAGAGCGCGCGCCAGCTCTACCAGCGCATGGCGCAGTACGCCCTGCAGCTCTATCGCGACGACGACGCGATCAAGTACGCCGCGCGCGCGGTGGAGCTGAACCCCGACGACGCCGAAGGCCACCGCCGCCTCGGCGAGATGTACCGGCAGCGGCAGGACGTCGAGCACGCGATCGTCGAGTTCCGCGCGGCGATCGCCAAGAACGATCGCCTGTTCATCGTCTACCTCGAGCTCGCCGATCTGCTCCTCACGAAGGGCCAGAGCGACGAGGCCGATCGCCTCTTCCGCCGCGTCATCCGAGGCGCGCCCGACGAGGAGCTCGTCTCGCGCGCGGCGCGCCTGTCGATGCAGATCAACCTCGGTCGCGGGACGCTCGAGTCGCTCGAGCAGGAGCTGCTCCCGCTGGCGATCGGCAACCCGCAGCGCAAGGTCTACCGGCGCCTGCTCGTCGAGATCTACGGCAACCTCACGTTCGCGCTCGTGCAGCGCGTGCGTCACGGATCGGGCAAGGAGGCGGACGAGGCGCGCGCCGCGCTCCAGCGGATCGGCGGCCGCGCGGTCAAGCCGCTGCTCGATGCGCTCGCCGACGGCGACGCCGGCCAGCAGCGCGTGGCGATCGACGTCCTCGGCTACGTGCAGAACAAGAACGCCGGCGCCGCGCTCTTCGCGTTCGCCACGGGGCAGGCCGAGTCCGCGCTGCGCACGCGCGCGATGCTCGCGTGCGGCGCGCTCCGCGACCCCGCGCTGCTCCCGAAGTACGACGCGCTCCTCTTCCCGAAGAGCGAGGGCTCCGGCGACGCGATGGCCTCCGACGACGTCGCGCGCGCCGCGAGCTGGGCGGTCGCGAAGCTCGGCGACAAGCGCGCGATCCCGCTCCTCCGCAAGATCGCGCAGAACGGCACGAGCGACATGCGCGCGTTCGCCGTCCTCGGGCTCGGCCTCCTCAAGGACAGGTCGAGCGTGGCGCTGCTCGGTCAGACGGCGCGCTCGCTCGACACCGGCGGACCCGTCGCGCGCGCGGCGGCCGCTTACGCGCTCGGCGAGATCGGCGCGGAGAGCGAGGCGACGACGCTGGTCACGCTCGCAGAGGGCACCGACGCCCTCCCGCGGCAGATGGCGATCCTCGCGCTCGCGCGCATGGGCATGCACAAGGGCGAGCCGCCCGGCGGCAAGGCCGCGCTCGCGGCGACGGCCGATGCGGTGTTCGCAGGCGACGCCGAGGGCGGACGCGGTCGCCAGCCGGCGGAGACGCTGCGCCAGGCCGCGGCCGCGTCGCTCGTGCTCCTCGCGACGAAGGGCGCGGCCGACAACCGGCCCGATCCGCTCCCCGCGCCGGACGAGAGCGTCGACGCGGAGACCACGCTCGATCAGCTGGTCCCGCGCGATCTCGCGCCGAAGGACCGCGCCGCGGCGCTCGTCGCGTTCGCCGATCCGCTGAAGCGCGCGGCGGCGAGCGCGCTCGCGACGTCGACCGAGCGCGCACGCGCGGTGCTCGATGCGATGAGCGCGCGCGAAGGCGCGCTCGAGCCGTTCGTCGGGATGGAGGAGTCCCCCGATCTCCAGCCCGCACGCGCGAAGGTCCGCGAGATCGCCGCCGCGATCGAGCCGAGCGTCGTCGCGCTCTCGCGCCATCCCGATCCCGCGGTGCGCACGAAGGCGATCGTGATGCTCTCGCGCTCCTCGAGCGACACGGCCTCGGCCGCGATCGCCCAGGCGGTGACCGATCCGAACGACAGCGTGCAGCGCGTGGCGCTCTCGTCGATCGGGCAGCGCGGCGACGCGAAGTCGGTCGCCGCCGTGGCGAAGGTGATGCGCGGCCACGAGAGCTGGGCGATGCGTGTCCTCGCCGCGCAGGCGCTCGGCCGTCTCGGCGCGAGCGGCAAGGGCGATCCCGCGTCGAAGGACGCGGCGAAGCACCTCGAGGAGGCCGCGCGAAAGGAGTCGTTCGCGCTCGTCCGCGAGGCGGCGCTCGTCGCGCTCGCCTCCTTCGACAAGGCGAGCGCGGGCACGCTCGCGGCGCAGATGGAAAAGTCCGATCCCGAGCCGCGCGTGCGCGAGACCGCCGCCCGCATCCGCGCCGGCAAGTAGCGCGCTATCCTCCCGCCCATGTCGACCGGGGGCGTGACGACGTGCGCAAACCATCCTGCCGAGCGCGCGCTGGCGCGCTGCCGCCAGTGCCGCGACGTCCTGTGTGATCGCTGCTGCGTCTTCACGATCAACGACGACGTCTGGTGCGAGGCATGCGGGAGCGGGGTCGAAGAGGACGCACGGCCGAACTACGCGCGCGGCGGCATCGTGCTCGCGATCGGCGTCGGCCTGACCACGGCGATCGTCGTGCTGAAGATCGCCTTCGTCAGCGCACGCATCCCGTACTTCATGCACCTGATGTTCCTCGGATATGCGGGCAGCATCTTCTGGGCATGGAACACGGTGAGCCCCGTGCTCGGCGTCGAACGCCCGACCGTCCGCCGTCGGATCCCGGGCACGCCGCTGCCGCGCAACGCGAGCCGCGTCTGAGCGCGCGGCGCGTGCTCGCGAGGATGGCCGCTTGCTATGATGCGGCCGTGCAACGTTCCGTCCCGGCCGCCATGCTCGCGCTCGCTGCGCTCGCCGCGTGCCGCGACACGTCGCGGTTCTCGACGAACGGCGACCGCTTCCAGGGGCCCGTGGTGCAGGGGAGCTTCGTGCGCGCGGGGCTGCCCGAGACGGTCCAGATGTGCCTGACGCTCGACACCGATCACCTCCAGGACGCGCCCGGCGTGATCTCCACCTCGGACGGACGGTTCGCGCGCGTCCCGCTCCGGCCGATCCCGCAGGTCTGGCACGACCCGCTCTCGACGCTCTCGTTCGGCGACGGGCGCGTGCAGAACCTCATGTACGCCGCGGCTCCGAGCGACGCGCAGGACGTCGTCGTGATCGTGTCTCTGATGAAGTCGGATGCGATCGAGGTCCGGCTGCTCCGCGGCGCGCCCGGCGCCGACGCGGGGACCGGCGCGCCGCCCGCGCTCTTCGGCGTCTTCACCCTCGAGAGGCAGACCGGGCCGTGCGCGTTCTAGGCATCGAGTCCTCGTGCGACGAGACCGGCGCGGCGGTGGTCGACGATCACGGCGTCGTGCTCTCCGACGTCGTCCAGAGCCAGGTCGAGCTGCACGCGCGGTACGGCGGCGTCATCCCCGAGCTCGCCTCGCGCGATCACCTGAAGAACCTCGGGCCCGTCGTGCGCGAGGCGCTCGCGCGCGCGGGCGTGGGCTGGGACGACATCGACGGGATCGCGGTGACGAACCGACCGGGCCTCGTGGGCGCGCTCCTGGTCGGCGTGCAGGCCGCCAAGGGCCTCGCGTGGGCGCGCGGCCTGCCCCTCGTCGGCGTCGATCACCTCGTCGGCCACCTGCTCGCGGTGTTCCTCCGGCGCAAGCCGGACGCGGAGCCGCCGCCCGCGTTTCCGTTCGTCGCGCTCCTCGCGTCCGGGGGACACACGGCGATCTACCGCGTCGACGGTCCGCGCGCGTCGGAGGTGCGCGAGCTCGGCGAGACGCGCGACGACGCCGCGGGCGAGGCCTACGACAAGGTCGCGAAGCTGCTCGGCCTCGGCTATCCGGGCGGACCGGTCGTCGATCGGCTCGCGGCGAAGGGCGATCCGCACGCGGTGAAGCTCACGCTCCCGATGGGTCACACGAAGACGTTCGACCTCAGCTTCTCCGGCATCAAGACGCAGGTCGCGTCGCTCGTCCGCGAGCGCGGCGTCCCGGACACCGAGCAGGGGATCGCGGACATCTGCGCGTCGTTCCAGTCCGCGGTGACGTCGGTGCTCGCGAAGAAGCTGGCGGAGGCGGCGGCGCGCGAGAACGTGTCGACCGTGGTCCTCGGAGGCGGCGTCGCCGCGAACAAGGAGCTCCGCGCGCGCACGCGCGAGCTCGCCGAGGCGCGCGGCATGCGCGCGGTCGTGCCGGACCTCGCGAGCTGCACCGACAACGCGGCGATGATCGCCTACGCGGGTCTCGTCCGGCTCCGCGCCGGCGAGCACGACGCGTGGGATCTCGTCGCCACGAGCGCGACGTCGCTCCCGCGCACCACGCGGAAGGGTCGCGGCGCTCGTTAGCTC
>JBDHVD010000123.1:0-19578 GCA_039809525.1 Labilithrix sp. | reverse complement strand
CTTCGGGGTGCAGCACGGCCCGTTCGTGGTGCAACAGCCCGGCTCGATGCCGCAGAACGTGGGCTACGCCGCGGGCGTGGACGCGGCGCGCTTCGAGGCGCGGAGGCTCCTCCTCGACGAGATGGACGGCGCGTTCGCCGCGAGGACCGGCGACGCGAAGGTGGACGGGCGGCGCGCCCTCTACGCGAAGGCCGACCGGCTGATGCACGCGAGCGCCCTCGATTCGTTCGACGTGACGAAGGAGCCCGACGCCGTGCGGAGCGCGTTCGGCGACACCGCGTTCGGCAAGGGCTGCCTCACCGCCGCGCGGCTCGTCTCGTCCGGCGTGCGGTTCGTCGAGGTCACGCTCGACGGCTGGGACACGCACCAGAACAACTTCGAGCGGACCAAGCGCCTGATGGGGATCCTCGACCCGGCGATGAGCGCGCTGCTCGACGAGCTCGAGCGCCGCGGGCTCGCGAACGAGACGCTCGTGGTGTGGATGGGCGACTTCGGGCGCACGCCGCGCATCAACCC
Source organism: Labilithrix sp. (assembly GCA_039809525.1). Lineage (GTDB taxonomy): Bacteria > Myxococcota_A > Polyangia > Polyangiales > Polyangiaceae > Labilithrix. The sequence continues at coordinate 19,062 of JBDHVD010000123.1, read as the reverse complement.
GAACGACGGACGCGATCACCACCCGGCGGCGTGGAGCGCGGTGCTCGCGGGCGCGGGCATCCGCGGCGGCGTCGCCCACGGCGAGACCGACGCGGACGGAGCGAAGGTGGTGAAGGACGCGGTGCCCGTCCCGAACCTCCTCGCGACGATCGCCACGGTGCTCGGGCTCGATCCGGGCGATACGGCGGTGTCGCCCGCAGGCCGTCCGATCGCGCTCACCGACCACGGCGTGCCGGTGAAGCCGCTGCTCGTCTAGACGCGCACTCCGGCCTACCGGGCGGGCAGGGATCCAGCGATCCGCGCCGCCGCCGATCCGGGGGTCACGTCGCACGCGATCCGCGTCTCCGGAGAATCCGCGCGCGCCGCGATGGCGTGGCGGTTGCTCCCGTCCGCCGGGGGCCTCGGATCGCCGATGAGGAAGCAGATGTTCGCGACGGCGCTGGCGACCGGTGCGTGCGCGAGCGCGTGCTTCGTCAACGACGCGATGTCCACCCCGTACGGCGAGAGCACGCTGTCGGCCGACATGCTCGCGACCGAGGCCGACGCGGGCCCGGACGTCGCGGCGGCGCGGTGCGCGCCCGGTGCGCCGTTCGGACGCGAGGAGATCGTCTACGACCACGCCGGCGACACGGTCTTCGCCACGCGCTTCTCGCCGGACGAGAGCGAGGGCTTCGCCACGGTGATCGGCGGCGACGGCCGCTGGAGGATCGGCCGCCTCGCGCCCGGCGCGCCGCCCGCGCTCGACGGCGTGAAGCTCGGGACCGCCGACGACGTCGGCTACCCGACGATCAGCGGCGACGGCCGCGTGATGTTCTTCGCGCGCTACCTCCCGGGCGCGGACGGCGAGCGGAGGGCGGACGTCTACGTGTCGCGGCGCCGCGCCGACGGCGTCTTCGACGGGGCGTCGGCGCTGCCGATCGCCACCGACGCCGAGGAGACGACGCCGTACGTCACGCCCGCGGGCGACGCGCTCTACTTCAGCCGCTTCGAGTCCGGGCGCTACCTCGTGCATCGCGTCGCCCTCCCGGCCGTGGCGCTGACCGAGGTCGGAGCGCTCGATCCCGCGAGCGCGCCGCCGGGCGGCGCCCTCAATCCGGTGGTCACGTCCGACGAGCTCACGCTCTACTTCGCGAGCCCGAACGCGAAGGGCGACCTCGACATCTGGGTCGCGACGCACGCGAAGAAGGGCGAGCGCTTCGTCGACGCGCGCATGATCGCCGAGCTGCGCAGCGCGCAGAACGACACGCCGTCGTGGATCTCGCCGGACGGCTGCGTCCTCTACTTCGATCGCTGGACGGGGACGGCGTCGAAGCCGATGCGCGCGTTCCGCGACTGAGCCTCGCGCCGGCGGCGCAGCCCGAGGACGCCGAGCGCGATCGCGAGCGCGGCGAGGAGCGGACGCGGCCCGTTCGCGCGTCGGGGCGCGGCGCTGCAGCCGGCGTCGTCGCTCGCCTGCTCGTGCGCGGTCGCGTCGGCCGTCGCGCTGACGGACAGCGCCTGCGGGGCGGAGCGGCCGGCATGCGCGGCGGTGCTGCTCGCCGCCTTCGACGGCTCGAGGCTCGCGTAGGCGGGACGCGCGGCCGGCGGGCCGTCCTCGAGCCGCGGCATCACCCCGGCCTCGAGGAACGCCCGCGCGACGAGCGGCGTCGCCTCGCCGAGATGGGTGTAGACTGCATGGGCATTGACCCCGGTGCAGCTGGCGGCGAGATCGTTCGGATCGCGCGCCTGTCCGTTGCCCGCGCGCGACGCCACGCCGACCACCGCCCCCGACGGGCCGAGCGCGGGGCCGCCGCTGTCGCCGAGGCACGCCGACTCGCCGATCATGAACTCCGCGTCGCCGACGCCGTAGCGCTGATCGTTCGGGTAGAGCATCGGGCCGGCGCCGACGAGGGGGATGCCGCCGCGCTCCATGCGCTGCGAGGGGAGGGTGCCGCTCTCGGTGACGCCCCAGCCGACGACGGTGACGTCCTCGTCGGCCTTCGGTCCTCCGAGGCGGAGCCTCGCGACGGGCGCGCTCACGTTGCGATCGAGGACCACGAACGCGAGGTCGCGGTTGCAGATGGTCGTCGCGGTGTCGTCGACCACGAGCGTCTTGCCTCGCGCGGTGGCGAGCATCTCGTCGGCGGTCGACGTCACCACGCCGTTCTTCGGCACGTAGACGGCGACCTCGCTCGCCGGATGATCGCCGTGCAGGCCGGCGCCCGCGATCGGGGTCCCGTCGGTGTAGCAGCCGGCCTGCTCGTCCACGTCGGACACGCAGTGGCGCGCGGTGAGCACGAGGTTCGGCGCGACCAGCGTCGCGGAGCACAAACCGAGCCGCGCGCCGTCGCGGAACAGCGCGAGTACCACCACAGCGTCATGTTCCGCGGTGGACGGCGAGCCGGCGATGACCGGCTGGATCGTGCGGCCCACATGGTCGTGAGCCTGATCGGCCTCGTTGCCTGCCGAGCATCCGCAGAGAATCGTGGCGACGGCGGCTGCGATTCGCGTGAGCGCGCGCACGCCGCCCGTCCGAGCAAGCGCTACGCCATCGCCCTCGCGTCGCGCGTGCGCCCGTAGGCGACGATGTCGTCCTCCACGCGCATCGGCGCGACGCGATCAGCGCACGACGAGGCCCGTCATCCAGGGCACGTCGGTCTTCGTCCCCCACATCGAGGACCAGCGCCGGTCGTCGAGGCGATCGAAGTTCTCGGTGACGTGCTCGAAGTAGCTCGAGGCGAGGCCGACGTACGCGCGCGGACCGGTGCAGCCGTCGACGGTGACGACCATCGCGCGCGGGATGCCGGTGCCGACGTGGAGCACGCGACCGACGGGGCCGCCGCCCTCGTCCGCCGGCTGCGTGTGCACGTCGGCGACGATCGGATCGGCCTGCGTGCCCGATTCGCGGCGGAAGAACAGCTCCGCGTACCAGCCGTTGTAGTCGGCGACCGAGCCGCAGCCGTCGGTGAAGAGCATGTCGTTCACCCACGCGAGGTCCTCCGCCGACTGCGGCGCGCCCGCGCGCTGGTTCTTCGCCATCGTCTCGAGCCGGCTCGCGGCGCGGTGCAGGCGGCCGAAGTAGGCCGTGATGTCGGCGGCGGAACGCGTGCCCGTCAGATCGAGCGCGGCGCCCCGGGCGGCGAACGCCGCGATGCGCGCGTAGAGCTCGGGGTACGGATCGACGTAGGCGTCCGGGTACTCGCACTCGGGCACGCCGGTGTACGACTGCTTCGCGTAGAGGATGGTGTCGTGGCGGAGCTCGGCCCACGACGCGAGCTGCGTCTGGAGGATGCGGCGGCCCCACGGCTCGGTGCCCGCGATCTTCGGCAGGCCCACCGCGCTCGGGCTCGCCACGTCCTTCGTCGGCGAGAGCGTGCGCAGCGCGCCGAGCCAGTGGTTGTAGAGGCTCTCGTCCCAGAACTCCTGCGGGTGGGCGTCGGCGACGATGCGCATCGACGCGAGGTCGGGCGCGTAGCGGTACTTCGTGATCTCGGGCCCCAGCAGGAGGCCGGCCTGATCGTTTCGCAGCGCGGCGAACGCGACGTCGAGCGGATCGGGCATCATGCGGCGGACCTCGCCGCGGGCGACGCGGTCGTAGACCACGTTCGAGAAGACGTGGCTGTCGAGCACGTAGCGCTGGCCGAGGAACATGAACGTGCTCGACAGGGGCATGGTCCCGCTCGCGAGCCCGTTCACCATGATGTGGCTCGAGATGCGCTGCGTGCCGAAGCGCCCGTCGACGATCGCCTGGGCGATCTCGGCGTCGGAGCGCTGGGCGAGCTCGGCCGGGCTCGCGATCCCGAGCTTCGCGAGCAGGCCGTCGAGCTGGGGCAACGTCATGTTGTCGGGCTCGCCGACGAACGCGCCGATGACGTCGTCGATGCGCTTCCATTCGGCGAGCGCCGCGCCGTCGAGCAGCGCGCGGAGGACGTAGGCGGCCTCGAGCTGCCGGCGGCGGAAGACCTGCGCGTGATCGCGCTGCGTCTCGAGGATGCGCAGATCGATGCGCCCGAGCCACATCATCGCGCGGAAGTAGCGCGAGAGCGGCGGCGTCTCGGTGTAGTGACCGCGCGGCGTGAACTGCGAGAAGTCGACGTCGCGCGGCACGCCGAAGAGGGTGACGCTCCTCGCGCCCGATCCCGCCGTCGCCGCGTCGAACAGCGCCTGCGCGAGCGTCGCGTCGGCGCCCGCGACCGGCGCCGCGAAGGTGCCGTCGAGGAGGCCCTTCGCCACCGCGACGAACAGATCGGCGTCGCGCTCCGCCGCGGCCGAGAGCCCTCCGCCGGCGCCGGCGGAGAGACCGGCGCGCATCGTGTCGAGGATGCGGCCGAGCAGCGCGGAGAGCGCGTCCGACTCGACGGTCTTCAGGATGTCGTCGAACGACTGGTGCACCGCATGGAGGATCGAATCGGCGGAGAGATAGACCGGCAGGTCCGCCGCGTAGATGGTCTGGTAGCCGGCGACGAAGCCCGGGTAGCGCTTGCGGTTCGAGATCACGAAGCCGTTCGCCGCCAGCACCGCGCGCTCGTCGTCGGCGAGGGCGACGGGCGAGGCCTGCACGAGGTCGAGGCCCTTCGCGGTGAGCGGGTCGTAGCCGAGCGCCGGGGTGAACGGGACGGCGTACTTCGCCGCGAAGCCGGGCGCGTCGAGGTCCTTCACCGCGTCGAGCTGCGCCTGGAGCGCGTCGAGCTCGGCCTGCTGCTCGGCCGACAGCGACGTCTTCACCTGCGTGCCGGGGTCGGCCGACCAGGGCCCTGCGCGATCGGAAGAAGAGGACGCGCCGCCGGACTGGCAGGCGGCGAACGCGAGGACCACGAGCGCCATGGGTGACCGCCGGAGCATGGATGGGAGGGTAGCCCTCGCGGTGAACCGGGGAAATCGGGAGATCGGGGGCGCCCCCGCGCCCCGTGACGCGGGCCTGACGCGCCGCGACGAGGACCCTCGCTGCGGCACGCCGGGAGGGGGCTTCTTTTTCCCGTCCATGGATCGGAGGCGCCCCGGCGCGCGCGCGGATCTCCCGTTTTTTCCGGGATCTCGTGACGGAAGAGCCATGGCTCCCACCTTGCACGACAAGCGCACGAATGATCTCGATCCGACTCGCCTGCTTCGCGCTGTCCGCCGTCGTCATCGCCGCCTGCGCCGCGCCCACCGAGGACGGCGAGGACGAGGAGTCCGTCGAGGGCGCCGCCTCGAGGAGCGTCTCGCTGAAGTACGAAGGGACGTGCGACTTCCTCCGGAGCTGCTCGACCTGGTCGCGCAACCTGCCCGAGGGCCAGGTCACGTGGGGATGCACCGGCGCCGGCGTCTGCGACGACGACGCGCTGTGGGTCGCCGCGCCGAGCCGTTCGTACTGCGGGAAGAAGGTGCGCTTCTGCCGGAACGGCACGTGCGCCACCGCGACGGTGAAGGACGTGAGCGTCTCGCGCGACTGGGAGGGATCGAACGGCGTGATGGACGCGCTCGATCTCTCGCACGGCCTGACCGGTCGATGCAGCGGCTACGGCGGCGGCAAGGTCACCGTCACCGTCCTCTGATCGGCGGTTTGCTGCAGCGCGGCACCAGGATCCCGCGCGTCGCGCGCCGGCGCACCTGCGTGGATGCGAGCGCCGTCCTCATTTGCTAAGAAGGCCGTTCGATGTCCACGACTCCGACGGCGACCCTCTCCGCGATGACGGGAAGCGGCAACGATTCGCAGCTCGCGCCCGATCTCCTCCTGCGCATCCACGAGCTGATGCTCAAGGCGCGCGTGCTCGAGGAGCGCCTCATCACGATGTACAAGCAGGGGGACGGCTACTTCTGGATCGGCGGCCCCGGCGAGGAGGCGTTCAACGTCCCGCTCGGCCTCCTCGTCGACAAGGGCCAGGGCGTCGACCACGACTATCTGCACCTCCACTATCGCTCGAGCGCGACGCTCCTCGCGATGGGCGCGGATCCGGTCGACTCGCTCCGCCAGATGAAGAACACGACGAGCGATCCGTACTCGCGCGGCCGCAACTTCGCGGGCCACTACAGCGCGCGCAAGTGGAACGTCGCCCCGGTGAGCTCGCCCATCGAGGTCCAGTACTCGATCGCGATCGGCACCGCGATGGCGCAGCGGAAGGCGAAGGGCATCTCGATCGTGCAGGGCGGCGACGCCGGCACGGCCGAGGGCGACTTCGCGACGGCGCTCGTGTGGAGCTCGCGCAAGGGCGCGGAGCTGCCGCTGCTCATGATCGTGACGAACAACCAGTTCGGCATCTCGACGCCGTACGACGGACAGCACGGCGAGACGCGCATCGCCGATCGCGGCAAGGCCTTCGGCATGCCCACGGCGACCATCGACGGCAACGACGTCGAGGGCGCGTGGTTCGCGCTGAAGAAGGCGATGGATTACGTGCGGACCGAGCGGAAGCCGTACCTGCTCGAGGCGATGGTCTCGCGCCTGCACGGCCACTCGTCGGCTTCGGGCGCCAACCTGGTGAAGGACGAGACCGACTGCCTCACGCGCTTCGAGGAGAAGCTCGAGGCGAAGAAGCTCCTCACCCGCGCGCAGATGGATGACATGCGCGGGCGCTTCACCCAGGAGCTGCTCGAGGCCTCCAAGCGCGTGCGCGAGGAGCCGCAGCCGAAGCCGGAGTCGATCTGGGATTACGTGTTCGCGGACAAGAACTACGTGGCGGGAGAGCACTGATCATGGCGACGATGGTCCAAGCCATCCGCATGGCGCTCCACATCGGTGAGGAGCGCCTCGGCGTCACCGACATCTTCGGCGAGGACGTCGGACCGCCCCTCGGCGGCGTCTTCACCGCGACCCAGGGCCTGAAGACGACGTGGAACTCGCCGCTCGACGAGCGCGGCATCGTCGGCATGGCGATCGGCCTCGCGCTCGCGGGCCGCAAGCCCGTCGCCGAGATCCAGTTCTGCGACTACGCCTTCAACACCATCGACCTCCTCAAGATCGCCGGCAACACCTACTGGTCGAGCGGCGGCGACTGGAACGTGCCGATGGTGCTGATGACGCCGGTGGGCGCCGGCATCCGCGGCAGCATCTATCACTCGCACTCGTTCGACGCGCAGGCGACGCGCATCCCCGGCTGGAAGATCGTGATGCCGTCGAACCCGCGCGACGCGTACGGGCTCCTGCTCAGCGCGATCAAGGACCCGAACCCGGTCATGTTCCTCAAGCCGAAGGCCCTCCTTCGCGCGAAGGGCCGACCCGGCGAGGAGGTCCCCGGCGAGCCGGGCGACGACAAGCTCCTGTCGAAGATGATCGACGCCCCGCTCGGCGATCGCTCGAAGTGGAAGGCCGACTGGCCGAAGCTCGAGGAGCTCTACATCCCGATCGGCGAGGCGCGCATCGCCCGCGCGGGCACGCAGGTCACCGTCCTCACCTACGGACGCAACGTGCCCATGGCGATCGCCGCCGCCGACGAGCTCGCGGGCGAGGGCATCGACGCGGAGATCATCGACCTCCGCTCGCTCCACCCGTACGACTGGAACGCGATCAAGACGAGCGTCAAGAAGACGAACCGCGTCCTCTGCGTGAACGAGGACACCGAGATCACGAATTTCGGCGAGCACCTCATCCGCCGCATCAGCGAGGAGCTGTTCTACGAGCTCTACGCTCCGCCGAAGCTCCTCGCCGGCGCGCACGTGCCCGGTATCGGCCTCGCCGACGCGCTCGAGCACGCGAGCGTCCCGCAGAAGGACGGCATCAAGAAGGCCATCCGCGAGCTCGCCCAGCACCAGCCGTGACCGGCGCCGCCACGTTCGAGGGCGGCTGCCACTGCGGGCGCATCCGCTTCCGCGTGCGGGCCGAGCGCCTCGAGGCGCTCGACTGCAGCTGCTCCATTTGCACGATGAAGGGCTTCCTCCACCTCATCGTGGAGAAGGACGCCTTCACCCTGCTCGCCGGCGAAGGCGCGCTGACGACGTACACGTTCAACACCGGCGTCGCGAAGCACACCTTCTGCAAGGTCTGCGGCGTCCACCCTTTCTACACGCCGCGCTCGCATCCCGACGGCGTGGACGTCAACGTGCGGTGCCTCGACGGCGAGGCGCCGGCTCGCTTTCGCGTGGTGCCGTTCGACGGTCGCCGGTGGGAAGAGAACGTGGCGTCGATTCGCTGAACACCGTGCGTCCGCCGTAGCCGTGCGAGCGGCGCCGCTCGGCGTCGAGGAACTCGTCGAACGCCGGCCCGACCAGGTGCTTCGCATCGCGATCGATCCGGCGCTGCGCCTCGTCGAGCCGGCGGATCGCCGACAGGCGATCGCTCTCGCCGAGCTTCGCCGCGGACACCGCGCGTTTCATCACGCGGATCGTCTCGTCGTAGACCTTCAGCGGCACGGGGTAGGGGTGGCCGTCCTTGCCGCCGTGCGCGAGCGAGAAGCGCGCGGGATCGGCGAAGCGGCAGGGCGCGCCGTGCACCACCTCGGCGACCATCGCCAGCGACAGGAGCGTGCGCGCGCCCACGCCGGGCGTCTTCAGCACGTCGACGAAGTCGACCGGCCCGCGCTCGTGCGCGGCGGCGAGCGCGGCGTGCACGCGCCGCATGACGACGTCGCCCGCCGTGACCTCGTGATGAACCGGCGCCACGAGGTGCGGCAGTCCCAGCTGCGCCGGCGGCGCGTTCCCGTTCGCGTTCGCCTTTGCCTTCGCGATCAGCGGAAGGATCTTCGCCGGTCCTTCGCGCACCAGCTCCACCTGCGCCTCGCGCGACCGGCGCGCGCGCACGTCCGTGAGGTTCACGATCTCGCCGACGGGATGGCCGTCGATCGCCGCGTGAGGCGCATCGACGAAGCTCGTCAGACCCTCGCCGAGCCAGTGGTAGCGGCGCGCGAGCTTCGAGTCGCCGTTCATGCCCTGCTGCACCGCGGTCCAGCGGCCATCCTTGGTCACGAAGAAGCCGTGCAGGTACAGGTCGAAGCCGTCCTGCACGCAGGCGCCGTCGACCTTGGCCACGAGGCGGCTCTCGGCGGCGAGCTTCGCTCCGTCCACGCCCGTTCGTTCGCCGATGCGTGCGAGCTCCCTCGGCGTCTCGCGCGACTCCTTGCCCTTTCCCCCGCAGACGTAGATGCCGAGCTCGTCGGAGATCGGAGCGAGCCCACGCTTCAGGCAGCCGAGCACGCTCGTGGTGATCCCCGACGAGTGCCAGTCCATCCCCATGACGGCGCCGAGCGACTGGAACCAGAACGGATGGGCGAGGCGGCGCATCATCTCGTCGCGTCCGTAGTGGTGGACGATCGCCTCGGTCACCACGCGGCCGAGCGCGGTCATACGGTCCGCGAGCCAGCGCGGGACGTGTCCTCCGTGCAGCGGTAGATCGGCCGATCCCGTGCGCATGCGCCGCGGAACTCTACTCCTCTCGTCGTCCTCGCGCCGCGGGGCGCGCGCGTGTTCCGCGCCGCTTCGACCGACGGTTCAGCTCACGCTCGCGCCGCTTCCGCCGCTCGGAAGGCCCACCCACCGCCCGCTTCGGGGGGGCGGGTGGTTCGTCGCGCGCCCCACGTTTCTCCGCCGAAGGGTCCTCCTCCAACGTCGCGAGATCACGCAAGAGACGCCGCGACACTTCTCTGAGCAAGCCACGCCCGCTTCTGCGGTCAATCGTGCGCGCCGCCCCGCCGCCCCGCCGCGACCGTTCCCCGACGAGGGCGCCCGCTTCTGCGGTCAATCGAGCGACGCTTGCGCAGGGAAGCGTCGGTGAGCAAGTGCGCGGAATTTCGCGGAACGCGCCTCCACACTCCGGCGGTCGAACGAGCGGTCCGGCGCGGGCGGCCGCACGCGCGCGCGTGGACCGTCACTCCTCGTCGGGGACGCCGCCGCCCATCCGCGCGAGGTCCTCCTGCCGGACCTTCTCGGCGTTGAACTTCGCGGCGCGGTCGCGCATCGTCGTGAGCACCTTCTCGGCGGGAGGCAGCTCGCCCTGGATCCAGCGGAGCGGGTTGATGCGCGCGACGACGAACGACCGGAGATAGGGGCTGACGAGGCCCTTCTCGCGGAGCTTGGCGACGGCGGCGGAGACCTTCTCCTCGACGTCGAGGGTGAGGGCCGCGAGCTTCTCGTGGTGCTCGATCGCCTCGCCGATCGGCGCGTCGGTGAACTCCTCCACGCGGCGGAGGACGGGGTGGTACGCGCCGCCCGCGAAGCGGCCGTTCTTCTCGTAACAGACGCCGAGGGTCACGAGCGCCGGATCCTCGAGATAGAAGGAGAAGCCCTTCTCCGGGAGCGCGTCGTCCTCGTCGAGCAGGCCGCGGTAGATGCGGATGACCTCGAGCGCGCGCTCCTTCAGGTTGTGCGCCTTCTCCGTGTTGAGCGCGAGGATCTGCCAGGCGACCTCGCGCGTCGGCACCACGAGCGCGGTCACCGCCTTCGCGCCGAGCCGGCGCATCGCCTCGAGGCGGTGGCGACCGTTCGGCGTCCAGAACGCCGCCTCGCCCGCGTCGCCGTCGCTCTTCTTCTTGCCCTTGGACGGCGCGTACTTCGGACCGGTGATGGCGATGATCGGATCGAGGAAGCGTCCGGTCTTCGAGATCACGTCCGCGAGGCGCTTGTGATGCGTGTCCGACAGATCGCGCTGGAAGGGCGTCGGCTGCACGGCGTCGATCGGGAGGACGGCCACGACCGTCGGATGACCGCCGAGCGGCTCCCTGTAGCGGCCGACGACGATGCCGCCCTCGCCCTCGACGATCTTCTCGACGGGCGCGAGCGTGGGATCGGTGCCGTCGATCGCGCACGCGAGCGGATCGAGGCCGGCCGATCCGGCCTTCTGCTTGCGGATCGTCTTCTTCTTCGGGGCCCGGCTCGGTGCTGCTGCGCGTTTCTTCGCGGCTGCCATGGGACGAGAGGTTTAGCACCGTTTACAGATCTTTACCGGGAGCGGACGCGACCGGCGCCGCGGGCATGCGCATCACACGGGACACAACGTCGAGGTGATGACATGGCGCTCTGTTCGATCGGAATCGCAGCAGGAATCGTCGGTGTGGTGGCCCTCGTGAGGGGCCTCGTGTGGCGGCGCCGGCTCGGCTGCCGCAGCTCGTTCGGACACCTTCGTGGGTACGGCAGGCACGGCGGCCCGGGACGCAGCTTCTGGCTGCGCGCGCTCTTCTCGCGTCTCGACACGACGCCGGGACAGGAGAAGGAGATCCGCTCGGCGATCGAAGACTTCCAGCGCGCCGCGCGCGAGGCGAAGGGCGACGTCTTCGACTCGCGCGAGAGCGTCGCGAAGGCGGTGGCGGGCGAGGTGTTCGATCCGTCGGCGATCGACGAGGCCTCGCAGCGGGTCGACGCGGCGACCTCGCGGATCAAGGAGGCGCTGCGGGCGGCGCTCGAGCGGGTGCACGCGGTGCTCGACGCGAAGCAGCGCGAGCGGCTCGGCGAGATCCTCGCGCGGGGACCGGGCGCGTTCCGCGGCTACGGCGGCGGGCCCTACCGCGCCTGATCAGGGACGCGGGAAGCCGAGGGCCGCCGGCGCGTCGCCGTCGACATCGGAGAGGCGACGTCCGAGCTCGCGCACCTTCGCGCGGACGGCGCCGTCGTCGGGCAGTGCGCGGTGCGCGACGACGAACGCGAACGTCTCGGCCTTGTCCTCCTCCTCGCCGGCGGTGGCGTAGGCCGAGACGAAGCCGGGGAGGTCCTCGGTCGGACGTGCGGCCCAGGCGGAGCGGAGCGAACGGCCGCCCGATCCATAGAGCGTGCCCGGCGGGTTGAGCGCGCGCCACGGCGGATCGGGCGAGAGCACGCCGTCGTCCGCGAGGTCGATGAAGTGCCAGATCTCGTGGTGGATCGCGCGCACGAGATCGAGCTCGACGGCGTTCACGTCGAGGAGGAGCAAGCGCGCGACGTTAGGCAGCGAAGGGATCGGCGTGCCGCCCTCGACGAGATCGTCGGCGAGCACCACGCCGGCGAGGTGCGCCTTCGCGAAGAAGCCCTGCGGGTAGCGCGCGAGCTCGCGTCCGAGGAGGAGCTTCGCCTTGGCCGCGCGCTCGGGGCGGGGCGCGGCGCCGTGGACGGCGCCGTTCGGCAGCTCCATGCGGAAGTCGCGCGTCGCCTCGAGCAGGGCGACGCCGTTCACGCGGGTGACGGGCGAGAAGCCGTAGACCGGCGCGTCGACGGGGAGGGCGAGCCCCTCGTCGCTGGCGCCCGACGCGCGCTTCGCCGACACGCCCACGGCGGCCGCGGTGACGACCGCGCCGAGCACGAAGATGGCCACCGGGGACGGTCGCACCGACCTCAGCCTAGCAGGGCGGCGCCTTGCGCGCCCGCACGGTCGTGGTCATCTTGCGGCGCCGTGCGCGAGGGCTCGACATGCCAGCCGCTCTCTTGCTCCGCCTTCCGCGGGCGGCCCTCGCGCGTCGAGATGCCGTCGAGCGCCTGACCAACGCCGTCGCCGAGCGAAGCGTCTTCGCGTTCAAGTGCGACGAGCTCTCGTTCGCGCGTGCGCTGCTCGAGCGACGCCCGAACCTCTGGCTCTATCGCACGAGCCAGCGCGCGTTCGCCGGCGACTTCGCGAGGGCTGCCGCGTCGATGCCCTCCAGGGCGACGCGGGCGCGCTCCTCGAGCACCTCACTCGGCGGCGTTGACCATCGCGTCGCGCGTGAGGCCCATGAGCTCCGCGACGCCGTCGCGGTAGCGATGCCAGCGCGCGAGCGCGTCCATGCAGGTGTCGACCACCACCTTCGCGGTGGCCTCGTCGGCGCAGTTGTCGAGGAGGATGGTCCACGCATCGTGGCGGTGCCCGCCCTCGACGTCGCCGTGGGCGCGCGTCAGCTTCATCGCGCTCGGCGGGCAGCCGTAGTGGACGACGAGCGGGTGCCTCATCACCGCCGCGTCGCCGCGCGGGCGCACGTACTCGCCGGCGAGCTCGCGCCGCTCGTTGACGCTGCCCTCGACGAAGATGGTGAGGAGCGCGCACGCCGCCTGCCAGGGACGCTCGGCCGACGTGGCGTAGAGCCAGTCCTTGTAGTCCTGCGCCGCGGGATGGAGATCGCGGTCGTGGAAGTCGCTCCGCGAGAAGCCGAGGCCTTCCATCATGCGAAGGAACAGCTCCGGGTGCGGCGCGCTCTGGGAGAGCCCGCCCGTCTGCTCCTCGTAGAGGTTCTCCGCCAGCGCGCGGCGCGCCTCCGGCACGTCGGGCACCTGCCCGAGGCAGCGTGCGAGCAGGATGGGGAAGTCGCGCACGTACGTCGCGTACTCGTGCCGGAAGTGCACGAGCAGCTGCGCGCGCGAGAGGCCCGGCCGCGTCAGCGCGGGGTACGCCCAGTGGTTCTTCTGGTCCATGATCGCGAGCAGGCGCTCGACGGTGGGATGCGTGAGCGGGATCATCGTCCACGATCGTGGCACTCGTCGCGCGTTCCGTCACATTTTCGGTCGCGTCTGCGGTCCGCGTGTCAGCGCGCGAGCGCGTTCACGGCAGAGATTGCCCACCCGAGGTAGACGAACACGACGCACGCCAGCACCGCAGGGACGGCGACGCGGCCCAACCCCGGCACGCGGGCGTGCCACGGCTCTCCCTCGTGGGCGCGGACGAACGCCGCGCGTGCGGCGCGGCGGGCGCGATCGGCCTCCCGCGGGTCGCCGGCCCCGCTGCCCTCGCGGCCTTCGCGGCCGTCGCGGCCGTCGCCGCCCTCGAAGGAAGGGCGGGGGAGCTCGCGCAGCGCGCGCAGAAGGACGTCGTCTTCGCTCATGGGGTGCCTCCGGCTGCGATCGTCGTCTTCTTCGCGTGCTTCTTCTCGAGCGCGGCCATCGCGGCGGCGAGCTGCGCGCGTGCGCGGCTCAGCCGCTGGCGCAGGGCATCGTAGGAGACGCCCAGGATCCTCGCGACCTCCTCCTGCTCGAGCCCCTCGACGCCGACGAGGAGGAGCACCTCGCGCGAGGCAACGGGCACGCGCGCGAGCGCCGCCTCGAGGAGCGCGATCGCGCGCGTCCGCTCGTGCTGGGCGTCGGGCAGCGGTCCCTCCGCCGCCGCCGTGGCGAGCGACTCGAAGCCGACGACGACGATGCGCGACAGATCGAGCATCGCCCAGCGGCGGTGGCTCACGTACGCGTTGCGCGCGACGGTGAAGAGCCAGGCGGCGAGGCTCGTGTCCTCGCGCAAGGTGGGCGCCGCCTTCGCGAGCTTCATCCAGGTCTCCTGCGCGAGGTCCTCGGCGGTGTCCCGCCGCCCCGACAGGCGGAGGAGGAAGCCGAGCACGCGCGGGTGGAACGCCGCGTAGGCCCGGTCGAACGCGGCGACGTCGCCGCGCCGGAGCCCGTCCACGAGCGCCCTCTCGTCCAGCATTCCCCTTCGAAACGCTAGCGGCCGCGTCCTGTGACCAGGAAAAAAACTTGTCACAACCGCGGGGGCGGAGCGTCATGCCGGCATGTGGGCGTTCCTCCGGAGCGGCGGCCTGCCGATGCTCTTCATCCTCGCGTTCGGGCTGGTCGCGCTCGTGGCGGCGTTCCACTTCGCGGTGCGCGCCGAGCGGAGGAGCCTCGGCTTCATCAAGGCGATGGCCGCCGCGACGCTCTTCTCGACGCTCGCGACCTCCTGCGCGGACGTGGGCGCGACGCTCTACGCGGCGGAGAAGGCCTTCGATCCCACGAGGTCGTTCGAGACGCGGCAGGGCCCGGCGACGGCCGAGCAGACGGACGCGGCCGCGCTCCCGCGCGTCATCCACATCGTGATCGAGGGCTTCGCCGAGTCGACCAGCCCCGGCATCCTCGGCTTCTCGTTCCTCGCGCTCACGTCGATGCTCGTCGCGGTCGGCCGACGACGCCTCGACGAACGCGAGCTCGCTGGCTAAGTACGGGGCATGAGCAACAAGCGCGCACGCACCGAGCGCCGCGAGCGCGAGCGCGAGGCGGTGAAGATGGCGAAGGCGCGCCTCAAGCTCGCGTCGCTCGAGCCGGGCGGCGCGCCCGAGCGCCCGATCGAGGTCACGAGCGCCTCGACCATCGAGGTCCACGCCTCCGGCCTCCCATGCGTGGCGTGCGGCGCCCACGGCGTCCGGGTCGAGGAGCACGAGGCCATCACGGTCGACGGCCGCTCGCTCCGCGTTACCCACATGCTCTGCCCGCGCTGCGGCGTCCGCCGGGACATCTACTTCCGCATCGCCCCGCCGCTCCCGAGCTGAGCGCCGGTCACACGTGTGCGCTCACCCGGGGATCCGGGGATCCGGGCGTCGCTTCGCGTTCGTTCGTCCCAAGAAAAGATCCTCGGGGCTGGGTTGGAGCAGTTGGTGACGCAGCCTCTCGTGTTCACCCACGCCCGAGGACGTTCCCCGCTGCGTGAAGCGCCACGCGGGACGACGTGCGCATCGACGGAGGAGTCGACGAAGGGTTGACCTCCCGTGATGCGACGTCGTTCCGGTGGCCCGTTCTCGCGACGACTCCGTCCCGAGAGAACGGCATCGCCCGTCACACGCGAGCCCCCGGGAGCCCGCGCGTGACGTTCGACGAGGACGTTCGTGCATCGCCGGCCGGTCGATGCACGCGCGTCCCACGGGCAGCATGAGCACGACGCGCGCCAAGATCGGGATCGAGCGATTCCGCGAGGTTCGAGGTCGTGACCCTATGGCCGGGCCAGAAATCGCCTGGCCCGGGCCAGCGACCGACCCCGCCCCGCCCGCGCGCGGGCACGTCAGGGGAAGAAGAGCGTCGCGGCTTCGCCGTTCGTCGCGACCTTGCGCGCGACGAGGGCGCGGAGCGCGGCGAGGCGCTCGCGCGCGCCCGCGATCGCGCGCGGGGAGAGCTGCGCCTCGGCGCCGATGGCCTCGACCGGAGCGGTCGCGAGTCGCTCGACGAGGCTGCGCGAGAAGCGATCGGTCGCGTCGAGCAGCCGCTGGTTTCGCGTGAGCGCGTCCTTCGGCGGCGCCTCGAAGAACGCCCCGTCGTTGTCGACGTACAGGATGCGGCTCTTCGACGTGGCGACGTTCGCGCCGCTCCACCGGTCCCAGTTGCCCGTCACGTAGTCGAAGGCGATGAGGGTGCTCGTCGCGCGCGCGAGGTCGATCTTGTCGGCCGGGATCGCGGCGCCCTTCTTCAACCAGCCGCGCACCTCGGAGAACATCGGCTCCTTCTCCAGCGGCAGCACCTCGTAGTCGTCGATCCACGGGATGAGCGCGCCCTTCACCATGCCGCTCTCGGCGAGGACCTCTCCGTCGAGGAGCTGCGTCGCCTTCTCGTCGGTCGCCGCGGCGGCGGCGAGCTCCGCGTGCGAGAACGTCGCGGCGAACGCCGGCGGCACCGCGTCGAGGCCGAGCGCGCGCGCCAGGCGGTACGCGGCGATCTCGCCCTTGTAGCGTCCGGGCCCGCGCCGCGAGTGCGGCTTGAAGACGAGCTTCTGGCCGCTCGTGAGCTCGATCTTGAAGACGACGGACGTGTGCCCGATGCTCTTCACGCGCCTGGCGTGCGGATCCTTCGGCGGCTCGGGCTCCGGGCCGACCGTCGCATCGGCGGGCGCCTGGGCCGCCGCGTCGGCGGGCATGGCCGCGTCGCCGAGGACCGCCGCGTCGGCATCGACGACGGCGTCGGCCGCATCGACGACGGCGGCCGCGTCGACGCGCGCGGCGGCGCCCGGCGGCTCGCGCTTGCAGGCCGGGGCGAAGACGAGCGCGAAGGCGAAGGCGAAGGCGAAGGCGAAGGCGAGCGCGAGCGGCAGCACACGCGCGCGCGCCGCGCGCTCAGGTCGCCGCACAGCGCTCGACGAACGACTTGATCGCCGCGCCGACGAGCTCGGGCTGCTCGATGGGGGCGACGTGCGTCCCGCCCTTCACCATCAGGAGCTCCGCCTTCGGCATCTGCTCGGCCATGAACTCGGAGAGCGACGCCGGCGTGAAGGTGTCCCTCTCGCCCGCGATGACGAGCACCGGGACGTCGACCTTCGCGAGCCACTCCTCGGCGCTGTGGTCGCCCGCGGCGCGCAGCATCTTGAGGAACATGGGGAAGTCGACGTGGGTCATGTGCTTGAGGTACGGCAGCATGTCCTCGCGCCGGATGCTCTCCGGGTCGACGTCGCGCGACAGGAGCGCGGCGCGGAAGGCCATCTCCGGCGGAAGGCGAGACCAGATCGCGCGCACGAGATCCGGCTGCTTCTCGACGATGTCCATCACCTTCGGGAGGACGCGGTCGAGGATCGGCACGCCGCGGAAGGAGTGGGTGATCTTCCCGTAGCTCCCGCAGACGAGGACGAGGCCCTTCACCTTCTCGGGGAAGAGGTGCCAGCCTTCGAGCGCGACCTGCGTGCCCATCGAGTGGCCGATGATCACGCTCGGCGGATCGCCGAGATGCCTGCGCACGCTGTGGAGATCGCGGGCATGGGCGGCGATGTCGACGCGCGCCGCGTCGACGGGCGCGCCGCTGCGCCCGTGTCCGCGATAGTGCCAGTGCGCGACGTCACAGACCTCGGCGAGGTCGTTCCACAAGTACTTCCAGATGAAGCCGTCGCAGAGGATGCCGTCGCAGAAGATGGCGCGTATGCCGCCCGGGCTCGGTGACCCGGCCGCGTCGCGCTTCGGCATCCTGCGGAGGAACAGACGGGTGCCGTCCTCCGCCTCGACCGTCTCGTGCGTCTCGGAAGGGTCCCGACCCACACCCGACGGTGGGATCATGGACGGCGGACGAACGCTCTCGCTCATGGGCGAAGCCTTCCGAGCACGCAGGCGAGGACCCGAGAGGTTCTCTCAGGCCTCGTCGTCGTCGTCGCCGCCCTCGACCTCGTTGACGCTCGGGAGCTTCTTGATCTCGAGGCGCGAGATCTTCCACGCGCGCTGCACGACCCACGAGAGCGAGCGGTCGAGGCGCGCGGCCTCTTCCTTGATCTCCTGGAGCATCGACTCGGGGAAGTAGAGACTCTGCTTCCTCTTGTCGGTCTTCGAGCTCTCGCTGCGCAGGTTCGAAATCGAGTCCTTGTCGTTCGCCACTGCAGGCCTCCTCTGAGTTCGGCTCGCGGTCCCACAACCGGCGATTTCCGTCACCGGCACGCCGTGTTGCCCCAATGCTCCGACAATGATCCACTTCCGCAGAGACTTCGTCCAGGGCTTTAAGCGTTCGAATTTTCGCTAGGCTCTGGCGCGTGAAGCGCTTCCGAGCCCTCGCCCTCACTTCTGCCGCGTTCTCCGCCGGTCTCGCCGTGGGTGGTCTGCGCGCCGACGCGACGCCCGCCAACCAGAACCCCTACCAGGCCGTCGATCAGCTCGGCCGGGTGCTGGTGCAGGTCGAGAACCACTACGTCGACCCCGTCGAGCGGAGCAAGCTCCTCGAGGGCGCGATCAAGGGCATGGTCGAGAACCTCGACCCGCACTCGGGGTACCTCCCGCCCGACGAGTGGAAGCAGTTCCAGAGCGACACCGAGGGCAAGTTCGGCGGCGTCGGCCTGGAGGTCGACGGGCGCGGCGACAAGCTGATCGTGATCGCGCCGATCGACGGCTCACCCGCGCAGCGGGCGGGCGTCAAGAGCGGCGACCAGATCGTCGCCGTCGACGGCGAGGACGTGATCGGCGCGCCGCTCGAGAAGGTGGTCAAGAAGATGCGCGGCGCGCCCGGGACGAAGGTGAAGATCACCGTCCACCGCGAGAGCGGTCGCGGGACCGCGGCGGCCGGATCGCCCGACTCGGGGATCGTGCCGAACGCGGACGGCGGCGCGGGCGAGCGGGCGGAGCGGACGGGCACGACGCTCACCCTCGAGGTCACGCGCGAGATCATCCACGTGTCCGCCGTCGTCTCGAAGCTCCTCGACGGGAACGTCGGGTACATCCGGATCAAGCAGTTCCAGGAGCGCACGCACGCCGAGATGATGCAGGCGGCGGCGAAGCTCCGCGCGGAGTCGAAGTCCGGCGGCATCACCGGGCTGCTCCTCGACGTGCGCTCGAACCCGGGCGGCCTCGTCGACGAGGCGACGGAGATCGCCGACGAGTTCCTCTCGACGGGCGGCATCTACTCGATGCGCCACCGCGGTCAGATCATCGAGGACCTCAAGTCGCGGCCGGGCGGCGCGTTCGCCGATCTGCCCGTCGTCGTGCTGGTCAACGAGTGGAGCGCGAGCGCGAGCGAGCTCCTCGTCGGCGCGCTCCAGGACAACAAGCGCGCGACCGTGGTGGGCACGACCACGTTCGGAAAGGGGAGCGTCCA
>JBDHVD010000122.1:0-19688 GCA_039809525.1 Labilithrix sp. | reverse complement strand
GCGACGCGGATCGTCACCGTGCCTCCGTCGGGCATCGCGTCGCGTGCATTCGTCGCGAGGTTGAGGACGATGCGCTCGACGTCCGCCCGCGTCGCAGGCACGAGCGCGCCGAACGCGAGCTCGGTGACGAGGGAGTGGCGCTCTCCGAGGAGCGTCTCGATCGTCGGGCGCAGGTCCTCGACCACGAACGCGAGATCGAGCTTGTCGTGCGGCCGCTCGCGCGGGCGCGCGAGCTCGACGAGCTGCCGGGTGATCCGCGAGCCGCGCCGTGCGTCGTCGATGATCGTCCGGATCGCGGACTGGCGCACCTGGTCGTCCGCCGCCGTCGAGGCGCGCTCGGCCGCGAGCGTGATCGCTTGCAGGACGGTGTTGAAGTCGTGCCCGATGCCCGCTGCCGTGCGGACGAGCATCTCGGCGCGGCGGATCCGGGCGACCGTCGCCTCCTCCGCCCGGAGGGACTTCTCCGCGCGGAGGCGGGCCGACTGCTCGAGCAGCGCGCTCAGCATGTCGGCCACGGACACCGCGAAGTCGACCTCGCGCGGGCTCCAGGTCCGCGACGGACCGACGTGCTCGTGACAGACGATGCCCCAGACCTCGCCGGCGATGAACACGGGCGCGTCGAGCATCGACGTGATCGCGAGCGGCGCGAGGTACGCGTCGGTCAGCTCCGCGGTGCGCGGATCGGTGCGCGCATCGTCGGCCGCGACCACCCGGCGCGAGAGGACCGCTTCGAGGTAGCGCGGCCAGGCGTCGAGCGGGAGGGAGCGGCGCCCGGTGTCCTCGCCGTGGAGGACGATCTCGTGCAGCGCGCGCCGATCGGCGGAGAGGAGCCAGAGGCCGACCCGCGCCACCCCGAGCGAGAGCGCGCTCGTGCGGAGCGCGCCCTCGACCACGCGCCACAGATCCTCCGAAGCATCCAGCTTCAGGTGAACGATGCGGAGGCGCGCGGCCTCGAGCTGACGGCTGTCAGGTCCGAGCTGATCCATCGTGGCCCCCATGCGCTCCGGACCATACCCGACTGCGCGGCCCGCGCCTACGAGCCGGGCGATGCCGGCGGCTGCGAGGCGGGGGCGCCCATCGATCGGAGCGCGCTCACGCAGTCGTCGGCGACGAGCCGGTTGCCCGCGGCGCGCGCCAGCTCGCGGAGCTTCTGGAACTCGAGCCGCGCGCCGTCCAGGTCGCCACGCGTCTGGAGCAGCTTCGCGTGGAGGAAGCGGCCGCCGAGGACGTCCCAGGTGAAGTCGTTCGCCTCGGCGTAGCGGATGCCCTGGAGGAGGATGTTCGTCGCCTCGAGATCGCCCACGAGCGCATCGAGGAACGCGAGCACCATGCGGTCGTGGCTCGCCAGACGTTCGTGCCCGAGCTCGTCGCAGAGCGCGAGCGATTGCTTGATCGCGCCGTACGCCCGCGCGTAGTCCTCGAGGTGCAGGAGGATGTCACCGAGGTTGTGCAGGTTGACGGCGACCTCGTACGAGAGGCCGAGCTCGCGTGCGGCGTCGATCGCCTTCTCCGTGTTCAGCGCGGCGGCGCGGAAGTCGCGCGCGAAGTAGTCGACGAGCGCGCGCAGCTTGTGCCGCTCGCAGACCAGCGTCGGATCGTCGGGCAGGAGCGTCGCGGCGCGCTCGAAGTGACGGAGCGCGGCGGCGTGATCGCCCATGGCGGCGTTCGTCTGGACGAGGCTGACGAGGAGCTTGTGCTCCTCGCGCTGCTGCTCGGGGCCGTCGCCGCCGACCTTGCTCACGACCGCCTCCAGCCGCTCGAGCAGCGTGATCGATCGCTTGAAGTCGCCCTGCCGGCCGGCGAGCTCGGCGGCGGCGACGAGCGCGGACTTCACCAGCTCCGGGCGGCGCTGCGCGATCGCCTCGGCGGCGCCGAGCTGCACACGCGCGGCGTCGTACATGTGGAGCGCGCCGAGGATGCGCCCCGCGTCGATGCGCACGCGGACGCGGAGCTCGTGCCCCTTCTCCGTGTCGGCCCCGGTCGAGGCATCGACGCGTGCGATCACGCGCTCGCAGATCTCCATCGCCTCGGGCATCGTGCGGACGAGGCGTACCGCCTTCGCCAGCCCGGCGAACCACTCGGTGACCTCGCTCGTCTCGCGTCCGTCGAGGTCGCAGAGCTCGAACGCGCGCAGGTAATCGCGCACCGACGCGTCGTACTGACCGGCGTCGAGGCGGCGCGAGGCGCTCTTGGCGAAGAGACCTCCTGCGCGCTCGCGATCGCCGGCGGCGTAGAGGTGCGCGGCGATCCGTCCGGCGTGCTCGAGGCTCTTCTTGCCGAGCACCATCTCGAGCGCGCGCCCCGCCGCGGCGTGCATCTCGCGTGCGGCCTCGGCGGTGAGCGCGTCGACGACGACCTCGCGAACGATGGGGGAGCCGAAGCGGAGCTCGAGCGGCCCGGTCTGCACGAGGAAGCCGTGGCCCTTGAGGTCCGCGAGCGAGCGCTCGAGCACGGCGACCTCGAGGCCGGTCATCTGCGCGAGCACGTGCGCGTTGATCGGATCGCCGAGCACCGCGGCGGCCTGGAGGATCGCGCGGCACTCGCCCTCGAGCCGCGCGATGCGGGAGGCAACGAGCCCGCGGAGCGTCTTCGGCAGCGAGAGGTCCTGTCCGACGAGCTTCATCGAGACGACGGCGCCGTCCGCGACGGTCACCGCGCGCGCCTCGACGAGCGCCTTCACCACCTCCTCGATCATCTGCGGATGACCGCCGGCGCGATCGCGCACGAAGCGCATCAGCTCGGCGGGGACGCGATCGACGCCGAGGCGGACGCCGACCAGGCGCTCGACGTCCTCCGGCTTGAGGTCCGCGAGGTCGAGCGCGCCGTGCACGCCGAGCTTCTCCAGCGGGTGCGAGAACCCCGCGCGCGTGGCGAGCACGAACAGCGCGCGCGCCTGGGGGATGCGATGGAGGACCGTCTCGATGATCCCGAAGCTGTCGGCATCCATCGAGTGCGCCGCGTCCCACGCGAACGCGTGCGGGTTGTCCTCGCACAGCCGGAGCACCATGCGCGTGAACGCGTTCGCGAGCAGCGCCTTCGCGCTGGCGAGCGCGGGCATGCCGGCGGCCGACCCGGCGCCTCCCTGGGCGCCCGCCTGCGGGCTGAGCCCGGGCGCGCCGAGCGCGACGAGCACCGCGCCGACCTCGTCGTCCTGCAGACCGAGCGCGCGCAGGCGCGGGATCACGCGGCGGATGCGCGGCTCCGCGTCCCCCTCGGCGACGCCGCACAGTGCCTGCAACATGCACTGAATGCCCGAGAGCGGCACGTCGGTGCCTCGCGGGAGGCACGTGGCGTAGTGCCAGCCGACGTTGTAGCCGCCCTTGCGCAGCCGCCGCTCGACCTCGAGGAGCAGGCGCGACTTGCCGACGCCGTGGTCGCCGCGCACCGTGAGGACGCTCGCGGTTCGGCGCGTGGCGATGGCGAGCATCTCGCCCACCATGCGCAGCTCGTCCTTGCGTCCGACGAACCGCCCGAACGCCTCGCTCGCGCCGCGCACCTCCTTCACGAGGAGCGTGGTCGTGGTCGAGACGCCCGTACCCCGCGTCGCGTCGGACAGCGTGTCGAACACGAACAGGTTCCGGACCTGACGCATGGCCGACGCGCTGATCGCGCACATGCCCTCGCGCACGCGGGCGAGATCGCGCGCGGTCGCCACGAGTGATGCGAGGCGTTCGTCCTCGGTCGGCGTGCCGTCCGCGCCGACGTGGATGCGTCCGACATGGAGGCCCGCGCTCGGCTGGCGCGTGCCCGAGAGCGAGCGGAGCACGACGAGCGCGCAGCGCGTCGCGATCTCGGTGTCGCGGCCGTCCGGCTCGTCGACGCCGAAGAGCGCGGTGATCTGCTCGGGCGCGCGCGAGAGGATGCGCCCGCCATGACGGGCGATCGCCGCGGCGGCGCGATCGCCGAGCGATCCGCCCTCGCCCTCCGGCGCGGCCGGCGCGATCGACGTCCCGCGCTCGACCGGCAGCTCGACGACGAGCGCGGTCACCTCGCGCCGCTCGCCGAGACCGGCGGCGCGGCCGACGTCGACGATCGGGAT
Organism: Labilithrix sp.; assembly: GCA_039809525.1. Lineage (GTDB taxonomy): Bacteria > Myxococcota_A > Polyangia > Polyangiales > Polyangiaceae > Labilithrix. The sequence goes on along the minus strand of JBDHVD010000122.1, from coordinate 15,649 downwards.
GCCCGGCGTCTCGACCTTCGTGACCGCCGAGTCGCGGCTCCGCATCGAGGCGGGCACCTCCACCGGCGTGCGCTCCTGCGAGACGGCGCCGTCGGCGTCGAGCACGACGTGCTCGCCCGTCTCCTCCGGCGAGCGGAAGCGCGCGAGGAAGTCGGCGAGGTCGTGCGCGCTGAAGCGGCGGCCTTGCGAGTAGAGGAACGCGAGGAGCGCCTCGTACATGCGGCCCGCGTCGGCGAAGCGCTCGTCGGGCGAGAGCGCCATCGTGCCTGCGAGGAGCGCGACGAGCTCCGGCGGCACCTCCGGACGGAGCAGCTCGACGGGCGGGTACTCGCACGCCTGCACGCGGCGCAGCGTCTCGAACGACGTCGGCGCGCTGAACGGGTTCACGCCCGCGAGCATCTCGTAGAGCACGGTGCCGAGCGAGAACAGGTCGCTCCGCGCGTCGACGAGCTCGCCCGCCGCGTGCTCCGGGCTCATGTACCCGAACTTGCCCTGGAGCTGGCGCTGGCGCGTGTCCTCCATGCCCGTCGGCTCGAGGACGCCGCGCGCCTTCGCGATGCCGAAGTCGGTGACCTTCACCTCGCCCTCGAGCGAGAGGAGGACGTTCTGCGGCGAGACGTCGAGGTGGACGATGTTGAGCGGCTGGTTCTGCTCGTCGCGCCGGCGGTGCGCGTGGTCGAGGCCCTTCGCGACCTCGGCGGCGACGTACACCGCCATCTCGATCGGGATCCGCTCGCCCGCGCGACGGCACCTCCCGAGCAGCGTCGCGAGGTCGAGGCCGTTCACGTACTCCATCGCCATGTAGTAGGCGTCGGGCGACGGCATCCCGCCGGTCACCGTGCCGGGGGCGATCCCGAGATCGAAGACCTGGACGATGTTCGCGTGCGAGAGGCGGACGGCGAGCTTCGCCTCGTGGATGAACATCTCCACGAACTGATCGCTCTGCGCGAGCTCGGGGAGGATGCGCTTGATGACGACGACCTTCTCGAAGCCCTCGACGCCGTAGCTCTTCGCCTTGAAGACCTCGGCCATGCCTCCTTGTCCGAGGCGCTCGAGCAGGCGGTATCTTCCGAAGGTCGTGTTCACTCAGCCCGCCCCGTTTCCGAGCGTAAGCTAGCACGGGACAGCGACGGCCCTCAGGCGATCCACACGCTCGCACACACGGCCCTCCTCAGCGCGCGATCCAGATCGGGTTGGTGAACGCGAGGGGCTGGACGGGCATGAACGGGAGGGCGTCGTCGAGGGGCCGCTCGCCGCGCACGACGACCACCACCCACCTCGCGCCGTCGGGGATCTCGAGCGAGAGGTCGGTCTCGAGCCGCACGCTGCGCGCCGCCGCCTCCTCCAGCGTGCCGTCCTCGTCACCGAGCTTGGTCGGCGACGACGGGATGTTGCGCTTGAAGACGCTCACGACCGTCCCCGGTACGTCTTTCGCAGGCGGCGGGACGCCGGCGACGACGTCCACCGAGGTGACGTCGACCCACGGCGCGGCGCGGACGCGCAGCTTGCCCGTGAGCGGGCCCTTCCCGGCGCGCGCGGGGAGCTCGTCGCCGGGCCTCGCATGGCCGAGCTCGAGGTCGATGATCGGTCCGCTCGAGACGAAGCTTCGCCCGCGCTTGATCGCGGTGATCACCTCGCGCGTGTCGATCGGCTGCCCGGTGTCGCCCGCGCTCTTGGGATCGACGATCGCGAACGTGCGCGGGTAGCCGGCCCACTGGTACTGGATGCGGTGCGAGTCGCTCGATCCGGTCGCCGCGATGCGCTTGCCCATGTTGAGGAGGGCGAACCAGTCCTCGATCACCTGCTCGACGCGCGGCCGGTTGGCCATGTCGTAGCCGTTGTAGACCTCGATGGTGTCGAAGTCGGTGCGCATGCCCGCGGGCACGCGGCCGCTCTTCGCGTCGAAGCCCGACACGCCGAAGTACCCGATGCCCGACGGCAGTCGCGGATGGTTCACCTGCACGACGCGCACCGGATCGCCGCCGGTGCGCCGCGCGGCGCCGATGATCGCGCCCGCGGTGGTGCCTCGATACGGCGGCACGCCGGTCGTCGTGCTCCAGGGGAAGACGCCGAAGTGGCCGAAGCGCGGGTTGTACGTCGTCACCTCGACGCCGGGCACGTGCGCGAGGCTCTTGTTCAAGCGCAGGAGCTCGACCGCGGGCGTGTAGTCGCCGACGACGTTGTGCTCCGTGGGCACCGCGAAGTCGACGCCGGCCGACACGAGCGAGAGGACACGGTCCTCGGGCGTCACCGGGCTGTCGAAGCTCGGTCGCGCGTGCACGTGCAGGTCGCAGCCGACGACGCCGGGCGTGGGGACGACATGACGGAGGCCGAGCTCGATCGCCTTCGCCTTGCCGCTGACGATCTCCACCACCTCGGCGTCGATGCTGTACTCCATGCCCTTCGTCGCGAGGACGCGGTACTTGCCCGCGGGGAGCGGCGTCGCCACCTCGCCCTCGAGCACGTCCATGAGCGGGCCGGCGCCCGATGCGCGGTAGTCGGGGCCGAACGTCGGATCGAGCGTCCCCTCGATGCCCTTCACGTTCAGGCGCGCGACGAGCGGCGCCTTCGTGTCGACGTCGAAGATCTTCACGCGCAGCTCGCCGCCCGCCGAGACGTCGAGCCTGAGGTCCCACGGCGTGCCGGGGAGGAACCGCACCGGCGCGCTCGTGTGCACCGCCTCGAGCGCCGCGTACCACTGCACCGCCGTCGCCGGCGCGTCGATCACGAAGCGCCCCTGCCCGTCGACCATCGCGCGCACCTGCGGTCGTCCTTCCTCGTCGAGCGCGACGACGTGCGCGCGCTCCTTCGACCCGGTGACGACGCCGCTGACCCGTCCGATCGGACCGTGGAGGATGCGCTCGAGCCGGCCCCACAGCTTCTGGCTCGAGGCGCCGACGACGACCGACAGATCGAGCCGCGCGGGCTTGCCGGGCCCCGCGCCGGCGGTGCGCTTCGCCGCCGTCTCGCTCTTCCCGGAGACGACGAGCCGCGGGCGGGCGCCGGGCTGATCGGTGTCCGGCGGCAGCGACGCGATCGCGAGCGGGCCCTGCGTCGACACGAGCGCGAAGGGATGGACGTCGTCGTCGACGATGACCGATCGCCCTTCGACGTTCGCGACGTCGCCCACCTCGCCGACGCCCGGCACGAAGATCGAACGCCCCTCGGGCGCGAGGCTCGTGCGCAGCGCGTACGAATGCGCCGAGCTGCCCGGCTCGTGCAGGACGGCGAGGCTGGCGGTGATCACGTCGGACGTCGGATCCATGCGGAGCTCGAACGAGCCGGTCGCGCGCTCGTCGCCGAGCTCGATGGGCAGCTCTCCCGCGAGCGTGTTCTTGTCCTTCGGGTGGACGTCCGAGCGGCGCATCACGAGCGGCCGCTCGAGGCCGTCGACCACCAGCGAGAGATCGAGGTCGAGCCGGCTCGCGCCGTCGGCGCTCTCGATCTCGACGCGGCCCGAGGTGGGCCGCAAGGTGAAGCGCGCGACCGGACCGGCGAGCGTCGTCACCTCGCCGGCATGCACCGCCGCCGGCACCGCGCGCCGCCCGCGCTGCGCTCCGAACGCGAGGGCGAGCGCGACGAGCCCCGCGACCACCGCGGCTCCGAACGTGTCGCGACGATCCGCGCGAGGCTCCACCCGATCTCCAGGTTAGAACAAATTCGCCAGCCGGCCGCCGAACGTCGCGCTCCGTCCTTCGCCGCGGACGGAGAGGGAGACGGAGAGCGCGACGTCACCGCCGAGCTCGTGCTCGTAGCCCTCGGCCCACTCGGCGAGCAGGATGGCGCCCTCTGCGCGGCGCTCGGCGAGCCCGAGCCGGCGGATCTCCGCCTCGGGCGAGGCCTGATCGCGCAGGCGATAGAGGTCGGCGTGCAGCAGCGTCCCCTTCGGGATCGCGTACTCCTGCACGAGGGTGAAGGTCGGGCTCGCGATCGCCACGTCCGCGGGGACGCCGAGGCGGCGGGCGACGGCGCGCGCGAGGAACGTCTTGCCCGCGCCGAGATCACCGGTGAGGGTCACCAGATCGCCGGGGGCGAGCGCATCGGCGATCCGGGCGCCGAGCCTCGTCGTGTCGCGACGCGAAGCGAGCTGCATGCGGCCTCAGAAGCGCACGAGGACGCGCGCGGTTCCTCCACCGAGGAGGAGCGTGCCCGAGCCGCCGAGCGCGGCTCCGAGGTCACCGGCGAGCTCGAGCTGCAGCTGCTCGCCGATGCCGAGGGCCACGAACGCGGCGCCGTGCGCGAGGAAGCGCGCGGTCTTGTCCGCGCCGATCGCCACGTGCGTGCCGAGGAGCACCTCGGGCCCGGCGAACAGCCGGATCTGCGGGACGATCGGGATCGCATAACGCCCGCCCGCCGCGATCTCGAGCGCCTTCGGTCCGACCACCTGGCTGGTGAAGACGCCGCGGAGCTCGACGCCGGGCACGTCGGCGATCGCGTAGCCGAAGATCACACCGATCGGCATCGCCCACGAGGGACCGCGCGCGCTGTCGGGACGCGCGAGCGCGTTCGTCACCCCGATCGAGGCGCCGAGCGCGAACGGGCGGTTCTCCGCATACGTGTGCTTCGGCGGCGGAGGCTCCTCCGGCTTGGGCGGCGGCGGAGGAGGCGGCGGGGGCGGCGGCTTCGGCTTGCGCGGCCCCATCCCCTGCCAGGGGAACACCGCGTTCGGCCCGATCCCGCCCGGCCGGACGAGGAACGCGATCATCTCCGCGAGCTCCTCGGGCGCGGTGTCCGGGACGACCTCGCGCGCGAGCGACTCGACCCGACCCGACTGGACCTCGCAGGCCTCGAGCTCGACGCGGTAGGTCGTCCAGCCGTCCTCCTCGGTGCCGTCGGGGTTCTTCACCGGCGGGTAATCGATGCGCTCGACCTGGGCGGCGATGGTCCAGGGCGACGACGCGGCCTGGCCGGCGGCGCGGTACTCGGTGCTCGTGTCGGGCACGCCGTCCTTCACCGCGAGCTCCGCGTTCGCGGCCTCGTCGTTGGTGGCGAGCGTGTGCCCCTTCAGCTTCAGCGCCTCGCGCGTCCAGTCGCGGGCCTGCTCGAGCTCCGGGCGCGGGACGTTCTTCGGGCTGCGGAACGGAAGCACGACGACCTTGTCCGCGAGCGCGGCGGACGTCGTGAAGAAGACCGCGCAGGATGCCGCGGCGGCGAGCAAGAAGCGAGACAAGCGCAAGGCCCGTGGAGTCTACAACGAAACGAGCTCACCGGCCTGCGGCAGGGCGCAGCGCACGCCGCCGAGCTCCCTCGCGGCCTGCTCGGCGAAGCGGAACCGTGCGCGCGCCACCGTGGTCGCGAGGACGTGCGCGGCGAGCGGATCGGAGAAGTCGGCCTCGGCGTGCGAGGGGATCACGACCTTCGCGCGGAGCGTCCTCGCCGCGGCGATCGCGTCCTCCGGCGTCATCACCGCGAGCGGGGTGCCGGTGATGCGCGTCCCGTCCACCGGCAGGATCGCGACATCGGGCGCGAACCGCTCGGCGATCGCCGGGAGGTCCGGGTGGAGCCGGGTATCGCCTGCAAAATACACGCAACGGTCCGCGCTGCGGATCACGTAGCCGACCTCGTACACGTCGTGCAGCGCGGGGACCGCGTGGATGGTCGCCGCTCCGACGCGACGCTTCTCCCACGGCGCGAGGACGACCACGTCGCCGAAGCCCAGCGCCCGGACCTTCGCCGCGAGCTCGACCGTCGCGGCGATCACCACCGCGCGCTTGTCCATGCGGTCCATCGCGCGGAGATCGGCGTGGTCCGCGTGATCGTGCGTGATCACGATCGCGTCGAGGGCGCCGAGCTCGTCGGGCGCGACCGGCGGAGCGATCTCGTGGACCAGGGCGCCGAACGCGGGGTCGTGAAACCAGGGATCGGTGAGCACGCGCGTCCCCGCGAACCACAGGAGATGGGTCGAATGCGCGAGGTGCACCATCGCGACCGGGGGCGCGTCCTCGCGTCCGAGCGCGGCGATCGACTCGCCGAAGCGCATGCCCGCGTCGTACGGTGGGAGCTTCCGCCGGCGGTGATCGAAGCGGCCGGCCAGCGACGCGTACTCCGCGGCCCCGAGGCCCGCCGCCAGGAGCGCGGCGCCGCCGCCGATGAGCGCTCGCCTCCGGGAGAGCATCGAGCCCGAGCGTAACCGAGCCGCGCCGCCGAGTTAGGAAGTTCTCAAGATCCGCTGAGGAACCATTTAGGAAACGCGCCGCGGCGGAGAGCCCAGAGTGCTCTCCATGCAGATCGAGAACGCGCCCATCACGAGCCGCCGCCGCTTCATGTACGTCCCCCGCATCGACTTCTACGGCCCGGTGCACCGGGGGCTCCGCTGGGCGCTCGCTCGGACGCTCTCGCGCATCGGACGGACGTCGCCCGCGAGCAAGGCCGAGGTGGTCATGGTCCTCGCCGACGTCGACGAGCTGCTCGTCGCCATCGCGAGCCACATCTCCCACGAAGAGAACTTCATCCATCCGGCGCTCGAGGCCCGCCGTCCCGGCGCCGCGGCGGCCCTCGAGGGCGATCACCTCGACCACGAGGGCGCGGCCCAGGGTATCCGCGTGCTGATCGACGCGATCCGCACCGGCTCGGCGGACACGCGCCCGGCGCTGTGGCGCGCGCTCTACCTGCGCTTCGCCGATTTCACCGCCGAGAACTTCGTGCACATGGCGGAGGAGGAGGAGGTCATCCAGCCGATGCTCGAGGAGCTCTACGAGCCCGCGGAGCTCGAGGCGATCAACCAGCGCCTCGTCGCGGCGATCCCGCCGGAGGAGATGACGGTGTTCGCCCGGCTGATGCTCCCGGCGAACGACTTCGACTTCCGCGTGCGCATGCTCGAGGAGGCGCGCGCGGCCATGCCGTCGGCGGCGTTCGTCGGCCTCTTCGCGACGGCGACGGTGAACCTGTCGCCGGACGAGATCCAGGCGCTGGCCGATCGGCTCGTCGCGGCCGACGCCGAGTGAGCGCGAAGCGTCCCGGAGCCTCGCCGAGCGAGCGAGACCCCGGGACCACCTTCTTCAGCGCACCGCGGCGACCAGACCCGCGCCGATCGTGCGGTTGCCCTCACGCAGCGCGAAGCGGACGCCCGCATCGAGCGCCACCGCGCGGTCGAGCACGAAGCGCACGCGGGTGCGCGCGCCCGGGACGACCGCCTCGTCCACCTCGAGCGTGCCGGTCACGTTCGTCGGACCGAAGAAGAACTGCGGGCGATAGCCCGAGGCGAACGCCGTGCGGCGGCCGCCCTCCTTCGCCGACAGCACGTAGAGCTCGGCCTCGCCGTGCGCGTGCTGCGCGATCGTGCCCGGCGCGCTGAGCACCTGGCCGCGCTCGATCTCCTCGCGACGTACGCCGCGGAGGAGCAGACCGACGTTGTCGCCCGCGCGGGCGACCTCGCGGTCCCGATGGAACGACTGGATGCCCGTGACCACGACGGTGCGCTCGGCGCCGAGGCCGACCACCTCCACCGGATCGCCGATGCGGACGGTGCCGCGCTCGACGCGTCCGGTGACCACCGTGCCGCGCCCCGCGATGGTGCAGACGTCCTGCACCGGCATGAGGAACGGCGCGTCGTAGTCGCGGATCGGGTCGGGGACGTGCGCGTCGAGCGCCTCGACGAGCGCGCGGATCGCCACGACGTCCACGTCGTCACGGCGGCCGGCGTCGATCGCCTCGATCGCACGGAGCGCCGAGCCCTTGACGAAGGGCGTCCCGGCGAAGCCGTGCGCGCGGAGCAGCTCCTCGATCTCCATGACCACCAGCTCGACGAGCTCGGGATCGGCGACGTCGCACTTGTTCACGAAGACGACGAGGTGCTTCACGCCGACCTGCTTCGCGAGGAGCACGTGCTCGCGGGTCTGCGCCTCCGGCCCCTGCGAGCCGTCGACGAGCAGGATCGCGCCGTCCATCTGCGACGCGCCGGTGATCATGTTCTTCACGTAGTCGGCGTGCCCCGGGCAGTCCGCGTGCGCGTAGTGACGCGCCTCGGACTCGTACTCGACGTGCGCGACGTTGATCGTGATGCCGCGCATCTTCTCCTCGGGGGTGCTGTCGATATCGCCGAGCGCGCGGGCGCGAGCACGGCCCTCGGCGGCCATCACCTTGGTGATGGCGCTCGTGAGCGTGGTCTTGCCGTGGTCGACGTGTCCGATCGTTCCGACGTTCAGGTGCAGCTTGCCCATCTTCATTCTCCTTGTGGTTCCGGCCCGGGCCAGGGCACGGAAAGACGAGGCGCAGCAGGCGCCGAAAATGCGAAGACCCCCTCTGGCGCGCGGCCGGAGGGGGTCGGAAGAGCGGTGCGGCGGGTGCCGATCGCTAGCGTTCTCGTTCCTCCTCTGGGCGCGGGCGCGCGCACGCGAACGAGTCGCGTGACGCGAAGCAGGTCGCCGAGGAGGAGGACGCGCGCATGACGCCGGCCAACATGGGCACGCGAGCGCGACCCGTCAACGGATCAGCGCACGACGGGCAGCGACGTCTTGTTCGTCCGCTTCACCGCCTTGGCGTTCTGCCACTGCAGGACCTCGAGGTCGGCGGAGGCCGTCCACTTCGAGCGGTCGTCGAACGTCCGGTAGTTCTCTGCCCGCCGCGACGAGTTGAACCGGCGCATGAAGCGCGCGAAGTCGAAGCCGTCGAGGAGGTAGAGGAGCTGACCCGCATCGGCATGCAGCCCCTTCTGCATCATCAGGGCGAGGCCCGTCTGGAAGTGACGGCGGAGCTCCGCGTCGCCCTTCAGCATCAGCGGCGCGAGGCGCGAGGCGACGAACGCCTTCTCCACCAGGTTCGAGCCGCGCGTGCGCCGCCGCCAGTTCTGCTCGATGCGCGCATAGAGGTGGTCCGCGCCGTAGGCCTGCTCGTAGAGCCACACGTAGCCGTCCATCAGCTCGTCGCGCCGCATGTGCTTCGGCTCGAACACCACGTGGCGCGTGTCGTAGAGGTGCCAGTCCTGGTGATCGAGGCGGCCGGCGGCCCGGTAGTCCTCGAACAGCTTGGTGCCCGGCATCGGCGTGAGGATGCTGAAGAACGGATAGAGGATCCCGGTCTTCTGCACGAAGTCGAGCGTCTGGCGGAAGACGCCGCGCGTGTCCGTGTCGAAGCCGACGATGAAGTTGCCGATGATCGTCATCCCGCGCGCGTGGATGCGGTCGATCGCCTCCTGGTACGTCAGGCAGAAGTTCACCGGCTTGTCCATCGCCGCGAGCGAAGCCTCGGTGACCGACTCGAAGCCCATGATCAGGGTGGAGCAGCCGGCGTCGCGGAACAGATCGAGCATCTCCTCGTCGCTCGCGACGTTCAGCGTCGTCTCCGCCGACCACGACGGGATCTCGCCCGCCTGCTTCAGCGGGATCATCGCGCGCAAGAGCTCCTTCGTGTAGCGCGTGCGCGAGATGAAGTTGTCGTCGACGACGTAGAGGGGCTTGCCCGCCGCGATGGGCCCCCTCGCCTTCGGCAGCGCGCGGAGCTCCGCGACCACGCGCTCGACCGGCTTGAAGCGGAAGTCCTGCCCCGAGATGTCCGGCACGCTGCAGAACCGGCAGCGGAACGGACAGCCGCGCGTCGTCTGGATCTGGTGGAAGAGGTACTGGCTCGGTCTCGCCTTGCTCCAGGCGGGCGGCGGGATCTCGCCCATCGGAGGAAAGCCGGTCGCGTCGTAGCGCTCCTTCAACCGGCCGCGCTCGAGGTCGCGCACCACCTCCGGCCAGACGGTCTCCGCCTCCCCGGTGACCACGCAGTCGACGTGCGCCAGCGCCTCGTCCGGACGCAGCGACGCGTGGATGCCGCCCATGACCACGCGCTTGCCCTTCTCGCGGAAGCGCCGCGCGACCTCGTACGCATAGGTGGCGCACGACGTCTTCGCCGACAGCGCGACGAGATCGGCGCGGACGTCGTAGTCGATCGGCTGGAGGTACTCGTCGACGAGCTCGATGTCGGTGCCCGCCGGGGTGCACGCCATCACCGTCTGCATGCCGAGATCGAGGAACGCGCGCTCGAAGCCGAGGGCCTTGCACAGGAGGTCCATCTCGTAGAGCTCGCGCTCGGTCGGATCGAGGTTCTTCCTCGTGGAGACGAACGTGATCTTCATCTATCGCCTCCCCTCGTCGACGATCTCCGCGAGGGTCGGCCGGCGGCGCTCGCGCCACGCGGTCCATCCCGCCTCGAGCGCGCGGAGGCGCGTCGAGCCGTCCCAGGCGGTGAGCAGGAGCTCACGCGCGATCGAGCGCGGGCTCGGCCCGTCGAGACGCACCGAGTGCGGCTGGCGGAAGCGCACCACGGCGCGCTGCACGCCGCTCCAGAAGCGCGCGCGCGCGTCGAGCGAGAGGAGCGCCCCGCGGCGGATCTCGGCGCGCGCGCGGTCGTCGATCGCGAAGCGGAGGAGCGCCTCCTCGAGCCACGCGCCGTGGTCCTCGTCCTGCGCGACGTGCAGCGTGAAGTAGCCGATCTCGCCTTCGGCGAAGCCCGCGCGGCGGAGCCCCGGGATCACCGCGTCGAACATCTTGGGGATCGCCCACTCGTGGCCCGGTCCGACCGCGCCGAGGCCGACGAGGAACGGCTCCTCGGTGACGATGCGGCGGTGCTCGCGGATGAACGCGAACGCCGGCTCGGGCACGCGCGGAGGCGGCGTTCCGCCCGCCGCGCGCACGAACGTCTCGTAGAGGGTCGCGTGGTCCTTGCCCTCCGAGCCCTCGCCGTACTCGTCGACGAGCACCTTCGCGAGCCAGAGCTTCGCGTCGCTCGTCGGCGCGCGCACGAGCAGCCGCTCGAGGTAGCTCGTGAACACGCACACCAGCGGGAAGTGGTTCTCGGCGAACACCGCGTAGTCCGCGCGCGCGAACGGCGAGGTCGCGCAGCGATTCAAGAACAGGTGGTTCACCCCGGGGTGCGCCTCGATCGCGCGACGGAGATCGGCGAGGAACGTCTCCGCGGCGCTCACTGCCCCGCCTCCGCGACGTCGTCGGCCCACGTGCGCTGAGGGATGCGGAGGCGCACGAGCTTCGTCTCGTCGGGCTTCGCCTCGGGGTACGCGACGTCCTCCCAGGTGATGCCGGACCTCGCGCCGGGCCCGTTCAGCAGGCCCTCCTCGTCGCGCAGGAACGAGCGGTGGTCGACGTGCACGCGCTGGTAGCGCCACGTGCGCGCGTAGAACCAGACCATGCCCTTCAGGACCTTCGCCACGAAGCGGCGGCGCGTCTTGATCAGCGACGCGTACGAGGCCTGCACGGTCTTGCCCGTCTCGTCGTAGCAGCGCGTGAGCTGCCGGTAGAACTCCGCGCGGGGCAGCCGCGTCGGCAGGACGGCGTGCAGCAGATCGAACAGGCGGTGGTCGGTGGTGAGGAGCTGGTCCTCGTACGCGCGGAACAGCTGCGTGCCCGGGAGCGGCGTGAGCACGGTGAACAGCGGCACGCCGATCTGCAGGCTGTTCACGTACTCGATCAGCTGATCGAACTGCTCGACGGTCCAGTCGGCGCGCACCATGAAGATGCCCGTCGAGAAGATGCCGTTGTCGCGGAGCACCTGGTTCGCCACGAGGTTCTTCCGCCACGACGACTTCTTCCGCAGCGAGGCGAGGTTGTCGTCGTCGTTCGACTCGAACCCCGACAGCACCATCACGAGCCCGTTCTTCGCGAGCCGCGCCATGAGCTCGGGATGGTCCGCGGCGAAGTCGGTACGGCCCTGGGTGAGCCAGTACTTCTTCACCCCGCGCCGCTCGAGCTCCTCGCACAGCTCGGTCGCGCGGCGCTTGTTCGTGAGGAAGTTGTCGTCGAGGACGAAGACGTAGTCCTCCTTGCACGCTTCCATCTGATCGACGATGCGCGACGCCGAGAGGAAGCGCGTGCGCCGCTCGTAGAACTCCCAGATCGCGCAGAAGTTGCAGTCGAACGAGCAGCCGCGGCTGGTGAAGATCGACGCCATCCCGCGGATGCCGGTGAAGAAGTAGCGGCCCTGGTACTTCGCGATCAGCCGGCGATCGGGCGACGGCAGCGCGTCGAGGCTCGCGACCTGCTCGCGCTTGGGCGCGACGTGCCGCACGCCGCTCTCGTCGCGCCAGCGCGTGCCGCGGATCGCGCGGCTCGCCTCGCGCCGCGCCGACCACTGCGCGACGATCTCGCGGAAGGTGATCTCTCCCTCGCCCTGGACGATCACGTCGACGTAGGGCTCCTCGAACTCCTCGGGGCAGAGCGTCGGGTGATGACCGCCGATGACCGTGAGCACGTCCGGCGAGACGCTCTTCGCCGTGCGCAGGACCGCCTTCGCCTGGTAGGCGTCGGTCGTCATGCTCGTCGTCCCGACGACGTCGGGCCGGAAGGACACGAGCGCCTTCACGAGCGCGTCCTCCTCCTCGAGCCGGAGATCGAGGACGCGCACGTCGTGCTCGCCCATCACCGCCGTGCCGACGGACGTCAGCGCGACGGGCTCCGACAGCCACACCACGTTCTCGAGCCCGAGCCGCCCGTTCTCGAACGGCGTCGGCATGACGAGGAGGATTCGCATGCGCCCTGACGGCATCATCCGGTGTCTTCGCCCGGGCGGGCGGTCCGGATGCACCGGCAGTGCGATTTTCGTGATCCGCCCTCAGGCGTACGCCCACATGAGGCGTCCGCCCTGGGGAGTATCGCCGTGGCGGCCCGGCGGGGGCGTCAGGCCTCCGCCGGCTCGTCCTTCTTCTTCTCGTCCTTCTTCTTCTCGTCCTCGCTCTTGTCGGCCGCGGCAGACGCCTCGGGCTCCTCGTCGGCCTCGGCGGGATCGTCGCCCGCGGGCTCGTCGTCCGACGCCTCGTCGTCCGCGGTCTCCTCGGCCTTCGCCTCCGCCTTCGCCTCGTCGGCTTCGGCCGCCTTCGCCGCCGCGTCCTCCGCCGGACGCTTCTTCGCCTTCTTCTTCGGCTTCTTCGGCGCCTGATCATCGTCGCCGCCCGGCTTGACGTCGCCGAGGGTCTCGAGGCTCATCGCGAGCTTCGGGCTCTTGCGCGCCTGCTCCCAGAACGACGCGTAGAAGAAGGCGACGACGAGCGCCGAGATGAGACCGATCCACTGGCTGGTCGACGGCGGGTAGCTCACCTCGGCGCCGAACTTCCCGGGGTTGAGCGCGATGAACGCGACCACCGGCGGAACGAACGAGACCACGCGCGCGATCGTCCGGGCGTTCTTGTTCGCGATGCCGAGCGAGATGCCGAACGTGAACGCGAGGGCGAACAGGAGCAGCGTCACCGCCACGAACCAGTGGAGCGAGAAGTGACCGATCTCGCCGCGCTCGGTGTCGTCGCGGAGGAACTCGATGAGGAAGCGCAGGTACCCGTACGCGAACGCGAACAGGAAGAAGATCTGACCGCGGAACTTCTGGTTCTTGCGCTGCCAGAGGAGGAGCGCGAGGAGCGTGAGGCCGACGAGCGACTCGTAGATCTGCGTGGGATGCACCGGGAACGAGTGATCGAGCTTGCGCAGCTCCTCGAGCTTCGCGCCCTGGAACGATCCGAGGTGCTTCACCCACGCGGGCGATCCGTCGCCGCCCTCGAGCGTCCCCTTCGGCCAGTGGGGGAACGTGCCGAGCTTCTGCAGCCACGCGGGCGCCGTCTCGGGCAGGCGCTTGCCGAAGTCGCAGCCGAACAGGTAGCAGCCGATGCGGGTGATCAGGAGGCCCGACGCGAGGCTCGGCACCGCCACGTCCGCCCAGGGCATCAGGCGGATCTTGTGCGCGCGGAGATAGAGCCAGCTCCCGAGGTAGCCGCCGAGGAAGCCGCCGTACGCGACCAGGCCGCCGCGGCGGAGGGCGAAGAACGAGGCGAAGTCGATCGCGCTGTTCGTGTCGTGCGGGTTGACGCGGAACTCGTCGACGTTGGTGAGGACGTAGAGGACGCGCGAGCCGACGATCGCCGCGATCGCGGTGATCACGTAGCAGTTCGCCATCGTCTCCTTCGGCAGCCCGTCGCGCTCCGCGAGCGTGAGCGTCAGGTACCAGCCGACGACGAGCGAGACGCCGAGCATCACGCCGTACGAGTAGATGGGGAGGTTCGGCGCGCTGAACTCGACGTGCGAGTAGACCTTGGCCACGACGCCGACGCCGATCGCGATCACCGCGGAGATGCCGGCGGTGGCCTTGTCCTTCTTCTTCAGGCCGACGAGGGCGTAGACGAGGGCGATCGCGATGACCACCGCGAGGCCCCACCAAAGCTTCAGCGGCGTGCTCGGCAGAGGGATGCGGAACAGGATCGGATGCATGGCTCGGGCAGGTTCTTACTACGAGACCTCTATGGTAGGAATCGGCGCGTGAAACGAGCCCTCTTCGCCGGCGCCGCGGTCCTCGTCGCTTGCGTTCCCTCGGGGAGCGCCCCTCCCTACGACGCGGGGACCTCCACCGTGACGCCGGCGCCGACGATCCGGCCCTCGGTGAACGTGATGACCTCGGTGTTCGAGGACGACTTCGACCGTCCGGACGGGGGCATGCTCGCGGAGGACGCGGGCCTCCTGCCCACGCCGGACGGCGGAGCTGCGCTGGCGACGAAGATCGACGCGGGCGGCGACGGTGCGGCCGAGGGCGGAGACGCCGGCCTGCTCGCGCCCTTCATGCGCGACGCGCAGGCAGCGGCCGAACGCGCGGGCAACCTCGGCCCGAACTGGGTGCAGATCCGCACGAGCGCCTGGAAGATCGAGGACGGCAAGCTCTGCGGACAGGGCGCGCACAACCACGGCGTTTGGCTGACGAAGGTCCTCCCGGTCAACGCTCGGATCGAGTTCGACGCGATGTCGACCAGCGACGACGGCGACCTCAAGACCGAGGTCTGGGGCGACGGTCAGTCCGCGGCGACGGGCGTCTCGTACAACAACGCGACGAGCTACCTCGCGATCCTCGGCGGGTGGAAGAACACCCTCCACGTCCTCGCGCGCCTGAACGAGCACGGCGGCGATCGCAAGGAGATCAAGGTCGACAAGGAGTCCGACGATCCCCGGCAGAAGCCCGTGATCAAGGGTCAGGTCTATCGCTTCAAGGTCGAGCGTACCGACGGCAAGACCGTCCGCTTCTCGGTCGACGGCGTCGAGTACCTGTCGTTCGTGGACGCGAACCCGCTCGCCGGCGCCGGCCACGACCACTTCGGCTTCAACGAGTGGGAAGCGAAGACCTGCTACGACAACGTCAAAGTCACGCCTCTCTGACGCGCGCTGCTCTATCCTCGGGGGGACGTGGAGCAGCGCGAGATCGAAATCGCGGTCGGCGAGCTCGAGGAGCGGGTGGACCGCCTCCGCGTGCTCTACGAGCAGTACTTCCTCGGGTTCGAGAAGCTCGAGCCGACCGTCCCGCGCAAGGACGTCGAACGACGCTTCGCGCTCCTGCGCAAGGAGAACATCCGCAACACGGCGCTGCGGTTCCGCTTCAACGTCGTGACGCAGAAGTACAACACGTACGCGATGCACTGGACGCGCATCTGCCGCCAGATCGAGGAGGGCACCTTCAAGCGTCACGTGCGCCGCGCGAAGGAGCGCTTCGGCGAAGCGAAGCCGGCCGCTCGCGATCCCGACTCGTCGCTCGACGTGGAGATCGATTTCGAGGACCTCGAGAGCGCCGATCTCGACGCGGTGCTCGCGGAGGCGGATCGCGCCGCGGCGAAGTTCGAGCGGCCGCCGGCCGACACCGTCCCGCCCGCGCCGCCCGCGCCCGCGCCTCCGCCGGCCGCGCCGCCGCCGGC
>JBDHVD010000121.1:0-19714 GCA_039809525.1 Labilithrix sp. | reverse complement strand
CTGGCTTTGGATCGCGCTGTGGGGTTGGGGCGTTCGCGGGGGCTCGCGCTGCGGTGGCGCTTCGCGCATGCGCGCGCGCTTCCATTTGTAACGACCGTGTCGCAGGCGGAAGCGGAGCGGAGCCGGTAGGATCGACTCGACGATGACGCGCACGATCGATCCGCGGCTGCGCGTGCTCTACCTGGCGGCGATCGCCGTGGGGGCGCTCGCGGTGAAGGACCTGCGCGTGCTCGTGGGGCTCGCCGTCGTGCACGCGATCGCGTGGCTCGCGCTCCGCGAGGGGGCGCGCGCGCTCGTTCGCCAGCTCGCGAAGCTGTCGGGCTTCGCCGCGTTCATCCTCGCGTCCTACGCGATCACGAAGGAAGACCCCGACGTCGATCGCTGGGTGAAGCTCGATCTCGCGCTGACGACCGTGCCGCTCAACGTCGGCGGCGCGCTCGTCGGCCTGCGCATGATCCTCCGCGTCGTCGTCGTGGTGCTCGCCTCGCGCATCGCGCGTTCGGGCGACGCGCGCGCGATCGCCGAGGGCCTGTCGAAGATCGGCGCGCCGCCGGTCGTCGCGACCTCGATGGACGCCGTCCTCGCGCTGCTCGGCGGCGGAGGAGGAGGGGGTGGCGGAGGCGGGGGCGGAGGCGGAGGCCGCGGGCGCCACCGCCGCGACGAGGGCGAGGCGCCGGCCGAGGGCTTCTGGGCGTCGCTCAAGCGCATCGCGCGCGGCGACGTGGGCCTGATCGCGAACCGCATCGATCGCCACGTCGGACGCGTCGAGCGCTACCTCGAGGAGCACGGCGATCCGCGCGTGGCCGCCCGGGCGAAGGACATCGCGGTCATCGCGGGCCTCTCGCTGACCATGCTCGGGATCAAGGCGCTCAAGATGCTGCCGAGCATCCCGTTCGCGCCGGGACACAAGCTCGTCCTCTTGACGCCGCTCTACATCGTGGCCGCGCTCCGCACGCGGAGCCGCGCGGGCGCGACGCTCACCGGCCTCGTGATGGGATCGGTCGCGTTCCTGCTCGGCGACGGGCGCTACGGCGTCTTCGAGATCCTCAAGCACGTCGCGCCGGGCATCCTGTGCGACCTCTGCGTGCCGCTCGTCGCGCGGCGCAGCCCGGGTGCGGTCACCTGGAGCGTGCTCGGGGGGCTCATGGGCCTCGGCCGCTTCGCGACGATCTTCTCCGTCACCCTCCTCGTGCAGGCGCCGGCGGTGGCCTGGGCGATCCTCGTCCCCGGCCTCCTCGTGCACACCACGTTCGGTATCCTGTCCGGTCTCGTCAGCGCTCCGCTCATCCGTGCCGCCGCGCCGCGCGCGCCGGTGACCGCCGATGCGGCGGAGCTCCAAGAAGGAAGAACATGAGCAAGTTGGTCACCGGCGACGGCCGGACACACATCGAGTCGAGCCTCATGCGCGAGTCGCTCATCGACCGCCGCGTGATCGCGAAGACGGACTCCGAGCAGGAGTTCGCGATCATGCCGGACGTCGTCCTCGTCGGCATCGGCGGCCAGTCGATCTTCGATCGCGGGCGGAGCGCGGTGATGCCGCTGGTCGACGAGCTCCGCGCGCTGCGCGAGGGACGCAAGCACAAGATGGTGCTCGGCGTCGGCGGCGGCACGCGCGTGCGGCACACGGTGAGCGTCGCGGTCGATCTCGGCATCCCCACGGGCGGCGTCGCGCAGCTCGTCGGTGCGATGGAGGAGGCGAACGCCGTCTTCCTCAACGCGCTGCTCGCGAAGCACGGCTCGATCGTGATGCAGCGCGAGCACTTCTGGGAGCTGCCGCTCTATCTCGAGAGCGGCATGCTGCCGATCGTGATCTCGATCCCGCCGTATCACTTCTGGGAGCCGCCGCCGGAGGACGGTCCCCTCCCCTCGCACGGATCGGACTTCGGCCTCTTCATCCATGCCGAGGTGCTCGGGATGAAGAAGATCGTGTTCGTGAAGGACGAAGACGGCCTGTTCGATCGCGATCCCAAGCGGCACTCGGACGCGAAGCACATCGCGAAGACGACGCTGCCGGAGCTGATGAAGAACCTGCCGGACGAGCTCGTCCTCGACCGCGCGCTCTTCACGTCGTGGCAGCGCGCGCGCCACGTCGAGACGGTGCAGATCGTCAACGGCCTCGTCCCGGGACAGCTCGCTCGCGCGCTCGCGGGCGAGCCGGTCGGAACCGTCATCACCAAGGACTGAGCGATGGAACGCAGGAAGATCCACAGCAAGCTCGCCGATTCCACGCTCACCAGCGGGAGCTCCGCCGGCAACCTCGACTACGACCCCGTCGCGATGATGCCGGACGTGAAGGTCCTGAAGATCGGCGGCCAGTCGGTCATGGACCGCGGCCGGACGGCGCTCTTCCCCATCCTCGACGAGATCGTCGCGGCGAAGGACCAGCACCAGCTCCTCCTCTGCACCGGCGGCGGCACGCGCGCGCGGCACATCTACGCCGTGGCGAGCGAGCTCGAGCTGCCGACGGGTCTGCTCGCCGCGCTCGGCGGCTACGTCCCGCGGCAGAACGCGCGCATGCTGCAGATGCTGCTCGCGAAGCACGGCGGCATCTTCATGATGCAGGACGACTTCGAGAAGCTCCCGCTCTACTTCCGGATGGGGTGCCTGCCGATCATGACGGGCATGCCGCCGTTCGGATACTGGGAGAAGCCGACCAAGGGCGGCCGCATCCCCGAGCACCGCACCGACGCGGGCGTGTTCCTCACCGCGGAGGCGCTCGGATGCAAGCGCGCGATCTTCGTGAAGGACGAGGACGGGCTCTACACCGACGATCCGAAGAAGAACCCGAAGGCGGAGCACATCCCGCGCATCACCGCGAAGGAGCTCCTCGACCGCGATCTGCCGGACCTGATCGTCGAGCGCGTGGTGCTGGAGTACCTCGGTCGATCGCGCTTCTGCACCGAGCTCCAGATCGTCAACGGATTGAAGAAGGGCCAGCTCACGCGAGCCCTGCAGGGAGAGGATGTCGGCACGATCATCACTCGCTAGCCTCGTCCTCGTGACGCTCGCGCTCGGGAGCGCGGGCTGCTCGAAGGCCGAGGGAGGCACCGGCGACCACGCGCGCCGGAACGAGCCGCTCCGCATCGCGGCGGCGGCCGATCTCGCGCTCGCGTTCGGCGAGCTCGAGGCCGAGTTCGAGAAGGACACGGGCAAGCCCGTCGAGATCTCGTACGGCTCGACCGGCCTCCTCGCCAAGCAGATCGCCGAGGGAGCGCCGTTCGACGTCTTCGCCGCCGCGAACATCTCCTTCGTCGACGACGTGGTGAACGCCGGCGCGTGCGACGGCTCGACGAAGGCGCTGTACGCGCGCGGGCGCATCGTGGTCTGGACGAAGGACGCCTCGCTCCTGCCGAAGGACATCCGTGACCTCGCCGACGCGAAGTACGCGAGGGTGTCGATCGCCAACCCCGAGCACGCGCCCTACGGCCGCGCGGCGCAGCAGGCGCTCGCGAAGGTCGGCGTCTGGCCGGCGCTCGAGGCGCGCACCGTCCACGGCGAGAACGTGCAGCAGGCGCTCGTCTACGCGCGTACGGGCAACGCGGACGCGGCCGTGGTCGCGCTCTCGCTCGCGGTCACCTCGGACGGCGCGTACCTGCCGATCGATCCGGCGCTCCACCAGCCGCTCGACCAGGCGCTGGTCGTCTGTCACGGCGGCACCCGCCGGGCGAAGACGAACGAGGCGCACGCGTTCGTGGAGCTCGTCGGCTCGGAGCGCGGCCGTGCGGTGATGCGCAAGTACGGGTTCCTCTTGCCGGGAGAAGCGCTTCCGGCAAAGTAGGGGCACGTGGACCTCGGCTCCCTCTTCCTCTCGCTCGAGGTCTCCGCGCTGGCGACGGTCCTCGCCATGCTCGTCGGCGTCGGCGTCGCCGCGCTGCTGGCGAACGTGCGTTTCCCCGGACGCGATCTCGTCGACGTCCTCTTCACGGCGCCGATCGTCATGCCGCCGACGGTGCTCGGCTACTACGTCATCGTGCTCCTCGGCCGGCGCAGCACGCTCGGGCACGCCTTCGAGGCGCTCACCGGCACGTCGATCGTGTTCACGAAGACCGGCGCCGTGCTCGCGGCGATGATCGGGGCGATGCCCCTCGTGGTGAAGGCGGTGCGGACGTCGATCGAAGAGACCGACCCGACGCTCGTGCTCGCGGCGCGCACGCTCGGCGCCTCGCCGCTGCGCGCGCTGCTCACCATCCAGCTTCCCCTCGCCTCGCGCGGGATCGTCGCGGCGGCGATGCTCGCGTTCGCGCGCTCGCTCGGAGACTTCGGGCTCACGTGGGTCATCGGCGGCAACGTCCGCGGCCAGACGCACACCGCCGCGATCGAGATCTACGACGCGATCCAGGCGCATCGCGACTCGGACGCGCTCACCCTCTCGCTCGTCCTCACCGGCGTCGCCGTCGTGCTGCTCTACGCGGTGAACAAGCTCAATGCGCGGGAGCCGCGCGGATGAGCCTCTCGGTCCGCGTCCGTCATGCGCTCCGCGGCTTCGACCTCGACGTCGACTTCGAGGCGCCGCCCGGCGTCACCGTGCTGTTCGGACCGTCCGGCGCGGGCAAGAGCCGCACGCTCGCGTGCATCGCCGGGCTCGTGCGACCCGACGCGGGGCGCATCACCGTGGGCGACGACGTGTGGTTCGACTCGACCTCCGGACAGGAGCGCCCCATCCACCGGCGCCGCGTCGCGTTCGTCTTCCAGTCGCTCGCGCTCTTCCCGCACATGACCGCGGAGGAGAACGTCGCCTACGGCATCGGGGGGCTCGAACGCGCCGAGCGAAGGACCCGCGCGAGAGAGATGCTCGCCCGCATGCGCGTCGCTCACCTCGCCGAGCGCAAGCCGCGCACGTTCTCTGGCGGCGAGGCGCAGCGCGTCGCGCTCGCGCGCGCGTTCGCCATGACCCCGCGCGTCCTCCTGCTCGACGAGCCGTTCAGCGCGCTCGACGCGGGGGTGAAGCGCGAGCTGCTCGACGAGGTGAGGGAGCACGTCACGAAGGCGAACGTCCCGGCGATCCTGGTCACGCACGACACCGGCGAGGCCCGCACCCTGGGCGAGCGCGTCCTGTTCATCGAGAAGGGACGGATCGCCCGGACCTCGAGCATCGACGAAGCCGGACTGTCCGTACCGAGGGTACGAGCGGCGGAGCCCGTGTCATCCGCGCGCGAAAACCCGTGATCGGACGGTAGAGGCCGCGCCTGCACGACAGCCGCCCACGGGGGCGCTCGATCGCCGGACTGCTCGGAACGCCCCTGCGGTACTATGGAGCTGCCTTCTCTTCGTTTCGAGATCTCCGCGTGATCGAGCTCACTGCAGGACTGGACGTCACCCCCACCGTTCGCCTCGTCAGGCCGCTGGCCGAGGGCGGAATGGGAAAGGTGTGGATGGCGGAGCACACCGCGCTCGGCACCGAGGTGGTCGTGAAGTTCCTGTCCAAGGACTTCGCCGAGAACACGGACGCCCTCGCGCGCTTCAAGCGCGAGGCCGCGGTCTCCGCGTCGGTGAAGAGCCCTCACGTCGTGCAGGTCCTCGACTACGGCGTGCTCGCAGGCGGGCCGCCGTTCATCGTGATGGAGCACCTCGAGGGCCGCGATCTCGGCGAGCACCTCGAGGCGTTCGGACCGATGACCGCGCCGGACGTGGCCGCCCTCGTCGCCCAGATCGCGAAGGGCCTCGGCAAGGCCCATCAGGCCGGCATCGTCCATCGCGACATCAAGCCGAGCAACATCTTCCTGTGCGACGGTGACGGCGGCGAGATCTTCGTCAAGGTCCTCGACTTCGGCGTCGCGAAGCGCACGCAGCGCGCGGACGACAAGACCACCACCGGCATGGTCATCGGCACGCCGCACTACATGAGCCCGGAGCAGATCCTCGCCGACCGCGAGATCGATCCGCGCTCCGATCTCTGGTCGCTCGGCGTGGTCGCGTTCCAGGCGCTCACCGGCAAGCTGCCGTTCGACGGCGCGACCGTCGGCGCGATCACCCTCGCGATCCACCACTCGTCGCCGCGCGTGACCGCGCACCGTCCCGATCTCCCGGCGGCGATCGACACGTGGTTCTCGACCATCTGCGCGCGCGATCCCGATGCCCGCTACGCCACCGCGCGCGAGGCGGCGCAGGCGCTGACCGCCGCGGTCGGTGACGTCCGGACGAGCCATCCGCTCGTCCGCCCGCCGATGCTCACGCTGCCCGAGCCGAGCGAGCCGAGCCTCGGCGCCGCCGCGATCTCGTCGCCGCGGCCGCCGACGAGCCTGTCGACGTCGTTCCCCGTCGCGCCCACCGCGAGGCGCAAGCCGCCGGTCGCATGGATCGCCGCTGCGGGCGTCGCGCTGCTCGGGCTCGGCGTGCTCACCGTCGTGGCGTTCCAGAGGCCGTCGACGGCCGCGACCGCGAACGCATCCACGAATGCCGTCACGCCTCCGCCGGTGGTCGCCTCGTCGGCGCCGCCGGCGGCCGCGACGACGCCGGTCCCGACGTCGTCGACCATCGCCGAGCCGAGCGCGACGGTCGAGACGTCCGCGCGGGCGCCCGCCGCAGCGAAGGCACCGTCGACGACGAAGCCGGCGGCGCGACCCGCGACGCGTCCGACGACCAAGAAATGGAACGATGACGACATCAAGTAGAGCGCCTCTCGCGGCCGCGCTCGCGATCGCGATCGCGCTCGGCTCGAGCACGGCGCTCGCGCAGGCACCGCAGCCCAGCGCCGCCGATCTCGAGTCCGCACGGGAGCTCTACAAGGACGCGAAGGCGCTCCGCGAGAGCGGCGATCTCCGGGGCGCGCTCCAGAAGTTCAAGCAGGCGCACGCGTACGGACAGACGCCGGTGACCGCGCTCGAGCTCGGGCGCACGCACATGCAGCTCGGCGAGTTCGTCGAGGCGCGCGAGGTCCTCCTGTCGATCGCGCGGATGAAGGTGCAGCCCGACGAGACGGAGAAGAGCGCCGCGGCCCGCCAGGAGGGCGCCGATCTCGCCGAGGAGATCCGCCCGAAGATCCCGACGCTCGACATCAAGGTCACCGGGGTCCCGGAGAGCGCGCCGGTGGAGCTCGTGATCGACGGCGCGAGCGTGCCCGTCGTCTCTCTTTCCGCCGTGCGAAAGACGAACCCCGGCACGCACGCGATCGTCGCGCGCTCGGGATCGCGCGAGGCCAAGTCGGAGGTCACCGTCGCGGCGGGCGAGACGAAGGCGGTCACCGTCGCGCTCGACGGCGCCGGCTCGACCGCGACCGGGACGATCGCGGGCCCCGCCACGGCCGAGACGCCGGCGGGCGGGCGGTCGATCAGCCCCGTCGTGTGGGCCGGCCTCGGCGTCGGCGCCGCGGGCCTCGCCGTGGGCGGCGTGACGGGCATCCTCGCGATGGGCAAGGCGAGCAAGGTCGACGACGCCTGCAACGGGACCGTCTGTCCGCGGAGCGCGGAGAAGGACGTGTCGAACGGGCGCACGATGGCGACGATCTCGACCATCGGCTTCGCGGCAGGCGCCGCCGGCCTCGCGGCCGCCGCCATCGGATGGTTCGTGCTGTCGCCTCCGAAGCAGGCGACGTCCTCCGCGAGCGTGCGCGTGAAACCGATCGCGTCGCCCTGGTTCACCGGGCTCGACGGTACCTTCTGAAGGAGTGGCAGGCATGAGCCTTCGATCCGCGTCGATCGCCGCATCCTTCGCTCTCACGCTCGGCGCGTGCGGGCTCGTCACGGGGCTCAGCACCGACTACACGTTCACCGACGGGCCGCTCGACGGATCGACCCCGGCCGACGGCGCGGCCGCGACCGACGGCGGCCGCAGCGACGCGTCCGCCGACGGCGGCGGCGCCCCCGGTGACATCGGCTGCTCCGACGGCACGCGCGAGACGTTCCGGGACCGCGCGGCGTTCCCTCGCATCGCCGGGTGCGCGGGCGGATGGCAGGAGCCCGGTCTCGTCTTCACCGGCGACACGAGCCAGCCGCGCTGCGGGCGTCGCGCGGGCAACGACGGGCAGTATGCCGACGGCGCCGGCAACGGCCAGCGGTGCACGGTCGAGGACCTCTGCGCCGAGGGATGGCACGTCTGCACCGGCGGCGGCGACGTCGCGAGCAGCGGCGCCGGGCAGTGCGATCCGGGCCCTCCGCAGACGTTCTGGGCCACGCGCTCGGTGACGAACGCCACGAACAACTCGTGCTCGCCGTCGTCCTCGAACAACCACAACAACATCGTCGGGTGCGGGACGCTCGGACAGGCGATCGGCGCGCAGTCGTGCGGCGTGCTCAACCGCTACATGACGTCGATGGACTGCCAGTCGAATTCGCCGTGGGACTGCGGTGACGGCCTCGCGTACATCGAGGAGTCGTCCGTCGTCATCAAGAAGGGCCCCGAGCGCGGCGGCGTCCTCTGCTGCAAGAACTGACCGGTCACGGCTCCGCGAGCCGGAGGCCGATCGGCAGGCCCTCGCCGAGGATCGCGACGCGCTCCTCCTCGCCGACCTCGACGAGCTCGCGGACCGACCGCGCCCAGGCGTCCTTCGCCTGGACCGCCACGAGGCGCTTCTCCACCTCCTTGCGCAGGCGCTCGGAGACGTCGCGCGCGCGATCGCCGGTGACGCGCGCGAGCTGCACGCTCGCATGAGGCGCGGTGGGCACGCTCTTCCAGTCGAGGCGCAGGATGCGCTCGATCCACGGCTCGACCACCTTCGGCGCGACGACGTGATGCACGCTCGCATAGAGCGGCACGCGCGCGCCGACGCGCCCGAGCGCCGTCCAGAGTCGCGGATCGGAGCTCGTCCACGTGCGCTCGACGAGCCACTCGCCGAGGGCGGCGCGGCGCGCGACGGGGGTGCGCTCGAGCGACGCGAGCAGCACCACGAGCTCGTCGAGACCCTCGGGCATCCGCTTCGGCGGCTTGAGCCCCGCCTCCTTGGGGGCGATCGCACCGTCCATCGCGTCGCGGATCGCCGTCTGCATCGGCTCGGAGAGGCCGCCGGACATGCGGCGCCACGCGATGAAGAACTGCTGCCAGCCCGCGGGCTCGTCGGGGAAGCCGAGCCGGCCGTCGAACAACGGCCACACGCGCTCGATGCGCGCGGGATCGCCGGGATCGCCGAAGCCGGGCCGGAGCGCGAAGCCGAGGAGGAGGAAGAACGCGCGCTCGTGGTTCGGCGAGCGGCGGCGCGCGCCGGGGTTCAGGAGCAGGCGGTCGGCGAGCGCACGCGTGACCTCCATCGTCCAGGTGAGGCGATCGCCGAGGACCTTCTCGAGATCGCGGACCACGTCCTTCACCTCGCGCGGGGACGCGTCGGACTTCTTGCCGAACACCTTGTCGAGGACCTCGAAGGCCTTCGTCAGCTTCGCGGAGACCGCGCCGGAGATCGGCGCCACCTTCGGCGCGAGGGACGGCGGCGGCGGCGCGCTCGCGACGCGAGGGGCGGCGCCCTCGCGGAGCTGGAACTCGAGCCGGAAGCGGCGCTCGCCCTTCACCTCGGCGCATGCGAGCTCGAGCTGGCCGGTGGGCAGGAGCTCGCCGCCGAGGACGACGGGCACCGCGTCCTCGCGGCCGGAGGACGGCAGGCTCGCGACGACCGGCGGGAGGCGCTCGAAGTCGTCGCTCTCCTCGGACAGCGGGACGATCTCGCCCGCGGGGTGATCGAGCACGTCGGTGGCGTAGAGGTCGAAGCGCACGCTCTTTCCGACCACGAGCTCGAACGTGCGGCCCGTGGCCTCGTGGCGGACGCCCTCCGCCGCGCCGCGCGGAAGAATGCATACTGCACGTTTGTCGGCGAGCGCGACGTAGTACCCGTGCGCGGCGCCGCTCTCGACGCGGATGCCGATGCCCCGGCGGGCGAAGCCGTAGAGGACCGCGCCGCGCGCGACGGCGAGATCGGGATCGTCGGTGGGGAGGACCTCGTCGGCGCCGATCGCCGCGACCAGCGCGTCGACGATGGGGCGAGCGTTGAAGACGCCGCCGTTCAGCAGCACCGCGTCGGCCTTCGCCTCGTGACGCGCGAGGAACTGCTTCACGTGCCTGGTGATCGCCGGGTCGCGCTCGTACGGCAGGCCGAACGCGACGATCGCCGCGCGGCGCCGCTCGGGCGCGCCCTCCTCCTTCACCTCGGGGAAGAACCCTCCGAGGACGATGCGCTCGACCTCTTCACGCTTGAGCGTGGTGCCGCGCGCGCCGCCGACGAGACGCGAGCCGCGCCCGAGGACGGTGACGCGCGCCTCGTCGGCGTCTCCCGAGAGGATCCGCTCCTTCGCGTCACGACACGCGTGCACGAGCTGCGCGAGCTCGACGGGATCGAGCTTCGTCGCGCCCCCGGTCACGATGCGCGGCTCGGCGACGTGCGCGAGCGCGAGGTCCATGTTGTCGCCGCCGAGGAGGATGTGCCGGCCGACGGCGACGCGGCGGACGGCGAACGCGCCGCGCTTCTTCTCCGGATCGGGACCGACCGCCATGAGCGAGAGGTCGGTGGTGCCGCCGCCGACGTCGACGACGAGCACCGTCTGCTCCTGTCCGCCGCCCGAGCGCGCGAGCGCGCGCATGGTGCGGGCGTCGCGCATCGCGTCGTAGAACGCGGCGGTGGGCTCCTCGAGGAGCGTGGGCTGGATGCCGGCGTCCTTCGCCGCCTGCAGCGTGAGCTCGCGGGCGACGTCGTCGAACGACGCGGGCAGCGTGAGGACGACGTCCTGCTCGGCGAGCGGCGAGTCGCCGTGCGCCTCGTCCCACGCCTTGCGGACGTGCGCGAGGATGCGCGTGCTCGCGGAGGCCGGCGAGAGGCGCGGCGCGGCGGGATCGCTCGCGCCCCACGGGAGGATCGCGGCCAGACGGTCGACCGCGGCGTGCGACAGCCAGCTCTTCGCCGAGGCGACGAAGCGCCCGGTGACCTCCGAGCCGCGGCGCTTCGCGAGCTCGCCGACGATCCAGTCGGGATCGCCGCCGACCTCGCCGGGCAGAGGCGCGTAGAGGCACGACGGGAGCAGCGGTCGGTCCTCGACCTCGCGGTTGGCGGTGAGCTGCGGGACCTCGAAGATCGTCGGTACCGGCGGCGACTTCCTCTTCGGATCGATCGCGGCGAACGCGACGACGGTGTTCGTCGTGCCGAGATCGATTCCGACGACGTACCGTGCGGCCATCTCAGTCCGAGCGGACGCTCAGCTCCACCTTCCAGCGCTCGTCCTTCTTCTTCGGCTGGAGCGGCACCGCCTCGACGAGCAGGGTGCCGATCTCGGTGACCGTCGAGCGCAGGCTCACCGGCACGACGTCGCCGGCCGAGCGGCCCTCGGCGGGCAGGTCGACCTCGATCGGGGGCAGCTCGTCGAGCTCGCCGCCCTTCCAGCGCTCGAGCGCGGTGCCGGCGGCGTCCTTGCGGCGGACGGTGGAGCCGAAGAAGCGGAAGCGGACCTTCTCGCCGACGACGACCCCGAGCTCGCCGGACGCGAGCTCGGCGCTCGTGCCCTCCTCCATGCCGAACGGCGCGACGCAGAGCGCGGTGATCGGCGGCTCGAGCCCGGGGATCGCGGGGACCGCGCCCTCGATGCCGACGTAGTACGAGCGCGCGGTGCCGCCGCGGATGCGGACGCCGCGGCCCTTGCGCGCGAGGCCGTAGGCGGCCGCGCCGCGCGCGACGGCGAGGTCGCAGTCGTTGCCCTCGAGCACCTTCGCCGGTGGTGCCTTCTCCTCGCCGAGCCAGGCGTCGAGGCAGCCGGTGATGCGGTCGCGGAGGACGCCGCTCTTCATCACGCCGCCGTTGAACAGGATGCGTGTAGGTTGCAAGAGCTTGCCCTTGCGCTTCGCCGACCCGCCGAGCGCCTCGGCGTGCTTCGCCAGCAGCGCCGCGAGGTGCTTGGTGACCGCCGGGTCCTGCGCGTACGGCAGGCCGAGCTGCGTGAGCGCGGCGCGCGCACGGACCGCAGGGCGGTCCTCAGACGAGACGACGGGGAAGAAGCCGTCGACGATGGCCTGCTGGACCTCCTCGCGCGTGACCTCTGCGCGCAGGGTCGAGGCCACGAGCTTGCTCCCCTTGCCCGCGATCGCGATCTGCGCGTTCTTGGCCTTGCCGTCCCCGAGCAGCCGCTCCTTCGCGCCGCGCGCCGCATGCTGGAGGGCGATGCGCTGCCAGCGATCGAGCTCGGCATCCATCTTCTGCTCGACAATGTGCGCGAGCAGCAGGTCCATGTTGTCGCCGCCGAGGAGGATGTGATCGCCGACGGCGACGCGCTCGAGCGCGAGCTCGCCGTCCTTCTCCAGCGCCGCGATCACCGAGAAGTCGGTGGTCCCGCCGCCGACGTCGACGACGAGCACGACGTCGCCGACGGACACGTCCTTGCGCCAGGTGTCTCCGCGCGCGGCGAGCCACGCGTAGAACGCCGCCTGCGGCTCCTCGAGCAGCGTCAGGTCCTCGAAGCCGGCGGCGAACGCCGCCTCGGTGGTCAGCTCGCGCGCGGACGCGTCGAACGACGCGGGCACGGTGAGCACCACGCTCTGCTTTCCGAGCGCGAGGTCGGGATCGCTCTTCGCGACGACGTGGTCCCACGCCTCGACGAGGTGCTCGAGGTAGCGCCACGACACCTCGACGGGCGAGATGCGCTCGACGTCCTCGGGCGCGCCGGGCGGGAGGATCGGCCCGCGCCGATCGACCGACGGATGCACGAGCCAGCTCTTCGCGCTCGACACGACGCGCGACGGCGCGTCGACCCCGCGCGCGCGTGCGTGCTCGCCGACGACGTACTTGCGCTCGGGATCCCAGGGCAGCGCCTGCGGCCCGTCGGTCTCGTGCGCGAGGTAGAGGAACGACGGCAGGAGCGTGCGCGCCTCGATGGTGCCCTGCGCGACGAGCTGCGGGATCTCGAGGACGGTGATCGGCGGCGACTCGGCGGTGGGGTCCTCGGGGATCGGCGCATAGGCGAGCGCGGTGTGCGTGGTGCCGAGATCGATCCCGACGACGTACCGCGCGCTCACAGCTCCACCTCGGCCTGCGCGACGACGTGCGCGTCGTGACCGTCGACGGGCGTCGGCAGCTTGATCTCGGTGACCTTCCACCCGCGGTGCCGGAGCGTGCCGCTGTACGGGCCCTTGCCCGCGACGTTGCCCGTGAGCTTCACCTCGGCGGGGCTGAACTCCGCGAGGGTGAGCTTCGCGCCCTCCTCCTCGTCACGCACCGGCGCGAGCTTCACGTGCGAGCGCAGCGCCTTGCGGCAGCCCTCGTGGACGATGCGCGCCGCGCGCCCGATGTCGACGTCGTCGGCGGCCGCGAGGTCCTCCTCGAGGAAGTCCACGAGGCGTCCCTCGCGCTGGAGCAGCGCGAGGAGCTGGAGCGCGGGGTCGGTGCTCGGCTTCGTCTCGACCTTCGGCTCGGGCCTGGGCGCAGGCTTCGGCTCGGGCTTCGCCTCGAGCTTCGGCGCCTCGGCCTCGGGCGCGGGCAGCCCCTTGGCCGCGGCGAACGCCTTCGCGGCGAAGACGCCGTCGAACAGCACCTTGAAGAAGCACACCCATGCGAACCACAAACGGGTGGAAAAAGGCAGGTCAGCCACGGGCGCGGACCTTAGTCGAGAAGCAGGCGTTGGAGGAGCGCCGCGAGCGCGATCAGGACCCCCAGCGCGGCCACCGCGACGGCCGGGTGGAGCGTGCGCCGCGGGCCCTTCTTCTCGGCCTCCGGGCCCGGCGGATCGACCGCGGCCGACTCCCGCACGAGGGCCGCCGCGACGTCGCGCATCGAGGGGAAGCGCGATTGTCGGTCGGGCGCCGACGCCCGGTCGAGGACGCGCGCGACGTCCTCCGGCGCGTCCTCGCCGAGGAGCTCGCGTCCCATCTCCGCCCAGGCCGCCTGGTCCTCGAGCGCCCCCGGGGCTCCCTGGCCGCTCTCGTCGTAGGGGACGCCGAGATCGACGAGGCATGCGCTGCCGTCCGGCTGGATGACGACGTTCTCGGGCTTCACGTCCCGATGCGCGACGTCGAGGTCGTGGAGCGCGGCGAGCCCGAACGCGACCTCGCGGAGCCAGCGGACGCGATCCTCGACGGAGGCGTCCGGATCGGTCTGCGCGGCGCGGAGGGTGCGGCCCTCGACCAGGTCCATGACCAGGAAGCTCGTGCCCGCGGACTCGCCGACGTCGTGGATCGCGGCCACGTTCGGATGCCGCAGCGTGGCCGCGAGGCGGGCGTCCTCGACGAACCGGACCTGGGTGAGGAGCATCTCCTCGTCGTCCACGCGCAGGATCTTCAGGACCACCTTGCGCGGCTGCTCGGAGTCCTCGGCCTCCCAGACCTCGCCTCCGTACAGGCCCGGCCGCCCGCCCCTTCCGAGGACGCGCTTCAGGCGGTACCGAGCGAGCTCTTCCGGGCCCATCGAGGCCCGCATGCTACAAGGTTGCCGTCCCGGCCGCGCTTCGGTAGACGAAGAGGACGGAAGAAACCGAGGCAGATGGCACAGAAGCGCATCCAACTCATCGTGCGCGGACGCGTCCAGGGCGTGTATTTCCGCGCGGCGACGCAACGTGAGGCACGACGCCTCGGGATCACGGGCTGGGTCCGTAACCGGAGCGACGGCAGCATCGAGATGGTCGCCGAGGGCGACGAGGACGCCGTGAAGGAGCTCGCGAGCTGGGCCAACCACGGCCCGTCCGCCGCGCGCGTCGACAACGTCGACATACGCTGGCGCGGGTACACCGGCGAGTTCGCCGAGTTCGCCATCGTCGAGTGAGCGGCCCATGATGCGCGCCGGCCTGCTCGCGATGCTTCTCGTGGTCGCGACGCCGGCCGCCGCCCAGGCTGCGCCCGAGACGCCGCCGGCCGCCGCGGCGCAGGCGGAGCCCGGCATGCCGCTCGCGGAGCTCGATCGGATGCTGGCCCCGCTCGCGTCCGACGACGTCGAGACGCGACGGCGCGCGGCCAAGGCGATCGGCGAGCTCGGCGCCGATTCGGTCCCGGCGATCACGAAGAAGCTCGACGCGCTCCGCAAGAGCAAGCTCCCGGAGGTCGCCACCGCCGTCCGTCAGGCGGGCAAGGGCGGCGACGCGGCCGACCTGTGCGAGCTGCTCGTCGGGACGAAGACCGACGGCCAGGGCTGGGTGGTCGCGATCCAGACCGCCGCGATGCTCCGCGCGCTCGCCCACGTCGGGACGACGCCGGCGCTCCGTCAGCTGGTGAAGGTCGCCGGCGATCAGGGCCTCGTGTTCCGCCCGGAGATCGCGCGCATCATCAAGGCGCTCGGCGACAAGGCGGTGCCCGCGCTGCTCGAGACGAAGACGACCGAGCTCCGCCACTGGGGCTACGGCCAGCTCGAGTCGCTCGGCAAACGCGTCCCGGGCGACGCGGTGCAGACGAAGGACAACCAGGTCCTCGCCGACGTCCTCCACGCGTTCGCGAACGTGCACGAGATGGATGCGTTGCCGGTGATCCTCTCGTTCGTGAGCTCCGATCGCGTGCACGTGCGGACCGCCGCGCGCGAAGCCGTCACGCGCTACGGACAGGACGCGATCTGGAAGCTCCGCGAGGCGTACGCGAACGTCACCGGCAAGAGCGCGCCCGACGGCTGGTCGGCCGCCGACGTCGCGCGCGAGCTCTTCTCCGCGTACGACCGCTTCCGCCTCCAGGAGGTCTACGGGCTGCTCGAGGAGGGCCTCGCGAAGGAGAAGAGCGGCAACCTCGACGAGGCGATCGCCGCGTTCGACAAGGTGCTCGCGCGCCAGCCGATGATCGATCGGCGCGGCGAGATGGTGCCGGCCTACGTCGCGTACGCGCAGAAGATCGAGGACGACGAGCCGGTGAAGGCGCTCGCGATCTTCCGCAAGGCGGCGCGCCTCGCCCCGAACGGCCCGCGCACGAAGCAGATCGAGGCCGAGATCGCCTATCTCGAAGGCAAGGAGCTGCTCGCGCGCGGCATCGCCGACACCGAGCCGTTCCAGCGCGCGCTCGCGCTCGACCCGTCGCACACGAAGGCGCGGAGCGAGCTCGCACGCCTCGAGACCGACGCGGAGCAGCGCCAGGAGCGCATGCGCTGGCTGGCGGCCGCCGGCGCGGTGATCGTCGTCGCGCTCCTCGGCATCGTGCTCTTCGGCGGCTCGCGCCGGCCGCGCCGCGCGCTGCGCGCCTGAGTCAGGGCGCGGCGAAGACGACGGTGACCTCCGCCTCACCGCCGTCGGGCGTGCGGCGATAGACGACGAGATCGGCGGAGCTCTCGCTCGTCACGTGACGCGACGGCACGATGACCGCCTCGCACGATCGCGGCGAGGGGCCCTTGCAGGAGCTCTCGGTGAAGTCCTCGGGCATGGTGACCGCGCGCACCGGCGGGCCGGACGCCTTCTTCTTGAGCGGCGCGAGGCCGGTGCCCGCCCACGTCGCGTGCTTGGCGTCGCGCGGGTCCTGGAACGAGCAGGTGACGAGGACGTCGACGACCTTCGAATCGCTCTCGAGCACGCTGCCGGCGGCGGGGTTCGGCGGCGGAGGCGACGCGTCGACGGGCGCGACGCCCGACAGCCCTGCCCTGGCCTTCGCCGAGGGGCACACCGACGCGGCGGCCTCGGCGATCTTGATCGCGTCGGCGCGCCTGGCCGCCACGTCCTCGCGGATCGCCGGCGGCACCTTCTTCGAGCAGCCGCACACCCCGAGGGCGACGACGACGGCCTTCCACCTACCGCGCGCGGGCATGCGGCCGATCGTCCGCGCACCACCTATCCGTGTCAACACACACTTCGCGTCAGCGGAAGCGCGCGAGCTCCGCGACGCCGCCGGGCGAGTTGCCGACCCCGCTGAGGTTGCCGCGCGGTCCCTCGTACGTCGGATCGCTGCCGCCGAACGCGAAGATGCCCGCGGTGGTGAGCCCACCGGCGACGATCACGCCGCCGGCGACCCAGAGCCACGCGGGCACGCCCTTGCTCGGCTCGCTGTCGAGCGTGACGTTCAGGTCGCGGCTCTCCTTGTCCTGGACGTAGACGTCGGACTGATAGGGCAGCTTCTTCGGCGCGGTGATCCGCACGAGGTGCCCTCCGCTCGGGAGCACGCCGGACCAGGTGCCCGCGCCCACGACCTTGCCGTCGACGGCGATCGACGCGTCGGGCTGCGTACGCACGCTGAGCCGACCTTCGTGCACGATCTTGACGAGCGGCACGTCGACCGAGACCTCCGCGGCGCCGCCGACGGGGATCTCCTTCGTCACCTCCTCGAACTCCGGCTTGTGCACGCGGATCTTCCGCGGCCCGAAGTCGACGATCACCGGCTCGATCGGCGACGTGCCGAGGAGCTCGTCGTCGAGGTAGACCTCCGCGCCCGGCTCGGTCACGTTGACCTTCAGCTTCGCGGTGAACGGCTCCATGACCTTGATCAGCTCCTCGGCCTCGGCGCGGTCCTGCTCGGTGAGCTTGTCGCCGCCCTCGGCGAGGTACTGCCGCAGCTGCTTCAGCGCGCGCGAGTAGCGGCGGAGGTTCTTCTCGCACGCGGCCATGTTCCACAGGAGCCGCGGGTCCTTCGACTTCTCGTACGCGCTCTTGAACTTGATCGCCGCGCCGGCGCTGTCTCCGTCCGCGAAGAGGAGCTTCGCGGAGTCGTAGTCCGCCTTCGCCTCGCCGGAGAGCGACTCCGAGAGCGGCGCGGGTCCCGCCGGAGCGGGCGGCGGCTCGGGCGCGGCTGGGGCCGCCGTCGCGGGCTTCGGCTTAGGCGGCGGCTTCTGCGCCCACGCGGGCAGCGAGAGGGAGAGCGACACGACGAGAGAGAGGGCGAGCGTCTTCGTTCTCACTTGATCCCCATCTGGAGCGGGTTCTTCGTCGCGCTCGACGCGGTCGCGGGAGCCGACGGCGTCGGAGCGGAGGTCGGCGCGGCGCCGAGCGCGGTCTTCACCGCGCCGCCGGCGGTCGCCGTCGGCCTCGGCGCGACGGCGGGCACGGCCGCCTTCGCGGTCGTGACGGAAGCGGAGGCGGGCGGCGCCTCGGTCGCGACGGGCGTCGCGCTGCTCGCGACCGGGAGCGGCTCGGGCACGATCGTGGTCACCGGCGGCGTCACCGGAGCGCTCGCGGGCGGCGCGCCCACGAGACCGCTCGCGGGTGCCGGCTCGGTCTTCGGCTTCATCGAGATCCCGATCCCCACCGCGGCGGCGACGGAGACCGCGACCACGCCGGCGATCCGCGCGCGCGGCTTCCTCGCCTGCGCGGCCGGCGTCGTGACCGACGTCGAGAGGCCCTGGCTCGTGACGGCGCCGACCGGCTGGGTCTTTCCGACGGGCGAAGGCAGCGACGTCGAAGCGGGCGGCCGCACGACGGCGGACGGAGGCGACGCATCCAGCGAGACGCGCTCACCGAGCACGCGGCCGATCGCGGCCACGCTCCGGCGGTCTTCGGGCGCGGCGAGGGGCGCGATGGCGGCGGCGAGCTCCGCCACGTTCGCGTACCGATCGGCGGCCTTGAACGCGAGGCAGCGATCGACGACGGCGACGAGCCCCGCAGGCGCGTCGGCGCGGAGCGACGCGAGCGGCTCGCGCTGGCTCTGGAGGATCGACGCGATGATCTCCGGAACGGTCTCGCCGAGGAACGGCTGCTTGCCCGTCGAGAGCTCGTAGAGGATCACGCCGAGCGCCCAGATGTCCGAACGATGGTCGACGTCCTTGGGCGTCGTCAGCTGCTCGGGCGACATGTAGAACGCGGTCCCCATCAGCGCCGACGTCTTGGTCAGCCCGGCGGTGGGCTTGTCCTCGAGCTTCGAGATCCCGAAGTCGAGCACCTTGATGATCGCCCGCTTGTCCGGCTGCTCGGCGAGGAAGAGGTTCGACGGCTTGAGATCGCGGTGCACGATCTTCGCGGCGTGCGCCTCGGCGAGCGCCTCGCACGTCTCGAGCACGTAGCGCGCGAGATCGGCGATCGGCAGCGGCCCCCTCCGCTCGAGCTCCTTCGAGAGGTCGTGCCCCTCCAGGTACTCCATCACCATGAACGGCGTGCCGTCGTCGAAGGCGCCGACGTCGATCACGCGCGCGACGTGCTCGCCCCGGATCTTCGCCGCCGCGCGCGCCTCGCGCGAGAAGCGAGCGACGACCTCCGGGTTCGCGAGCGCCTCGGGCAGGAGGAACTTGAGGGCCACGCGCTGATCGAGCTGGACGTGCGTCGCGGCGACGACGACGCCCATCCCGCCCACGCCGAGGACGCGATCGACCAGGTACTTGCCGCCGAGCGTGGTGCCCGGCTCGGGGACCTTGCTCATGGCTGGCCCGCGTCGTCGCTGCCGCCGCCGCCGCCGGAGCCCGCGCCGCACTCCTTCGGCAGCGGGACGCGCCAGATGCCTCCGCCGTCGGTCATCGACGCGAAGACTGCATAATACACGTACGTCGTCGCCGACGCGGCGTCGCCCGGTCCGAGCGCGATACCGAGCGCGGGCTTCGCGAGCGGCTGCGGGACGATGATCCCGCCGGTGGCCAGGTCGGTGTTCATCCACTCGACGCCGCGCGTGCTGGTGAAGACGACGCACGACGGCACGGGAGGCGCGGTCGCGATCGCTCGAGCGAAGTGCCCGCCCTCGGCGAGCGCGACGCTCTCCGCCGGTCGCCTGCCGACGACGTTCATGGTGCCCGTCTGCGTGAACATCTGGGCGCGCACGATCTCGTTCTGGAGCAGGATGTACCCGTACTCCGCTTGCTGCGGCCGCGGATCGAGCGCGAACCCGTCGACGCGCGTGGCGCCGACCTTGAACGACTGCCCGCAGGTGTCGAGCTCGAAGCTGCAACCGCGCACCTGGCCGTCGCCGGTACCGAAGACGAAGCCCTGGCCGCCGCCGGCGACCGCGGTCA
>JBDHVD010000120.1:0-19921 GCA_039809525.1 Labilithrix sp. | reverse complement strand
TCGGCTTCGTGCTCGAGGGCTTCGACGCCATCCCGGACGAGGACAAGGTCCGCGGGCGCGCGCGCTTCGTCGGCCCCGGCGAGATCGACGTCGACGGCACGCGCATCCGGACGCGCGCGACGGTGGTCGCCACCGGCTCGTCGCCGTTCGTGCCGCGGATGTTCGACGCGATCCGCGATCGTCTCGTGGTGAACGACGACGTCTTCGACTGGAGCACGCTGCCCGCGTCGGTCGCGGTGTTCGGCACCGGCGTCATCGGCCTCGAGCTCGGTCAGGCGCTGCACCGCCTCGGCGTGCGCGTGAAGCTGTTCGGCAAGGGCGGCAAGCTCGGGCCGATCACCGACCCCGTCGTCCACGCCGCGTTCTACCGGGCGATCGGCGCCGAGCTCGACGTCGATCCCGACGCGGACGTCGTCTCGCTGGAGCCGGCGACGGGGACCGGCGTGCTCGTCAACGGCGAGCGGTTCGACACCGCGCTCATCGCCGCGGGCCGGCGCGCGAACCTCCTCGGCCTCGGGCTCGAGGTCGCGAAGATCGACCGCGCGACGCTCCGCATGGGCGACACCTCCGTGTTCGTCGCGGGCGACGCCAACGACGACGCGCCGCTGCTGCACGAGGCGGCGGACGAGGGACGAATCGCGGGCGAGAACGCCGCGCGCTTCCCCGACGTGGTCCCGGGCGCGCGCCGATCGCCGCTCGCCGTCGCGTTCACCGACCCGCAGATCGCGATCGCCGGCTCGAGCCATGCCGAGCTCGTGGCGAAGGGCGAGCCCTTCGTCGCCGGCGAGGTCGACTTCCGCGATCAGGGACGAAGCCGCGTCATCCGCCAGAACCACGGCGCGGCACGCATCTATGCGCACGCGCGCACCGGCCGCCTGCTCGGCGCGGAGATGGCCGGACCGCGTGCCGAGAACATCGGGCATCTGCTCGCGTGGGCGCACCAGCAGGGGCTCACCGTCGATCGAATGCTCGCGATGCCCTTCTACCACCCGGTGGTGGAGGAAGGGATCCGCACGGCGCTACGCGATGCAGCCACGAAGCTGAAGGAACGAGGAGAAGAAGAATGAAGAACATGGAAGGACAGCGTGTACCCGAGGTGACGTTCCGGACCCGCGACGGCGCGGCATGGAAGGACGTCACGACCAAGGAGCTCTTCGCGGGGAAGAAGGTGATCGTCTTCGCGCTCCCGGGCGCGTTCACCCCCACGTGCTCGTCGAGCCACGTGCCGCGCTACCACGAGCTCGCGCCGGCGTTCGAGAGGCTGGGCGTCGATTCGATCGTCTGCATCTCCGTCAACGACGCGTTCGTCATGGACGCGTGGTCGAAGGATCAGCACGCCGACAACATCCGGTTCATCCCGGACGGCAACGGTGAGTTCACGGACAAGATGGGGATGCTCGTCGACAAGCGCAGCCTCGGCTTCGGTCCGCGCTCGTGGCGCTACTCGATGCTCGTCGAGGACGGCGTGGTGAAGAAGCAGTTCATCGAGCCGGAGAAGGAGGGCGATCCATTCGAGGTCTCCGACGCAGACACCATGCTGCGCTACCTCGACCCGAGCGCGAAGGCGCCGCGCGACGTCGTCCTGATCGGCCGCGCGGGCTGCTCGCACTGCGCCCGGGCGCGGACACTCCTCGCGGAGAAGGGCTGGGCGTACGACGAGATCGAGGCCAATCCCCGGCGCCTCCGCGCGACGAGCGGCAAAGCCACGACGCCGCAGATCTTCGTCGACGGGGAGTACGTCGGTGGCGCCGACGAGCTCGAAAAGTACCTCGCGAAGCAGGTCTAGCTCGTTTACCATCGGCCTCTGTGAGCGACCCCGTCACGACCTCACGCACGGCGCGCGAATCGCTCGCCCGCGGCCTCAATGCCCTCCAGGCCGACCCCAGCGTCCCGCCGCATCTGGTGGAGCTCGCCGCCCCGATCGCGCAAGCGATGGGCGCGCTCCACCAGATCGAGCGGAGCTCGCAGCTCGTCCCGCACGCCGAGGTCGCGTTGACCCACGTGCGCGGCGCGCTCGCGAAGCTCCAGGCGCAGCCGCCGAACCATCCGGCGGTGGCCGCCGCGCTCGAGGCGGTCGCGAGCTCGCTGAGCCTCGTGCACGCGCTCGGCAAGATGGCGAACGGTCCGGCGCCGGCCCCGCAGCCTGCGCCGGCTCCGGCCGCAGCACCGGCTCCGCAGCCGTCGTTCCCGCAGGCGCAGCCCGCGGCCGGGCCGAACACCGCGGCGATGCCCCAGCGCCAGCCGCAGGCGCAACCGCAACCGCAGGTGCAGCAGCAGCCCCCGCCGATGGTCGCGCGCGATCCGTTCGCCGCGCCGCCGGCGCAGCAGCCCTCCCCGCAGGTGCAGTACCAGCACGCGCCGCCCCCGAACGGACAGCCCGCGACGCCGAGCATCCCGGTGCCCGCGCCGCCCGCGGTCGGCAACGCGCCGGTGATCTCCGCCGATCTCGGCGCGCACAGCCCGACGAACTTCTACAAGGGCCTCTCCGGCAACGACATCATCGATCACGGAGGCCTCTTCGTGTCGACCTACGTGCCGCCGAAGCTCGGCTCGCCCGTGCGCCTCAAGGTGTCGCTGCCCGGCGGCTACGAGTTCGAGGCGAACGCGGTCGTGAAGTGGGTCCGCGAGCAGGGCGGCGACGCGCCTCCGGGCTTCGGCGCGCAGTTCACGCAGATCACGCCGGAAGCGCGCCAGCTCGTGTACCGCTACGTGCGGAACCGCGAGCCGCTGTTCCACGACGATTTCTAGTGGGGCTTGCGCCCCCTCATTTCCGCTCCGCGGAAATGAGCCTCCCCCCGGGCCGCCCGACCGGCCCGCGCGCTCGCCTTCGGCGCCCCGCGCTCCGCGCGGGAAGGCGCGCTAGCTCCGTCCAAGACCTGCGCGCCCCCTCATTTCCGCTCCGCGGAAATGAGCCTCCCCCCGGGCCGCCCGACCGGCCTGCGCGCTAGCTCCGTCCAAGACCTGCGCAGAGGCGGCGCGGATCGTCGGTCATCACGCCGTCGGCGCCCATGGCGAAGAGGCGGCGCGCCTCTTCCGGATCGTCGATCGTCCAGAAGTCGACGCGGAGCCCGAGCTCGTGGAAGCGATCGATCGCTTGCTGCGTGTCGAAGCGCACGCCGTACGCGCGGCGGGGGACCTGCGCGGCGTGTCCGGGCACGCGCACCCAGCGCAGGGCCGCACGCGGGAGGAACATCACGCGCGCGATCTCCTTCGAGCTCATCCCCGTCTCGCCCTCGTAACCGAGCTCGCGCGCGCGCTCGAGGTTGCGCGTCGAGAAGCTCGCGATGCGGACGCGGTCGGCCGCGCGCGCCGCGTGGATCGAGCGGAGGAGCGCCGGGATCATGTCGGGCTCGGTCTGCTTCGCGTCGACGTTGAAGACCACGCCGGGGAAGCGCTCGAGCGCCTCGTCGAGCGTCGCGACGTCGGGCTTCCACGCGCGTACCTGCTCCAGCGTCTGCTCGGGGATGCGGTGCGGATCATGGCTGAGCACGATCCGTCCGTCGCGCGTCATGTGGGCGTCGGTCTCGATGGCGTCGGCACCGACCTCGAGCGCACGCGCGAACGCCGCGAGCGTGTTCTCGGGGAGCTCGGCGCTCGCCCCGCGATGGGCATAGATGATCGGGCTGGCGCGTAGCATCGACTCGCTCCGATCCACGGTATAGTCGCAGCGCATGCCGCTTTACGAGCGCCTCTTCCCGCGTTTCCGCCCGAAGCGCGAGCTCAGGCCGCAGGGCAGCGGCGAGGGATGGGGCCTGCGGCTGTCCTGGCTCGGCACCGCCGGGTTCGTCATCGAGTCGCGCGAGGCGACGCTGCTGGTCGATCCGTTCGTGACGCGCCCGGGCCTGCGGCGCCTGGTGAAGCCGCTCGTGCCCGACGATCTCGCGATCGCGCGCCACGTGCCGAAGCGGATCGACGCGGTGCTCTGCGGACACTCGCACTACGATCACGCCGCGGACGCGCCGCGCATCGCGCGCATCACGAAGGCGAAGCTCGTCGGCTCGGCGTCCACCTGCGCGTGGGGCGCGGCCGAGGGGCTCTCCGAGGACCAGCTCGTGCGCATCCCCTCGCGCGGCGCGGTGGTGCGCTTCGGCGACGTCGAGGTGCGCTTCGTCCCGAGCCGCCACGGCAAGATCGTGCTCGGCCGCGTCCCCTTCCCCGGCGAGGTCCGCGGCGTCCCGCGGACGCCCGCGCGCGCGTGGCACTACCGGATGGGCGGCGCGTTCGGGATCCTGATCAAGGCGCCCGGCGTGTCGCTCTATCACAACGGCAGCGCCGACCTCGTCGACGCCGAGCTCGAGGGCGAGCGCGCGGACGTGCTCGTCGCCGGGCTCGCAGGTCGCAAGGGCACCGAGAACTACGTCGCGCGGCTCGTCTCGGCGCTCGGTCCGAGCCTCGTCGTGCCGACCCATCACGACGCTTTCTTCGCGCCGATCGAGCGCGGACTCCACCTCTTGCCCGGGATCGACGTCGACGGGTTCGTGTCGGAGGTGCGCGTGCACGCGCCCGATGCGACGGTGATCACGCCGGACTACGAAGAGCCCATCTGCGTGCCGCCGAACGACGCGCGCGGGGCGGTGCTCGTCGCGAGCTGACGAACGACGTGGTTCGCGCGTTCTTCGCCTTCCTGCTCGCGCTCCTCGTCGTCTGCGTCGCGGGCGAGCGACCGGCCTCGGCGGCGAGCGATCCGGCGCTGCGCTGGTACACGATCGAGACCGAGCACTTCCGCATCACCTACCACTCGGGCATCGAGGAGGTCGCGCAGCACGTCGCGAACGTGTGCGAGGACATCCACGGGACCATGACGAACGTCATGGCGTGGGAGCCGGGACAGAAGACGGAGATCGTCCTGTCCGACTTCGCCGAGAGCGCGAACGGCTCGGCCACCGCGCTGCCGTACAACGCGATCCGCCTCCTGGTGACCGCGCCCGAGGACCTCTCGCCGCTCGGCGACGTCGACGACTGGTACCTCGAGCTCGTCACGCACGAGTACACGCACGTCCTCCACACCGACAACATCCACGGCCTCGCCGCGCTGGTGAACGCGATCGTCGGCAAGACCTACGCGCCGAACCAGGTGCAGCCGCGCTGGATCCTCGAAGGCATCGGCGTCCACCAGGAGAGCGCGCGCACGAGCGCGGGCCGCCTCCGCAACTCGATGTGGGACATGTTCATGCGCACCGACGTGCTCGAGGGCAACGTCGCGACGCTCGATCAGATCTCGAACATCGTCCGCCGCTGGCCGCAGGGAAACCTCTACTACCTCTACGGCTCGTACTTCATCGAGTACCTCGTGCAGACGTACGGGCCCGAGGTGATCCCGCGCGCGTCCCGCGACTACGGCGGCCAGATCATCCCGTGGGGCTTCAACCGCACCATCCGGCGCATCACCGGCAAGACGTACGAGGAGCTCTACCCCGAGTTCGTCGCGTGGCTGAAGAAGACGTACGGCGCGACGGCGAACGAGGTCCGCGCGAAGGGCCTCCGCGAGGGCAAGCGCCTCACGTTCAGCGGGCAGATCGCGCGCTACCCGCGCTGGATCCCGAAGGGGGCGTGGGCCGAGCACCAGGGCGGCCTCCTCTACTACCGCGAGGACCAGCGCTACCGCCCCGGCCTATTCGCCGTCGACGTCGAGCGCGACGCGCGCGGAGACGTCACCAAGGTGAAGGGCA
Source organism: Labilithrix sp. (assembly GCA_039809525.1). Classification (GTDB taxonomy): domain Bacteria; phylum Myxococcota_A; class Polyangia; order Polyangiales; family Polyangiaceae; genus Labilithrix. Next base: position 14,252 of record JBDHVD010000120.1, on the reverse strand, counting down.
GCGAGCTCGTCGCGCGCACCGCGACCGAGTCGTACGCGAGCTTCACGCCGGACGGCGGCGTCGTGTTCAGCTCGCTCGAGTACTACAAGAACGTCTACGCGTTCGGCGATCTCGAGCGGATGGCGCCCGGCGCGAAGTCGACGTTCGGCACGCCCGACGGCGGCCGCACGCGCATCACCCCGCTCGGCGCGCGCACCGATCACCCGGCGGTCTCGCCCGACGGCCGGCGGATCGTCTACACCGTGAACCGCGCGGGCACGCGCGCGATCCACGTCGCCGACCTCGAGCCCGAGGGCCTCGCGAACGCGCGCCCGCTGGTGCCGACCGCGTTCCTCGAGCAGGCCTTCGCCCCGCGCTTCTCCCCCGACGGGAACCTCGTCGCGTACAGCTTGTGGAAGCGCGGCGGCTACCGCGACGTCCGGCTCGTCGATCTGCGCGACGGCTCGATCCGCGAGATCACCCGCGACCGCGCGACCGACGGCAACCCGGTCTTCTCCGCGGACGGGCGCCTCCTCTACTTCCACTCCGATCGCACGGGCGTGATGAACGTCTTCGCGTACGAGCTCGCGACCGGACGGCTGCGCCAGGTGACGAACGTCTTGACCGGCGCGTACATGCCGGAGCCGTCCCCGGACGGAAAGACGCTCGCGTACATCGGGTACACGCACGAGGGCTTCGACCTCTTCGCCATGCCGCTCGACGAGTCGACGTGGACCGACGCGCCGGAGTACCGCGACGTGCGCCCGCCGCCCGCGCCGATCTCGACGCGCCGCTGGACGTCGAAGCCGTACAACCCGTGGCCCACGCTCCTGCCGCGGCGCTTCGGCGTGCAGATCACGTCGGGCAACTTCGGCCAGGCGGTGATCGTCAACGCCGCCGGGACCGACATCGCCGGGCTCCATTCGGTCGCCGCGACCACCACCACCGAGCTCGAGAAGCCGGAGCTCCAGGGCTCGCTCTCGTACGTCTACTCGCGGCTGCCCTTCGACTTCAGCGCCTCGGTGTTCCGCACCATCTCGCCGCGCGGCGGCTACGCCCTCGGCCAGTACAAGCCGCAGGTCGTGCAGGAGGTCGCCGGCTTCGCGTCGTCGGTGAGCTTCGCGCAGCCGCGCGCGTACGACTCGTCGGTGTACGTCCTCACGCACTCGGTCGCGCGCACCGGCGCCGAGTACCCGATGCCGGTCGACAAGCTCGACCCGTACGAGACGCCGTCGCTCCCGCCGCGCGGCCTCACGAGCACCATCCACCTCGGCTACGGCTACAACAACTCCGAGCGCTACCTGTGGAGCGTGGGGCCGGAGCGCGGGTACTCCGCGTTCTTCGCGTTCGACGTCACCGACCCGGTCCTCGGCAGCGACTTCTCCGGCTTCGCCTCGAACGTCGACTTCTTCACCTACTACCTGATGCCGTGGCTCCGGCATCACTCGCTCGCGCTCCACGCCGGCGGCGGCACCAGCGGCGGGCAGTTCCCCGGGCGCGGCGCCTTCTACGTCGGCGGCTTCGTCGATCTGCCGCTCGTCGACACCATCCGCAACAGCCTGATCCAGGGCGGCATCGTGCTCCGCGGCTACGAGCCCGTCACCCTCGCGGGACGAAGCTACGTGCTCGGCAACGCCGAGTACCGCTTCCCCATCGTGAACATCGATCGCGGCCCATCGACGTTGCCGGTGTTCCTGAACCGCATCAACGGCGCCGCGTTCGTCGACTACGGCTCGGCGTTCGACACGTTCTCGAGCGCGCAGTTCAAGACCGGCGTCGGCGGCGAGCTCTGGTTCGATCTCACGCTCGGATACATCGCGAGCTTCACGTTCCGCGCGGGCTACGCGCGCGGGCTCGCGAGCGGCGGCATCGACAAGCTCTACTGGGTCGCGGCCGTCCCGTACTGAAGGCACGTGCGATGCACCTCCTCGGCGAGGAGGTCTCCATGCATCATCCGATCACGCTGTCCGACGAGATCGTGCGCCTCGGGCCGGTCTTCGCGTTCCTCTTCTACGCCCTCCTGGTCCTCGGCATGCTCGCGCTCCTCGGCATCGGGATCTGGGGCGTGGTGAAGGGCTACCCGGGCGTCCGCGCACGCGAGCCGCGCCCCGGATTGAGCTGAGCCGATCGCCGGGAATTTGGCCCACCGCCCTCGCACATGCGTACGGTCCACGCATGCGCGCGCGCCTCGGCCTCGCCCTCGGCTTCACGTTCCTCCTCTGCGGCTGCCCGGTCGCACACCAATCGAGCGCCGCCCGCGCGCAGGAGGCGGCGAGCGAGCTCAACGTGAACGCCCGCTTCGGGCGCATGGAGATGGCCGCCGAGCGCGTCGCGCCGAAGGCGAAGGAGCAGTTCTTCGAGCGCCGCAAGGCGTGGGGCGGGCGGATCCGCGTCGCCGACTACGAGATGGCCGGCATGCGGTTCATGAAGAACGAAGAGGACGCGGAGATGCTCGTGAAGGTCGCGTGGTATCGCGTCGACGAGGGCGATCTCCACACGACGACGCTTCGCCAGAAGTGGCACGACTTCAAGGGCGACTGGAAGCTCGTCGAAGAGACGCGCGTCGACGGGGACGTCGGGCTCCTCGGCGAGCACGTCGTCCCGGTGGCGCCTCCGTCCGGACCGAGGCACGCGCAGTTCCCGACCATCAAGCTCGGGGGCGGCGCCGCTCAGGCGGACGAGGAGCTCCCGGCCGAGCCGCCGAAGCCCTGACACTCGGCTATCATCGTGCGATGCGCGTCGGCATCGTCCTGGGCGTCGCCGCGTGCGCCGGCTGCTCGCTCCTCGTCGACACGGGCGGGCTCTCGGACGACGAGCGCACGAGCGGGGACGCCTCGAGGACGACGGACGCGGACGCGAGCGCCGGCCCCGACGGCGGAGGATCGGACGCGCGAGACGACGCGATGGACGCCGGCTCGGCGCTGATCGGCGACTGGCCCTTCGACGACGGCACCGGGACGACGGCGATGGACGTCTCCGGCCACGACCACCACGCGGTCCTCTTCGGCGGCACGTGGGGCGCCGATCGCGCAGGCTCGAGCGGCCGCGCCCTGCACCTCGCCGGCGGGGCGAACGATTACGCGAGCGTCGCCGCCCACGCCGACTTCGACCGCCCGACCGGCGCGAAGCTCACGATGATGGCGTGGGTCCGCTTCGACGACACACCGAGCCACGAGATCGTGTTCAACGTCGCGTTCGGAGGACAGGAAGCGGCGTACGGCATCGAGCTCCAGAACGCGACCACGCTGACCTACTGGGACGGGAACGCGCACGTCGCCGAGGCCACGATCCCGAACGTCGTCGGTGCATGGCATCACTTCGGCGTCGTCGTGGACGGCGCGCAGGCGCGCGTCTACTTCGACGGGGCGCGCGTCGGCCAGGGAACGGCCGACGTCACGCCGCGCGTCGCGACGCAGATCCTCTTCGGGCACAGCAACTGGGGCGACTACCTCGTCGGCGCCATCGATCAGGCGCGCTTCTATCGCGCGGCGCTGACCGATGCGGAGCTGCTCGCCGAGAAGAACCGCTGAGAAGCGGTCAGCCCGCGGCCGGCGCCTTCTCGGACTTCGGCGGCGCCGACTTCTTCGCGGCCGCCTTCTTCGGCGCGGTCGCCGGCTTCGCCGACGCCGTGCGCTTCCTCTTGAGGCGCGCCTTCTTCTTCACCTGCGCCTTGCGGCGCTTCATCTTCATCGAGTTGCGACGATCGAACTTGCCCATGTCGCGAGGCAAGAAACGCGACTTCCGCCGCGCCGTCAAGCGCTCCGCGAGCGGCTCAGCCCGCGTTTTCGGCGACCGCGTCTTCGCGGCTGCGTACTTCGAGGCGGTAACGGCTGTTGATCGTCTCGATGTAGAAGACCTCGCGACCGGCCAGGCGCAGCACGCGCTTCACGGGCGTGGTCACGTATTCGTGCATGCCGTCCGGGAACTCGATCACGACGACCGAGCCCTTCCTCGGCGCTCGAACGAGACGGCCCGCGACCGCGCGCGACCCTTTCCCGAGCTTGCGGAGGACGACTTCCACATGCCCAATCTAGCATCCCCACGCTCCACGTCTACGGGCCACACCGGCTCGCGGGCCCGGGCAGCCTCGCGCTCGGGGCGGGTCGATTTGCCTCAACGCGCCTCGGCGCGTGCGCCCGCGCGCACCTCGCGGCACACGGGCTCGCGCCGCGCTGCGGGCCGGATTGACGCGCTGCGCAGAGGGCGCCGCCGTGCGGATCCGCCGCGAAAGGCCGGGGAATCGCGGCCGCCGCCCCTTGTCGCCCGCCCCGGCGGCGAGTAATCGCCGGGCTTCGATGAGCATCCGCCACGAAGGGGCCCACGGCGAGCACCTGGCGCATCCGGCGCGATCGGGCTGCATCGAGGTGGTCTGTGGATCGATGTTCAGTGGCAAGACCGAGGAGCTGATCCGCCGGGTCAAGCGCGCGCGCCTCGCCCGGCAGCGCGTCCTGCTGTTCAAGCCGCGCATCGACAACCGCTACGACGACGTGAAGGTCGTGAGCCACGAGGGCCTCAAGGCCGAGGCCACGGCGGTGTCGAGCTCCGCCGAGCTCCTCTCGTACGTCGACGTCGCGACGGCGCACGTGGTCGGCATCGACGAGGCGCAGTTCTTCGACGACGGCATCGTCGATGCCGCGGAGAAGCTCGCGAACGCGGGCATCCGGGTGATCTGCGCCGGGCTCGACCAGGACTACCGCGGCCGTCCGTTCGGCCCGATGGCCGCGCTCCTCTCGGTGGCCGAGTACGTCCAGAAGCTGCATGCAGTCTGCAACCGATGCGGCGCAGCGGCGTGCCGGTCGCAGCGGCTCGTCGGTACCGAAGGCCAGCTCTTCGTCGGCGGCGCCGCCGATTACGAGCCGCGCTGCCGTCGCTGCTTCGTCCCCGGCGTCGTCGACTCCTGAGCGCCGCGTCCGCCGCGTCCGCCGCGACCTCCGCGCTCGCTCCGCTCGCGGGTCGACGGCGCGCTCACCATCGGCAGCTTCTGCGACGCGAAGTACGCGCGCAGGACCTCGCGCGCGACGACGTTCGCCTTCACGTTCCACGTCGGCTCGTTGACGACGAGCACCGCGACCGCGACCTGACGCACCTGCGGCGGCTTCTCGCCGTCCTTCACCGTGCCCTCCGGCGCCATGTACGGACGGCTCGGGGCGAAGCCGGTGAACCACGTGTAGAAGCGCTGCTGCGGGCCGTCGGTGAGCGTGCCCGTCTTGCCGGCGACGGTGATGCCCGGGAGGAACGACTTGCCGTGACCGTCGTGGAACGCGCGGTACGACGTGCCGTCGCTCACCGTCGACTCCATCATCGTCGCCACGGCCGCCGCGGTCCTCGCCTCGAGCGCGCGCTTCTGCGCGAGCCCCCCGCTCGCGATCGGGGCGGTCCACTCCACCTTCTTCTTGTCGTCGGCGATCTCCGCGACGAGCACCGGACGCACCGGCTCGCCGCCGCGCGCGATCGTCGCGCTGAGCCACGCGGCGTGCAGCGGCGAGAGCGTGGTGTTCCAGAAGCCGGCGGCCGTGCGCGCATAGCCGAGGTTGTCCTCGGGGAACGTGAGCGCGCTCGCCTGGACCGGCACGTCGAACGGCAGGGGCGCGCCGAAGCCGAGCGATCGCGCGGTCTCCTCGAGCTTCTTCGGCGGGAGCTTCTCGAGCGCGAGCCGCGCGAACACCGTGTTGACGCTGCGCCCCATCGCGCCGGCGAGCGTCGTGCACCAGCGATCGCGCTTCGGGTCGCGCACGAGGTCCTGATCGTGGAGGCGCTGCTCGCCGCCCGAGTAGCACTCCTTGTGATCGGGCGTCAGCGACGCGTTCTCGACGAGCGACGATCCGGTCACCACCTTGAACACGCTCGCCGCGGGGGCCGTGGCCTCGACGCACAGATCGCGATTCGGCCCCTTCTCGAGGTGGCTCGCGTAGACGAGGACCTTCCCGGTCTGCACGTCCATGAGGACGACCGCGGCCTCGGGGATGTGGTGCATCTTCAGGATCGCGTCGGTCGTCTTCTGCAGCGCGGGATCGACCGTGAGGCGCGCGACCTTCTTCGGATCGCCGAGCGGGGCCGTCACGACGTCGTCCAAGACCTCGAGCTTGGTGGTGTCCAAGCCGCTCAGCGTCGGCGGAGGCGGCGCGGAGGCCGCGGTCTCGGCCGCGGCGCGCGAGAGGCGCGCGATCGGCCCGCGTGCGTCCTCCGCACGGAGCGTACGGCGAGCGGCAGGCACGAGGACGAGCGCGAGCCCGAGAGGGAGCACGACGGCGCCCAGCGCCACCCACCTGCGTCGCATGGGCCATCGAATGACACGGGCTATCCGCACCGGGCAAAAAAGCCGCGGCTTGTCCGGCGACCCCTTCAACGATATCGAGGTGTTGGCCATGCAGCTCGTCGCCTCCGTCCTCCTCGCGAGCATCCATGCGAACGCCCCCGCGGCGGGCGGCCTTCCGGGCGTCGCCGTGTCGATCGACGCGCCCGCGGGCGTCCTCCACGTCAAGCGCGACGGCGCCGCCGACAAGGCGATCCCCATCCCGATCGATCGCGCGCGCATCGACGTCGCCGCGAGCGCGGTCGAGGTGGTGAACGTCGGCGAAGGCCGCCGCGTCGTCCACGCGCGCATCCCCGACAGCGGCCGCAAGGACCTCGCGTTCGAGGTCGTCGTCTCGGGACAGAGCGACGAGCCGATCTTCGCCGGCCTCACCGGCTACACGCGCGGCTCCGAGGGCGATCGCGCGGGCGACGTCGTCCTCCTCTACGATCGCGAGGGCGGCTCGAAGTTCGTCATCGTCGCCGAGACCCGCGAGGACACGCGCATCTGCGGCCAGGCCACGACGCCGGTCGGCGCGCGCGGCCTCGACCCGAAGACGATGCAGCTCCGCGGTGCCGCGCTCCCGCGCATCGACAAGAAGGCGCGCGACGGCGCCGCCCGCGTGGTCGCGCAGGTCCGGGCGGCGGACGCGAAGCCGCCGCTCGGCCGCGTGCTGTTCGCGACCGGAGGCAGCTCGGCCAATGCCGCGGCGCTCACCGACGGCAAGCTCGACACGGTGTGGACCGAGGAGCGATCGGGCGACGGCCACGGCGAGTTCGCGACCATGCGCGCGCCCTCCGAGGTGCCGATCCATGCCCTCTCGGTCACCATTTCGCCGCCCGCGCCGAAGGCGACCGGCGCCGCGCCGAAGACGTTCTTCGTCGCCACCGACGACAAGCTCTTTCACGTCACGATGCCCGAGGACGCGTGGTCCAAGCCCGGCCAGGCGTACGAGATCGCGCTGCCCGCGCCGGTGAAGACCACGTGCGTCGCCGTCGTCCTCGACGAGGCGTACGCGCGCGGCCACGCGCCCGAGGTGTCGATCGCCGAGGTCTCGGCGATCACCAGGTTCGACGCCGACGGCGCGACGCTCGACGACGTGGCGAAGGAGCTGTCCGGTCCGCGCGTCGAGGAGGCCGCGGCGCTCCTCCGCCGATCCGGCGACGACGGCCTCGCCGCGGTGGCGAAGCGCTGGGACGAGCTCGACGCGCGCGCGCGCGCCTTCGGCGTGGACGTCGCGTCGAGCGCGGGCAATTGCGACGGCGCCGCGGGCGATCTCCTCACGCGCGCCCTCGCCGATCGCGAGGCGGAGGTGAAGCGCCGCGCGATGGGCCGGCTCGAGCGCTGCGGGAAGAACGCGGGTGACGCGCTCGCGAAGGCGGTGCGCTCGGACGACGAGGCGCGAAGGGCCGCCGCCGCGCCGCTCCTCGCGACGGTCGCGCCCGCGATCGCGCTCGATCCGCTCTCCGAGCAGCTCGGCAAGGGCAAGCCCGAGACGCGCCGCGCGGTGCGTGGCGCCTTCGCGCGCGCCTCCGCGTCGTCCTCGCGCGACAAGCTCCTCGCCCTCGTGATGAGGAAGGACCTCGAGCCGGTCGCGCGCCTCGATCTGCTGCGCGCGATGGGCCAGAAGCTCCCCGAGCTCCGCCCCGAGTCCGACGCCGCGCTCGCGGACGTGCTCCGCGGCACCCCGGACATGGCGACGCGCTATCTCGTCGCCGCGCCGCTCGCGCAGCTCGCGCGCTCGCCCGACGCCAAGCCGGGCGAGCTCACGCGTCTCGCGGAGCTCGCGCGTCGCGATCCCGAGTGGCCGGTGCGCGCGCGCGCCGTCGAGCTCGCGGCCGGCATCGCGCCGCTCGTGCCGACGGTGATCGAGGCCGCGTCCGATCCCGCGCCCCGCGTGCGCGAGGCCGCGTTCCGCGCGATCGGCTCGGCGCGCCTGCCGTCGGGCGTCCCGCAGGCGGCGCGCGTGCTCGCCGAGGATCCGTGGACGTTCGTGCGCGTCGCCGCGGCCGATGCGCTGGGCGCGCTCCCGCAGGACGGCAGCGCGCAGTCGGCTCTCGCGGGCGCGCTCGGTGACGGCAGCCCGAAGGTCCGCGTGGCGGCGATCCAGGCCCTCGCCAAGCAGCACGCGACGGGTCAGGCCTCGCGCATCCGCGAGCGGCTCGACGACACGAAGGAGGACGTCGAGGTCCGCGCCGCCGCCGCCCGCGCCCTCGGCGCGATGTGCGTGCAGAATGCAGCCGATCGGCTGACGAAGCTCGCGCTCCTCGCGCGCTCGCCGGTCGACGCGGCCGACGAGCAGATCGGGATGGCGGCGATCGACGCGCTCTCGATGCTCCACCCGCGCGATCTCGACAGGCGCCTCGGCCCGCTCCGCGGGAAGGAAGCGCGCCCGCCGCTCCGGCGCGCCGTCGAGCGCGCGCTCGCCGAGCCGGGCGTCTGCCGCTGAGGGGAACGACGCCCGACGAAGGTCGCGCGCGGCCGAGCTCGAACGCACGGGCGTGGCAACATGTGGCTCGTGAGCTTCGTCGATCCTCCGCGAACGATCCCGTGGTTCCTCCGTCCGGCGCTCTGGCTCGCCAGACGGATGACCGGCAAGGAGCCGCTACCCGCCCGACTCCTTGCGCACCACCCCAAGAGCGCGATCGCGGGCGGCGTCCTCGAGCTCCTCGCCGCGCATGGGCCGAAGGATCTCGAGCGCCGCACGCTTCGCCTCTCCCGCATCGCAGCGTCGGTCACGGCGGGTTGCCCCTTCTGCATCGACATGAACTCGGCGGGGTTCGACGCCGAAGGGCTCACGCGCGAAGAGCTCGACGTGCTCCTCGCCGACACCGATCCGGAGGCCGCAGCGACGCTGTCGCGACGCGAACGTACCGCGATCGCGTACGCGCGCGCGCTCTCACGGACGCCGGTGGTCATCGATGCCGCGCTCGCCGCCGCGGTGAAGGAGAGCTTCGATGCACGCGAGACCGTGGTGCTGACGGCGGCGGTCGCGCAGGTGAACTACTGGGCGCGGCTCAACCAGGGGCTCGGTGTCCCCGCGGCCGGCTTCTTCGAAGGATGTGCCGCCTGACACGCTCGCGGCCGCTTGGGCGCCAGCAGGAATTCGGTTCCCTCGAAGATAGGCTGCGACGCCGGCCGACTTCGCGGCTCTTACCCGCAAATGGCACGCTCTTCACTGCTGACGACCTCGCTGGCTGCTCTCTTCGTCCTCGGCCTCGCGCCCGCCTGTTCCGTCGAGAACGCCGCACCGGCAGATGACGAGGCGGTCGCCTCCTCGGACGACGCGCTTCGCGCCTTGACGGCACCGGAGATCCTCGGCTCGCTCACGTACGGGCAGACGAGCGCGCCCGTCGCCTACGCGAAGACGCCGCGCTACCGGGCGTTCTCGTTCGTCGCGAGCGCCGGTGACGAGGTGCAGATCGCGATCAACGCCCTCTCCGGCAAGCCTGCGCAGGTGTGGCTGACCACGAGCACGTTCGCGAACGTCACGACGTCGACGACCGGTCAGCTGCCGAGCGCGAAGCTGAAGACGGCCGACACGTATTACATCGTCTTCCGCTCGTCGGACTTCGCTCCCGCGTCGTACACCGTCTCGCTCTCGAAGGTGGCCGTCGTACCGCCCGCGGCGCCGACGTGGGTCGTGCCTCCGGCGCTCATCGGCGTCGAGCTGCCAATCGAGCTGACCTGCCGGCGCGGGGCGTTTGCGCCGTGGACGGTCGGTGGCTCCGTGCGCATCCGCGCGCCGGGCGCGCCCGATGGGCGCGTCGAGATCGTCGACGTCGAGGACATCTACTCCTTCCCCAGCGCGCACTCGATGCTTCCTTCGTCGTGCATCGAGCAGCCGACGGGGGTCCGCTGCGGCGACGGCAATCCGGCGTACATCACCGTCGGCAAGCCGGTGCACTTTGCGAGCTACAGCATCTACGACAGCAAGCTCTCGGTGGTTCTCAAGCAGACGCTGCTCCATAGCGCGCCCGGTCAGCTCGACGTGATCACGTGCACCGGCGGGAGCACCTGACGCGCGTCGCAGCTCGCCCGCGTCACGGCGTGACCGGGGGGCCGGAGCTCGGCGGTGGCGATCAACGGCCGCGCAGGGGCACATCGGGTAGGATCGCCGCGTGAGCGGCATCATCGTTCAGATCTTCGGCAAGAAGAAGTGTGCCGACACGCGCAAGGCGGAGCGCTGGTTCAAGGAGCGCGGGATCCGCGTACAGAGCATCGAGCTCACGGAGAAGGGTCTCTCTCCGGGTGAGCTGAAGAGCGTGGCCGCGCGCGTCGGCGGGATGGAGGCGCTCCTCGACCGCGAGTGCAAACGCTACGTCGACAAGGGGCTCAGGTATTCGGCGCCCACGGGGCCTCGGATCGAGGCGCTCCTTCTCGAGGACCCGCTCCTCCTCGTGACTCCGATCGTGCGCCGTGGATCGGACGCCACGATCGGGTTCTGCCCCGAGACGTGGGAACGGTGGCGATGATCGGCGAGAGCGAGGGCGCGATGACGATCGACGATCTGCTCGGACGCCACGCCACGCTCGGGATCCGGCGCTTCGGCTCGCCCGGAGCGCTGCTCGCGGTGAACGAGAAGGAGGAGGTCCTCCTCCCAGGGGCCGAGATCCCCGAGGGCGCAGCGATCGGTGACGAGGTCGACGTGTTCATCTACCTCGACTCCGAGGCTCGTCCGATCGCGACGACGCGCGTGGCGAAGCTCGAGCTGGGCGAGGTCGCGTTCCTCGAGGTCACCGAGCTCACGCGCTTCGGCGCGTTCGTCGACTGGGGAATGCCGAAGGAGCTGCTCGTGCCCTTCGCCGAGCAGACGGCGGACATGCGGCCGGGGACGCGCTACGCGATCGGGCTCTATCTCGACGACAGCGGCCGCTTCGCCGGCACGATGAAGGTGAGCGAGATGCTCGACCGAGCCCGCCGCGAGGGCCACGGCCGCGACGTCCAATGGCAAGTAGACGAGTGGGTGGACGGCGAAGCGTGGCGGAACGATCCCGAGATCGGGCTCTTCGTCATCGTGGAGCGAGCGTTCGTCGGGCTCGTCCCCGCGACCGAGCCGCACTCGCTGACGCGCGGCCAGGCAGCGCGGTTCCGGGTGACCAACATCCTGCCCGATGGGAGGATCGAGCTGTCGCTCCGCAAGCATGCCCACGAGGAGCTCGCCGACGACGCGAACGCGATCCTCGCCGCCCTCCGTCGCCCGGACGCACCGAGGATCGGCGACCGGTCGAGCCCGGACGCCATTCGCGACGCATTCGGCATCAGCAAGAAGGCCTTCAAGCGCGCGGTCGGCCGCCTCCTGAAGGAGCGCGCCGTCGTGATCGGTCCCGACGGCACGATCTCGATCGCGCCGACCCGCTAGACCTCTCCGCAGCTGGGCTCCCCGCGTTCATCGCAGCCGGCGATGCCGCGAGCGCCTCGTCGGGAGTCGGACATCAAGAGGTCCGGCGAACACAGCGCCATGGGCCATGGCCTGTGAACGCCCGGTCGTGGTCGCCCAGATCGTCTTGCTCGCCAGATCCGCGCAGCGCGCTAGACCGGTGTGGACTGCGCCGCCTGCCACTCTTCCAGGAGGTCCAGGTCACGCACCCAGCGCTCGACGTAGTCGCGATCGAGAGCGCTCCCGGTCGTCGCGATGATCCCCGCGACGTCGCGACGCTGGCGCTCCGAGCCGCCGCACAGCTTCGACCACTCGAGCTTCGCCACGATCACGATCGCCCGTCGCTCATCGCTCTCGCGCGGGAACGCCGAGCGCGGACGCGGCCAGCTCCGGCCCCCACATCCTTCCGAGCACGGCACGCCGGACCTCGGCGGTGGAGAGCTCCGGATGACGCCGCTGCTCGCCTTCGAAGGCGATGCGGCGCGCGTCTTCGCTCATCTCGGCGGCGATGCGTACCCTGCCCGAAGGTCCGAGCCGGCGAAGGGCCGCGATCTGCGCTGCGCGCGCCTTGTCGTCCGTGTCGCCGATCGACATCGGGCTTCGAGTCTAGGCCACGTCGGGCCGTCCGCAACCCGAAGCGGAGCCGGGGCGAGCTCAGGCGAGCGGGATGACCGCTTCGCACTGCGTCTCGGTCTCGGCCGGCTGCTCGCCCTGCACGAAGAGCGGGCCGGCATGAGCGACGAGATGGAGATCGGCTACGCGCGGCTCGATGCGACGTTCGAGGGCAAGGCTGCCTGAGCAGCGTCGCCACTTGCGCACGCCCCTCACCAGATCCGCGCAACGGCGTAGCGGTCGAGCGCGGCATCCGCACTGAGCAGGGTCAGCGCATCGACGGACGCCTGCGCGACGAGGAGACGATCGAAGGGATCGCGGTGATGCCATGGCAGATGCGCGACCGCGAGCGCGTGCTCCGTTCGTACGTCGAGCATCGCGATGCCGTTGTCGATCGCGCCATCCTGGATGAGAGCATCGAGCGAGACCGACAGCGCGAGCTTCCCGAGCGAGAGCTTGATCGCGATCTCCCAGACGCTCGCGACGCTGAGCAGCTTGTCGTGCGCCGGGTCCTCGATGCGTCGTCGCGCACGCGCGGAAAGGCGACCGTCACCCGAGACGAACCAGAGGAACGTGTGCGTATCGAGCAGAAGCCGCACGCGGGCCACTCACCGGTAGTCGGCGAAGTCCTCGAGCGGCTCGTCGAAGTCGGGCGGGATCCTCACCTTCCCGGCGAGCTTCCCGAACTGCGGGCGCACCTTCGCCGCCGCGAGCACCTCGAGCCTGACCAGGGGAACGTCGCGTCGTGCGATGACGACGTCCTCACCGCGCAGGGCAGCGTCGATCAGCTCGGACAGATGAGCCTTCGCCTCGGCGATGTTGACGCGTTTCACACCGGAGATCGTAGCTGACCATCTTCGATGGTCAACTCGGGTCCAGGCTCAGGCGCGCGGGACGATCGCTTCGCTCTGCGTCTCTGCCGGCTGCTCGTCACGGACGAACAGCGGGCCGTCGCGGTGCGGATCGTAGTTGTCGTCCTGGTAGCTCGAGATCTCGGCGTCCATCTTGATCTCGACCATCTCGGGCTTGTTCCAGCTCATGGCTTCCTCATTGTGGTTCATCGGGCGCCGCACGCAAGACGCGTTTCGCCCCTGACTCTCCGTCACTGGGGCACGGGCGCGCCCTCGCGGATCCAGGTCTCGACCTCGGTCAGGTGCTCGGGGCTCACGCCGCCCGCGGGCATCTGCGGATAACCCTGGCCCTTCAGGCGAAGGACGAGCTCGCTGTTGAGGTTGCCGCCGACGACGTACGGCGCGCGGCCGCCGGAGCGCGCGGCGGTGAGCCGCTTGGCGTTGCCGATCGCGTCGCACTTGTCGAGGCGGAGGCCGCCCGCGTAGCCCGGACCGACGCCGTGGCAGCTCACGCACTGCGTGTCGATCACGTCACGCTCGACGCGCGCGAACGAGTCGGTGCGCGACGCGAGCGCGGCGCAGCGGGCCTGCTCCTGCGGATCGACCGTCGGCTGGCGCGGAGGCTCGGAGCGCATCGGCGCGCCGTTGCCCTGGGAGGGATCGAAGAACACGCGGAGCACGTCGCCGTTCTTGTCCTCGGTGACGTAGAGCGAGCCGTCCTTCGCGACGATCACGTCGACCGGCGAGCCGAGCGGATCGCGCGCGGCGTCGTTCTTCTCCCAGCCGCGGATGATGTCGAGCGGCTCGCCGCCGCCCGGGATGCCGTTCGCGTCGACCGGCACCATCACCAGGCGGTGACCGAGCGCGCGATAGCCGTGGTACGCGACGATGAGGTTGCCGCGGTACGGCGCGGGGAACATCTCGCCCGTGTAGTAGGCCATGCCGAGCGGCGACGCGTGACCGGGGAGGAGCAGCGCGGGGTTCGTGTAGCGGCTGCAGTCGACGCGGCCGAGGTACTCGGGGTTCGGCGTCCCGTTGTCGAAGCAGTACGGCCAGCCGTAGTTTCCGCCCTCGACGATGACGTTGAGCTCCTCGTGCGGGAGATCGCCTTCCTGCGCCGTCATCGACGCGGCGAACT
>JBDHVD010000119.1:0-20000 GCA_039809525.1 Labilithrix sp. | reverse complement strand
CGGGTACCGTCCTCTCCTTTCCCCAAGCTTTGCTTGGCGCACCACCAGTTCAATTGAACCAGTGAAACAGCTCGCGAAGCGGCCACCACCCCCCCCGCCGCGGCCTGGCGCCACGGCGCGTCGTTTCACCGGGGGCCGGCGCGTTCGGGTATTCCGGTAGTGCGATGAGGAGCACGCGGAGGAGCACGCGGAGGACCACGGAGAGGGCCACGGAGAGGGCCGCGGAGAGGACCACGCACGGCATGCTGCTCGCGGGCGCGCTCTCGGTCGCCGGGCTCCTCCTCGGCGTCGCCTGCTCGAGCGGGGGCGAGAGCGGGGGCGAGAGCGAGGGCGAGCGCGAAGCGACGTGTCGCTCGGGACCGGAGCGTTCGTCGACGAGCGCCGGCGTCGACGCAGGTTGCTTCGAGCGCTCACCGACCGCCGCGTGCCGTGACGACGCGTGCCGGCCCGCGGTCCTCACGGGCTGCGTGGGCGCTACCGCAGCGTTGGCGAGCGTCGTCCCCCCGCGTTGCGACGACGACTCGACGTGCTGCGGAGGCAGCACGTGCACCGAGCTCGTGCTGAACGAGTGCTGCGGGTATCCGGACGACGTCGTCCGCGTGAAGGTCTGCTGGCCCTGAACGGCTCACCGCGCGGCGTCAGGCCGGCTGGCGCGAGCGGAGCGGCGGGAGGCTGTGGCGCGTCTCGTGCTCGACGAGGTAGCCGAACTGCTCCTTGAACTCGGCGGGCTTCAGGTTCGTCGCCTGCGAGAGGCGCGTGAGCTCGACCTTGTCCTCGAAGTCCATCGGCTTGAGGCGGAGCATGTAGCTCCGCGCGATCATGTAGCGGTCCGACGTGGTGTCGACCATGCGGACGCGCATGCGCCCGGTGGTCTTGTCCATGATGTCGTCGAAGGGCACGGGGACGAAGTGCCCGCGCTGCATGCTGATGAGCGCGCGGTCGCCGCCCTCGATGACGTAGCGCGCGGCGCAGTAACCGAGGTCGCGCGTGTAGTCCATGTCGAAGGGGATCGGATCGGCGCAGCGCAGCTCGTAGCCGATGTTCTTCGCGACGATGGTGGGCTTGATGCCGACCTCGGCGAGCCGCTTCTGCACCGCGGCCTTCACGATGTTGCCGAAGTCGACCTCCGCGATGCGGATGTGGCCGTGAGCGTCGCGCTCGACGTTCTCGAGGCCCTCGAGGTCCTCGGGCACGATGTGCTCGACGAGGCCCTCGGCGAGGACGGCGACGCCGTCGGGGCGGCCGTGGGACATGCGCTTGATGATGGCGCCGGCGAGCGTGTCGACGACGGTCCGGAGGCGGACCGGGTTGCTGAACTCCTCCGAGATGAGCGTGAGCGTCGAGCCCGCGGCCTTGCCGATGCCGAGCGCGAGATGGCCGGCCTTGCGGCCCATCGCGACGACGAAGTACCAGCGCGACGTCGTCTTCGCGTCGACCATCAGGTTCTGGAGGATCTCGACGCCGATGTGGCGCGCGGTCTGGTAGCCGAAGGTGTAGACGTCCTGCGGCAGGTCGAGGTCGTTGTCGATCGTCTTCGGGACGTGGACGACGCGGAGGCGGCCCTGCGAGGCCTTCGCGAGCTGGCTCGCGCTGAAGCAGGTGTCGTCGCCGCCGATGCTGATGAGCATGCCGACGCCGAGGCGATCGAGCGTGTCGAGGCACTTCTCGAGGAGCTCGGGCTTCTTGGTGGGGTTCGCGCGCGAGATGCCGAGGGTCGAGCCGCCGCGGAAGTGGATGCGGCTCGTGTCGGCGATCGACAGCGGGCTGACGCGGCTCGTGTCCCCTTCCATCAGCCAGCGGTAACCGTCCTGGACGCCGAGCACTTCCACGCCCGAGAGGCAGGCGCGGATGGTGGCCGCTCCGATGACGCTGTTGATGCCGGGAGCCGGGCCGCCGCCGACGAGAATCGCGAGCTTGTCGTTCGTCGTCATCCTGTAGAGGCGAAGGTATATCCTTCGTGGCGGTCATGGAGAAGAGCTTGCTCGAGACGGTGATCCAGCGCCGTGCGGCAGGGGAGCCGGCGCGCGTCGCGCTCGGCGCGATGAACTTCGGCAAGCGCACGAGCGAGGCGGAATCGAAGGCCATGATCGCCCGTGCGCTGGAGCTCGGCATCACGCACCTCGACACGGCGAACGCGTACAACGACGGGACGTCGGAGCGCATCGTCGGCCAGGCGATCCGCGGCAAGCGCGACCAGGTCGTCCTCGCGACGAAGTGCGGCTTCGGACGCGTCGGGGGCAAGCCCGAGGGCCTCAGCCGGCCGCGGCTACTCTCCGCGATCGACGAGAGCCTCGAGCGCCTCGGGACCGACTGGGTCGACATCTACTATCTGCACGTGCCCGACCACGACACGCCGATCGAGGAGACGCTCGACGGCGTCGCCGACCTGCTCGAGGACGGGAAGATCCGCGCCTGGGGCGTGTCGAACTACGGCGCGTGGCAGGTGCTCGAGATGATGCAGCTCGCCGACGCGCGGAAGATGCCGCGTCCGGTCGTCGCCCAGCAGCTCTACAACGTGCTGCTCCGCCAGCTCGACGTCGAATGGTTCTCGTTCGCCAGGCGCTACGAGCTCCACACCCTCGTGTACAACCCGCTCGCGGGCGGGCTCCTCACCGGCAAGCACACGCGCGACGGCGCCACCCAGAAGGGCTCGCGGTTCGACCGGAACCGCATGTACCAGGGGCGCTACTTCACCGACGCGATGTTCGACCGGGTCGACGCGCTCACCGAGCTCGCGCGCGCGGAGGGCATGAGCCTCCTCGAGCTGTCGTACGCGTGGCTGTCGGGCGCGGCCGGCGTCGACGGCATCCTCCTCGGCCCGGCGTCGGTCAAGCAGCTCGAAGAGGGCGTCGCCGCGTGCAGCCGGGGGCTGTCCCCCGAGGTGCGGGGCCTCGTCGACGCGCTGCACCGCGTTTGGATGGGGACCGACGCCAACTACGTGCGCTGAACGAATCGCGCGCAACAACTGCGCGGACGCCGGCATCCTACCCGCCGAACGTCATGCGCTACGTGCTCGCGATCGTCGGGATCCTCGTCGTCATCGGTGCCCTCGCGGCCGTCAAGGGCGCGCAGATCGGGATGCTCATCGGCTTCGGAAAGCAGATGGAGAAGGACGGTCCGCCGCCCGAGTCCGTCGCGACCGGCCTGTCGAAGCGCGAGGCGTGGGAGGGCACGCTCTCCGCCGTGGGCAGCGTCGCGTCGACCAAGGGCGTCACCCTCGCGAACGACGCGCCCGGCGTCGTCGCGCGCATCCACTTCGACTCCGGCGCGACGGTGAAGCAAGGGCAGGTCCTGGTCGAGCTCGACACGAGCGTCGAGCGGGCGCAGCTCGCCTCCGCCGTCGC
The DNA here is from genome assembly GCA_039809525.1 of Labilithrix sp. Taxonomy (GTDB): domain Bacteria; phylum Myxococcota_A; class Polyangia; order Polyangiales; family Polyangiaceae; genus Labilithrix. The sequence goes on along the minus strand of JBDHVD010000119.1, from coordinate 16,656 downwards.
GCGGAAGAACCTCGCGACCACCACGCACGCGAGGACGCGCGCGCTCGTCGAGAAGGGCGCGATCTCCGCGGCGCAGGGCGATGCGGACGAGTCCTCGCTCCGCAGCGCGGCGGGCGACGTCGAGGCGATCCAGGCGCAGATCGCGAAGAAGACCGTTCGCGCGCCGTTCGCGGGACGGCTGGGCATGCGCTCGGTGAACGTCGGTCAGTACCTGAACCCCGGCACCCCGGTGACCGTCCTCGAGACGTTCGAGGCGGTGCACGTCGACTTCACGCTCCCGCAGCAGCGCCTCGCCGACGTGAAGGTCGGCATGCCGGTGCGCGTCACCCTCGGCGCCGACGGCGGCGCGCCGCTCGCCGGCAAGCTCGCCGCGGTCGATCCGACGGTCGACGCCGCGACCCGCACGGTGAAGCTCCGCGCGGACGTGGCCGACGAGGACGAGAGGCTCCGGCCCGGCATGTTCGTCGAGGTCGAGGTGATCCTCCCGCAGACGACCGCCGCGGTGTCGGTGCCCGCGACCGCCATCGTGCACGCGCCGTACGGCGACTCGGTGTTCGTGGTCGAGGAGAAGAAGATCGAGGGCGGCAAGCCGGTGAAGACCGCCCGCCAGCAGCTCGTTCGCCTCGGACGCGCGCGCGGAGACTTCGTCGCCCTGCTCGACGGGCTGGACGAGAACAAGGAAGTGGTGACCGCCGGTGCGTTCAAGCTGCGCAACGGCGCGTCCGTCGTCGTCGACAACACCAGGGCCCCGAAGCCCGAGCTCGCGCCGCATCCCGAGAACCGGTGACCCATGAAGCTCACGGACATCTTCATCAAGCGCCCCGTGCTGGCGCTGGTGGTGAACCTCGTCATCATCGTCGCCGGCCTCCAGGCGATCCGCTCGCTCAACGTCCGGCAGTATCCGAAGATCGAGAGCGCGACGGTCACCGTCCGCACGGCGTACGTCGGCGCGAGCGCCGATCTCGTGCGCGGGTTCGTCACCTCGCCGCTCGAGCGCTCGATCGCCGCGGCCGACGGCATCGACTACATCGAGTCGCAGAGCGTCCAGGGCCTCTCGACGATCAACGTCCGCCTGAAGCTCAACTTCAACGCGGCGGCGGCGCTCGCGGACATCACCGCCCGCGTCAACCAGGTGCGCGCCGATCTCCCGCCCGAAGCGGAGGTGCCGTCGATCGCGATCGAGCCCTCCGACGCGGCGTTCGCCGCGATGTACCTGAGCTTCGACTCGAGCATCCTCGAGGACAACCAGGTCACCGACTACCTGCTCCGCGTGGTGCAGCCGCGGCTCTCCGCGGTGCCGGGCGTGCAGCGCGCCGACATCCTCGGCGGACGCGCCTTCGCCATCCGCGCGTGGCTCCGGCCGGAGAAGATGGCGGCGCTCGGCGTCTCGCCCGCGCAGGTCCGCCAGGCCCTCGCGGCGAACAGCTACCTCTCCGCCGTCGGCCAGACGAAGGGCGCGATGGTGCAGGTGAACCTCACCGCGTCGACGGACCTGAAGTCGCTCGGCGAGTTCCAGGACCTGGTGGTCAAGCGCCAGGGCGACACGCTCGTCCGCCTGCGCGACGTCGCGGACGTCGTGATGGGCGCCGAGACCTACGACCAGGACGTCCGCATGAGCGGCAAGCGCGCCGTGTTCATGGGCGTCTGGGTGCTGCCGAACGCGAACTCGCTCGACGTCATCGCCGGCGTGCGCCGCGAGATGGAGCAGATCCAGCGCGAGCTCCCCTCCGGCATGTCGGCGCACATCGCGTTCGACTCGACGAAGTACATCGACAGCGCGATCCACGAGGTCGTCCACACGCTGCTCGAGACGATCCTCATCGTCGTCTGCGTGATCTTCCTCTTCCTCGGGTCGGTGCGCTCGGTGATCGTGCCGGTGGTGGCCATCCCCGTGTCGCTCGTCGGCGCGGTCTTCCTCATGCAGGCGCTCGGCTTCACCGTGAACCTGCTCACGCTGCTCGCGATCGTGCTCGCGGTCGGCCTCGTCGTCGACGACGCGATCGTCGTGGTGGAGAACGTCGAGCGCAACATCCGCCTCGGCAAGACGCGCATCGAGGCGGCGATCGCCGGCGCGCGCGAGCTCGTGGGGCCGATCATCGCGATGACCATCACGCTCGCGGCGGTCTACGCGCCGATCGGCTTCCAGGGTGGCCTCACCGGCGCGCTCTTCCGCGAGTTCGCGTTCACCCTCGCCGGCGCGGTCTTCATCTCCGGCTTCGTCGCCCTGACGCTCTCGCCGATGATGGCCTCGCGCCTGCTGCACGACGGACCGCAGACCGGGTGGCTGTCGCGCAACATCGATCGCGGCTTCGACGCGTTCCGGCGGCTCTACGAGCGCATGCTGAAGGGCACGCTGCGCGCGCGTCCCGCGGTCTATCTCGTGTGGGGCGCGCTCACGCTCGCCGTCTTCCCGCTCTACGTCTTGTCCCCCGCGGAGCTCGCGCCGAACGAGGACCAGGGCGGCGTCTTCACCGCGCTCGACGTGCCCGCGAACGCGAGCCTCGAGACCGTGGCGCAGTACGCCGCGCAGGTCGAGGAGCAGTTCGAGTCGACGCCGGAGTTCGACCACTCCTTCCAGATCACGTTCGCCTCGGGCGGCTTCGGCGGCATGATCGTGAAGCCCTGGGAGGAGCGGAAGCGGAACATCTTCGGCATCCAGGGCGAGCTCTACGGCAAGACGTCGGGCATCACCGGCGTGCGCGCGCCCGTGTTCCTCCCGTCGGCGCTGCCGAGCGCGGGCGTGTTCCCCGTCGAATTCGTGATCGCGTCGACCGCGAGCCACGAGGAGATCCTCCGCGCGGTGCAGGGCATCGTCGAGGACGCGATGAAGAGCGGGCAGTTCGCCTTCCCGCCGATCGTCGACGTGCGCATCGATCAGGCGAAGACCGACATCGTCCTCGACCGCGACAAGATCGCCGCGATGGGGCTCACCATGCGCGAGGTCGGCGCCGATCTCTCGGCGATGCTCGGCGGCAACTTCGTCAACCGGTTCAACATCGAGGGACGCAGCTACAAGGTCATCCCGCAGATCGCGCGCGACAGCCGGCTCACGCCCGAGCAGCTCACGCAGATCCACATCAGCGGCCCGAACGGGCAGCTCATCCCCCTGAGCTCGGTCGCCACGCTGAAGGACGGCATCGAGCCGCGCACGCTGAACCGCTTCCAGCAGCTCAACGCGGTGAAGCTCTCGGGCGTCCCGACGCGCTCGCTCGACGGCGCGCTGAAGACGCTCGAGGACAGCGCGAAGAAGCACCTTCCGCCCGGCTATCGCGTCGACACCACCGGCGAGTCGCGCCAGCTCCGGCAGGAGGGCGGCAAGTTCCTCCCGGCGATGTCGCTCGCCATCCTCCTCATCTTCCTGGTGCTCGCGGCGCAGTTCAACTCGTTCCGCGACCCGCTCGTCATCCTCGCGGGGTCGGTGCCCCTCGCGATGTTCGGCGCGCTCGTCTTCACCTTCCTCAAGTTCGCCGGCCCGCCGCAGCTCCACTTCGGGCTGACCGAGGGCTGGACGACGACGCTCAACATCTACTCGCAGGTCGGCCTCGTCACGCTCGTCGGCCTGGTGTCGAAGAACGGCATCCTGATCGTCGAGTTCGCGAACGCCCAGCAGGAGCTCGGCCGGTCGAAGATCGACGCGGTGTTCGAGGCCGCGCGCACCCGCCTCCGCCCGATCCTCATGACCACCGTGGCGACGGTGGCCGGTCACTTCCCGCTGACGCTCGTGAGCGGCCCGGGCGCGGTCGCCCGCAACTCGATCGGCATCGTCCTCGTCGGAGGCATGGCCATCGGCACGGTGTTCACGCTCTTCGTCGTGCCGTCGCTCTACGTGCTGCTCGCCAAGGACCGCTCGGCGGCGCACGCGTCCGAGCCCGTGCCGGCGATCGACGACGGCGCGCTCGCCGCCGCCGAGTGAAGGATCGCCTCGACGAAGGCCGCCTCCTCCGAGCCGAGCTCGCGCACGATCGAGACGAGGCGGCCGTCGCGGAGGCGCGCGGCGATCCCGTTCGGGATCGGCTCGATCGCGGCGATCCGCGCGCGTGCGAGGACCACGTTCTGCATCGACCACGGCCGCGCGTTCGTCACCGCGAGGTGATCGGCGTCGAGCGCGAGCCGGACCGGGCGACGCCCGAGCACCACGGCGCGGATCGAGCCGGCGAGCCCGGCGAAGAGGAACGTCGCGACCACGAACAGCGGCTCCTTCGGCGCCCGCGTGCCGATCGCCGTGGCGACCGCCGCGACGGCGAAGCCGATCCCGGTCGCCGCGGTCCACACGAGGGCGCGCCGGACGCGGGCGGGCCGCGCGATCGCGAGCTCGACCGCGTCCTCGTGCGCGGCGACGCGGATGCCTGGCGGAGGAGGCTGCACCGCGGTAGACGCTATCATCCGAGCCGTGCCGATCCCGCCCCTCACCGACGACGCCATCGACGCCGCCGTCGCGCATTACCGCGAGAAGGGCTGGGCGCGCCTCGGGAGGCTCGCGGGCGAGGAGACGCTCGCGCCCCTCCGCGCGCGCGCCGACGCGATCATGCTCGGCGAGGTCGCCTACGACGGCCTCTTCTTCCAGCACGACTCCGCGAGCGGACGGTACGAGGACCTCGAGTACGGCAAGGGCTGGAAGGGCCCGTCGCTCGCGTACCGCAAGGTGGAGAAGCTCGAGAAGGATCCGCTCTTTCTCGCGTGGATCTCGAGCGACGTCTTCCGCCGCGTCGCCGCGCGCGTCTACCCGCGCCTCGACGAGGACGGCGTCACGCTCTATCGCGCGTTCCTCATGAACAAGCACGCGGGCGGCGGCTCCGATCTGCCGTGGCACCAGGACGGCGGCACGTTCTGGGGCCTCGACCGCGAGCCCGTCCTCCAGATCTGGACCGGGCTCGACGACGCGCCGCTCGGCAGCGGCTGCGTCGAGTTCGTCGAGGGGAGCCACCTCCGCGGCCTCGCGACGCCGCTCGGCGGCGTGGTGCCCACCGACAAGCTGGCCGAGCACGCCGCGCGCGATCGCGCGGTCCCGGTCCCCACCGTGGCCGGCGAGGTGCTCCTCATCCACAACCACGTGTGGCATCGCTCCGGCCGGACGACGGGCGGCAAGCCGCGCCGCGCACTGAGTGTATGTTACATGGACGGCGCCACCCGGTGCCGGCGGCAGAAGCGCGCGCCGCGCTCATTCGTCCGGATCTGGTGAGGATTTCGCCCCGCTGGACCCCGCGTGGTAGGGTTTCGGCGTGTCTCTCGGCCGTGTGCTCGTGATCGAGGGCGACGACGACGTCGCCGTGCCGCTCGTTCGCGCTCTGACGGACGAGGGCTTCACCGTCGAGCGCCGCGCCGAGGCCCGCGCGGGGTTCCAGTGCGCGCTCGAGGTGACGCCGGACTGCATCGTGTGTGCGTCCGAGCTGCCCGATCTCGACGGCGCGTGGCTCGTCCGGCGCGTCCGGACCGAGCCGGGACGCGTCGCGAAGACGCCGATCATCCTCATCGGAGAGTCGCGCGACCGGGCGGTCCGCCAGCAGGCCCTCGCCGTCGGCGTCGATGCCTACGTCACGCGGCCGGCCGCGATCGACGAGATCGCGACGCACGTGACCGCGCTCGTCGGCATGTCCCGCCGGCTCGTCGGCGACAACGGCCCGCCCTCGTCGACGTCGCTCGGCGCGGCGATCCGCGGGGACCTCGCCCAGTTCCCCCTCGCGAGCGTCCTCATGATGTTCGAGATGGAGCGCCGCTCGGGGCTCCTCGACATCGTCGCGGCGTCGGGCAAGCGCGCGAAGCTCCTCCTCGTGTCCGGCCTCTTCTCCGCGACGGAGATCGACGGCCAGGACCGACCCGCCCTCGAGGTGCTGCGCGAGGTCCTCTCGTGGCGCGCCGGCCGCTTCGCGTTCTCTCCGCGCGAGCACGTCGGGACGATCGAGCCGCGCGGATCGGTCGGCGCGCTGGTGCTCGAGGCGATGCGGCTCGAGGACGAGAAGAACTCGGCCGAGCCGCCCTCGGTCGCCCCGGCGTCGGCCATTCCCGTGTCGCTCGAGCCGTCCGTCCTCGAGGCGGCGGAGACCGATCCGATGCTCGCGTTCGACGACACGCCGCCGCCGATGCGCTCGCCCGCGGCGCCGCCGCCGGTCGCGCCGAGGCCTCCGCCGCTCCCGCCGCGTCCGTCGAGCTCAACCCTCCGCGCGGCGCCGAACATCGACGCCCCGCCTCCGCGCAAGCCGACGTCCGACGTGTGATCGAACGAGCCGACCGACGGTCCCGTAGATCGGATGAAGAGGTGACACGTCTGACGGCGCCATGAAGTGGTGCTCGGTCGTCTTCCTCTTCTCGTGCGTCGCCGCCTGCGCGCAGACGCCGTCCCCGCCGCCTCGCGCGACCGCGCCTCCTGCGAAGACCGAGGGCGCGGCGCCGGTCATCCGCCGCGTCTTGCCGGTGCCGCCCGCGATCGTGGCGAGCGCCGACGCGCGCGAGGCGGTCCAGGTCCTCGGCAATGCCGAGGCGTTCGGGGGCGCGGCGAAAGGCTACAGCGGTCTGCCGGTGCCGGCGGTGTACGCGCTCCGGACCATCCTCGCCGAGAAGAGCGCGGCCGAGCTCCTCGCGGTCGTCCTCGAGCACGGGACCACGCCGGCGCAGCTCATGGCGTTGAGCGGGCTCTACTACGCCGATCACGCCGCGTTCGAGCAGGCGCTGCCGCGGTTCGCGTCCTCGATGGAGGAGGTCCGCGTCCTCGAGGACGGGTGCGGCGAGGACGAGACGAAGGTCCGCGTGCGCGACCTCGTCCGGCGCGAGGGCGCGATGCGGATGCACGGTCCGGACGAGACGCTCGCCCAGTGGGTGCAGCGCAATCCGAACACGTCCAGCCTCACCTACGACATCGTCGGGGGCGGCTACCCGATGGCCCTGCGCGGCGACGGGCGATAGCCGCGCGAGCTCAGTGACCGCGATCGTCGACGGCGAAGCCCACGTCGTCGCGGAAGAACGTCTTCCACCGCGGGAACGCCTTGTCGTAGAGCTTCATCTGCCGCGTGCGCTTGTCCTCGATCGCCTTCATCTCGCGATCGGAGAGCTTGTCCCAGTCGGGCTCCGGCTCCCAGCGCGGCCAGAGCAGGATGTCGCCGCACTCGAAGCACACGTTGATGCTGGCGACCGGGACCTCGCCCTCGTAGAGGACCACCGCGTGCCGCGGGAACGGGCACTTCGACACGAAGACGTCGCCGTTCGTCGCGGTCACGAGGTCGACCGCCTTCTTCGCCTTCGCCGCGTCGAGCGGCTTCTTCTCGGTGAGGTGCGGGCTCCAGCCGTGCTCGTCGTACGCACGGAGCTGCGTGCGCGGACGCATCGGGAAGTCGTTGAACGCGACCGCCACCGCACGGTCCCACGGGTGGAACGGCCACACCTTGCCCTTGCGCTCGACCGCGGGCGGCGGGGCGGCCGAGGCATCGACCTCCGCGACCGGCGCACCGGCATCGGCCGGGGTCGCGGGCGAGGCCGCATCGACGTCGGTGACGACGACGGGCGCGGGCGCGGGCGCGGCACGCGCGGCCGGCGGCGGCTCCGCCTTCGGTGCGCCCGACGCGCATCCCGCGAGCACCAGCGACAGCGCGAAGCGGGCGAGCGTCGCTCGCATGTCAGACCTTCTCGATGCGCGCCGAGCCGAGGAGGCCCGCGGGACGCACGAGCAGGACGAGGATGAGCACCACGAACACGAGGACGTCGACGCCGCCGGAGTAGTCGGTCAGCTTGACGAGCTCGCCGATCACGCCGAGCAAGAGCCCGCCGAGCATCGCGCCGGTGATGCTGCCGATGCCGCCGAGCACCGCCGCGACGAACGCGCGCGTCCCGATGATGACGCCCATCGTCGGGTACACCTGGCTCTGATCGAGGCAGTAGAGGACCGCGCCGAGGGCCGCGAGCGAGGAGCCGAGCGAGAACGTCATCGCGATCACGCGCGAGGTGCGGACGCCCATCAGGCGCGCCGCCTCCTCGTTCGTGCTGAGCGCGCGCATCGCCTTGCCGAACCACGTGCGCTTCACGATCAGCTCGAGCGCCGTCATCACGACGACCGCGGTGACGAGGATGAGCACCCGCGACGAGCTCATCGTCACGCCGACGTTCACCGTGCCGGTGAGGAGCTGCGGATACGGCCGGAACTTCGCGCTGAAGAGCAGCTGCGCGAGGTTCTGGAGGAGCACCGACATGCCGAGCGCGGCGACGAGCGGCGTGACGCGGAGGAGCGCGCCCTTGCCGCGGGAGCGCAGCGGACGGTACGCGACGCGCTCGACCGCCACGCCGAGCGCGGAGGCGAACACCATCGCGCCGAGCGTCCCGGCGACGCCGGCCACGAGCGGCGCGGACGAGCCGCCGAGGGCGACGATGAGGAACAGGCCGACGTAGGCGGCCATCATGAACACTTCGCTGTGGGCGAAGTTGATCAGCTGCAGGACGCCGTACACCATCGTGTAGCCGAGCGCGACGAGCGCGATCATCGCGCCCTGCGTCACGCCGGTCAGCAGCGCCTCGAGGACCTTCATCCGATCAGGAGCCGGCCATGAGCTCGGACTTGAAGGTGAACTTCTTGTCCTTCACCTGGACGATCACGACCGGCTTCTGCGCGTTGCGATCCTTGTCGATGGTGATCGCGCCGGTCGCGCCCTGGAAGCCCTTCGTCTCGGCGAGCGCCTTGCGGATCGCGTCGGGCGTGACCTCGGGCGCGCGGGTGATCGCGTCGAACAGCACGCGGGCCGCGTCGTAGCCCTGCGCGGCGAGCGCCGGCGGGTCGTGCTTGAACTTCGCCTTGTACGCGTCGCGGAACTTCATCGAGTTCGGCCACGGCACGTCGGGGGCGTAGTGGTTCGTGAAGTATGCGCCCTCGAGCTCGGCGCCGGCGCCCTCGACGAGGTTCGACGAGTCCCACCCGTCGCCGCCGAGGAAGCTCGAGCCGGGGATGCCGGCCTCCTTCGCCTGCCGCGCGATGAGCACCATCTCGTTGTAGTAGTTCGGGACGAAGATGATCTCCGGCCCCGCCGCCTTCAGCTCCGAGAGGTACGTGCGGAAGTTCGTCTCGCCCTTCTGGTAGCCCTTGTCGACGACCACCTCGAGGCCGAGCTTCTTCGCCTCGTCGCGGAAGCTCTTCGCGAGCCCCGACGAGTACGTGTCCTGCGCCGCGTAGAAGATGCCGACCTTCGACTTCTTGAGGTCGTTCTTCACGAAGCGCGCCGCGACCTGGCCCTGCTGATCGTCGGTGAAGCAGGTGCGGAAGACCCACTCGCGGCCCTGCGTCACCTCGAGGGCGGTCGACGACGGGGTCACCATCGGCACCTTGCTCGTGTTCGCCACCAGACCGCCGGCGAGCGAGCGGCTCGACGCGACCTCGCCGAGGACGGCGACGACCTTGTCGCGGTCGATGAGCTGGCGGACCTTCTGCGAGGCCTCCTGGGTGGTGGACTTGTCGTCCTCGAAGATCACGCGGACCTTCTTGCCCTTGATGCCGCCGGCGGCGTTGACCTCGTCCACCGCGAGATCGATGCCCTCCTTCGAGTCGCTGCCGAAGGTCGAGTCCGACCCGGAGAGCGAGAAGAACGCCCCGATCGGGATCTCTTGATCGTTCTTGCGGCTGCAGCCGGTGGCCGAGACCGCGGTCACGGCCAGAGCCGCGATTCCGATGGTGAAGATCCGCCGCGTGAGCATGCGTCGCGGCATACCACGGAGGACCGCGGCCGTGAACCGGACGGCGCTCCCCCCGGGCCTCAGGCCCCCGCGGCCCAGAGGGCGTAGACGCCGGCCCAGCCCATCCCGAGGAGGAGCAGGAAGAAGAGCACGATGAGCTTCTCGAGGCGCTTCAGCGCGGCCCGGCTCGTGACGATGCCCCAGCCCATGGTGAACGTCTGGACGCCGTTGGCCAGGTGGTACGCGACGCCGAGGACGCCGAGCACGTAGACCACGAGCGTCGGCAGGTGGTGGTGCATCGTGGTCGAGATGTCCGCGAACGTCTCCGCCCGGCCGTGCATCAGGCGGGGGCTCAGCATCGCCTTCCAGAGGTGCGCGCCGAGGAAGAGGAGCACGCCGATCGCCGAGAGGCGCTGGAGCGCGTACTTCACGTTCTGGAAGTAGCGGTAGCGGACGTTGTTCGGCTTGACGGTGAAGAGGCGGCCGATGCCCCAGACCGTGTGGATGCCGAGCGGCAAGAGCGCGATCAAGGACGAGAAGAAGAACGCGATCGGGTGGTCGTATTCGGTGACCGCGCGCTCCCACTCCGCGCCGCCCTTGAACGCCGCAAGGTTGTTCCAGAGGTGGACGACGGTCCAGACGCCGAGCGGCGCGATCGCCACCGCGGAGCCGATCCGCGTCCTGAGGAACCCTCGGTCGGTGTGGGTCGCGCTGGTCGCGGCGGTAGACATCCCGCCCCACGTTTAGGGGGTGGCGGCGCCCTTTGACAAGTACGATGGCGCCCGATGATCGATTCGCTCGGGGCCCTCGCGCTGACCGCCTTCGCGGCGATGTCGCACGAGGCGGCGCGCGACGCGGCCGATGCCCAGGCGGCGCTCGTCTGGGACCAGCAGGGTGCGGCCGTCGCGCCGGGCACGCGCGAGATCCGTGTGACGGCGCTCGGGCCGCGGATCGCGGTGCCCCACTGCAACGGGCGGGGCCGCGTCACCGTCGACGGCGCCGTCCGCGACGCCGGATCGAAGGGCTCCCTCGAGCTCGACGTCGGCCCGGGCCCGCACGACCTCCGCGTCGAGGTGAACGTCTCCACCTACGAGAAGCGGATCGCGTGCGCGCCGTGGCGCTCGCCCCGGTTCACCTCGATCGTGCGGTTCGCGAGCCCGCACGCAGGCAAGCCCTTCGCGGGGGAGGCGGTGCTCTTCGTGCCGCGCGGGCACGATCCGAAGAAGCCCGGCGCGCTCCTCGTGGGCGTCCACCCGTGGAACGGCACGCCGTGGACCTATGCGGCCTACCGCGAGCTGCTCGACGAGGCGGAGAAGAAGGACGTGGTCCTGCTCATGCCGAGCGGCCTCGGCAACTCGCTCTACGTCGCGGACGCCGAGGACGAGGTGATGCGCGCGATCGACGAGGCGGGCAAGCGCGTGGCGATCGATCCGGCGCGCGTGTCGATCTGGGGCGCGTCGATGGGCGGCGCGGGCGCGACCACGATCGCGTTCCACCGGCCGGATCGCTTCGCCTCCGTCGCGAGCTTCTTCGGCGACAGCAGGTACGATCTCACCACGTACGTGCGCGGCATCCTCGGCGGCGAGGCCGGCGCGCATCAGGTGAACGCGCTCGACATCGTCGAGAACGCGAGGCACCTGCCCGTGCACCTGATCCACGGCGAGGCCGACCGCACCTCGCCGATCGTGCAGAGCGAGATGCTCCACGACGCGATGAAGCAGCGCGGCTTCGACGTGCGCTTCGACCGCGTGCCCGGCATGGGCCACGAGGGTCCGCTCGTCGTGCGCTTCATCCGCGACGTGGTCGATCGCGCGGCCACCGCGCGCGTGCCGGCGCGTCCCGCGCGCGTGAGCTTCTGGAGCGTGCGGCCGGGCGACGTCGAGGCGTACGGGATCCGCATCGTGCGCGCATCGCCGCGCGGTGACGCGTTCATCGACGTCGAGCGGCAGGCGGACGGCACGCTCCGCGTGCTCGCGAAGCGCGGGGTCACGGACATCGTCCCATGAAGCGGACGCTCCTCCTCGTCGGCGCGCCGCTCGTCGCGGTCGGGACGTTCATGCTCGGCCTCCGCGTCGGCGCCGGCGAGGCGGTGCGCGCGGCGTCGATCTTCGCCGCGCCCCCCGGCCGGCCGCCGACCGAGGGTGCGCCCACGCCGATCGCGCTGCAGATCCTCACGTACTACGAGGAGCGGAGCGTCCGCGAGACCGTCGCGATGCAGGGGCTCTCGCTCGTCGCGCGATCGAAGGGCAAGGAGGCGCGCTGGACGGGCGCGAGCAACGCCGACGGCATCGCCGAGGCGAACCTCGCGATCGCGGGCTACGCGAAGGGCGATCCGCTCGAGGTGGAGCTCCGCGTGGAGGGCGAATCGCAGCCGCTCGCCGCCGGGACGCTCGGCTACACGGACGTGGAGTGGGCGCGTACGTCGTCGACGCGCGCGGCCGCACGTCCGGCGAAGCGCACCGGCCCCGTGGACCTCGACGTCCTCGTCGAGGGCGAGCGCCTCGTGCCCGGGTTCGAGACCTCGATGTGGATCCACGCGTCGAAGCCGAGCGCGCTCGACCTCGCGCCCGAGCCCGGCCTTCGTCTCACGAAGGAGCACGTCACCACGTGCGACAACGGATGGGCGGAGGTGCCGGCGATCGCGGAGGCCCACGTCGTCGGCCTCGGCGTCACCGCGCACGCGACCGGGGCGGGCGGCGAGGGGAAGGGCGAGTGGTTCGGTCCGCTGCCGGTCGCTCCGGGCGCGTTCTTCGTCGGCATGCCGCGCGCGGTACCGGAGAACGAGGCCCAGACGGTGGTGCTCGTCGCGCCGAACCCGCGCCACGTGGTCTACGTCGAGGTCGACGACGAGCGCGGTCGCGTCGCCGCCGCGGCGCTGCCGGTGGCGCTCGATCCGGGCGACGCGATCCCGCGCGCGCGCTTCACCTTGCCGCCGCTCGCGCGCGGGCTCCACTGGCTCGTGGTCTCGGGCGAGCCGCGCGGCGCCGAGCGTCTCGCGGGCGCGGCCGTCGCGAAGCCGTTCGTGGTCGGTGACGAGATGGACACGTGCTCGCTCGGGCCGCACCTCGCGAAGCACCCGGCGGAGGGCTTCCCGCGGTGGCTCGCGCTCGACGGCATGGCGGTGCGCGGCCAGGCGAACCGCGCGCGGCATCGCCTCGGGCTGTTCATCGGCCTCCTCTCGCTCGCCGCGGCCGCCGCGATCGACGTCCTGCTCCTCGTCGCGGCGTCGCGCGAGGCGCGCGCGGCCATGCTCCTCGCCGATCTCGACGACGCCGCGGCGGCGGGCGAGAAGGTCACCGCCCGGCCGCCCGGCGGATCGCTCGCCATCGCGCTGCTCCTCGCGGTCCTCGGGTTCGCGCTGCTCGCGGTGCTGCTCTTCGTGAAGGGATGAACGACGCTCGATGGGACTCTTGCGGCTCGCGGCAGGCTTCGTGTGCGTGGGGACGCTGGTCACCGTGCTCCTCCCGCTGCTCGTGCTCCTCCTCCCGTTCCGGGTGCTCCGCATCCGGCTGACGAACTTCTTCGGGACGCTCATCGGCCGCTCGGTGATGTGGTGCGCGGGCTGCCCGGTCACCGTCGAGGGGCTGGAGCACGTCATGTGCGCAGGGCCGGCGATCTTCGCGTGCAACCACACGTCGATCCTCGACGCGTTCACCACCATCTGGCTGACGCCTCCCGGCACCGTCGGCGTGGCGAAGAAGGAGGTCCTCTTCTATCCGTTCTACGGACAGGCCTGGTGGCTCGCCGGGCACGTGTTCCTCGATCGGGGGAGGACCGAGCGGGCGAAGGCCTCGCTCCGCCGCGCCGCGACGTTCATCCGCGACCACGGACTGTCGCTCTGCATCCTGCCCGAGGGCACGCGCTCGGAGGACGGCCGTCTCTTGCCGTTCAAGAAGGGCATCGTCCACCTCGCGCTCGAGACGAAGCTGCCGATCGTCCCGATGGTGACGCTCGGCCTCGCCGGCGTGTGGAAGAGGTCGACCCTCCGCCTCCGTCCGGCGAAGGTCACCATCCGCTTCCTCCCGCCGATCCGGACCGACGGCTGGACGGAGGACCGCATCGACGAGCACCTCGCGGAGATCCGCGCGCCGTTCCTCGACGCGCTCGACCAGCACGAGTGAGCGCGGTCAGCGACCTTCGAGCGTCGCGAGGATCGCGCGGACGCGCGTCGAGTGGAGGCCCGCGGGATCGCGCGCGAGCCACGCGGTCGCGCGCGCGTGCGCTTCCTCGGTGCGGCCCGCGCGCCGGAGCGCGTCGAGCTCCATCAGATCGCGCTCGGCCGCGAGCGCGCCTTCTCCGTAGCGGCGGCGATGTGATTCGAGGACGGCGAGCGCGCGCGCGGGATCACGCACCAGCGCCGCGCGCGCGTCCTCGAGGAGCGACAGCTCCGCGGACAGCGTGCTCTCGGGTGCGGGTGCGGGTGCGGGTGCGGGGGCGGGCGCGGGCTCCGGCGCGGGGACGGGCGTGGGCATGGGCGCGAGCACGGGTGCGGGCGCGCGCGCGGGGGGCGGCGGCGGCTCGATCATCGGCGGCGGCGAAGGCAGAGGCGGCGGCGCGGGCGTGACGGCGGTCGCGAGCGCCGGCGCGGTCACCGGGGGCGCATGGGCTACCGGCGCGTCGTGCGAGCGCGCGGCGACGACGGTGCCGACCGCGGCGAGGCCGACGACGCCGGCGGCCGCGAGCTTCGTCCAGATCCCGACGGCGGCGGCGGCCGCAGCCGGCGCGACGCCGAGCTTCGCCACGCGCGAGGCTCCCCGGCGGAGCGCGCGATCGTCGATCGGCCGCGTGGGCCGCGCCGAGGACAGCAGCTCGCGCATGCCGATCGGCGCGTCGGGCGAGTCCTTCCAGCGTCGAGGCTCGGTCATCCGCCACCTCCGCGCGCGTCGCGCGCATGCATCCGGGCAAGCGCCTTCTGGAAGTCTTTACGTGCAGAGTGCAACCTCGAGTACACCGTCCCGATCGGCGCGCCGACGATCTGCGCGATCTCCTCGCACGGCATCTCGTCGATCTCGAACATGACGAAGACGGCACGCTTCTCGAGATCGAGCTCGTCGAGGAGCGCGGCGAGGCGCCGGCGCGACTCGGCCGCGGCCATCGCCTCTTCGGGCGAGGCCGACGCGGACGCTCCGTCCTCGGGTGGCTCCGCCATGCACGTCTCGTTGCGCCGGAAGCCGCGCCGGCGATAGCCGGACGCGACGCGGAGGCAGATGCCGAAGAGCCAGGTCGTCATCTTCGAGCTGCCGTCGAACGTCGCGACCTTCTGGTGGACGACGACGAACACCTCCTGGAGCACGTCGTCGAGGTCCGCGTCACGGACGCCGAGCCGCTGGAGCGAGGCCCAGACGAACGAGGCGTGCACCTCGTAGATGCGCGACACGTCGGCGCCCGGACGGACGTCGTCCTCGGGGGCGAGGAGCTGTCTCTGGAACAGGCCGGCGATCACGCGCACGATGAATGCCTCGACCCCGGCCGGTCCTTCGAGAAATCGTCAGCGCAGGGAGATTCCCGCGCCGAGCCACAAGGCCAGTGCGGCGAAAGGTGGCTCGAAGCCGGTGGGCGGGCAAGTCGCGGCGAGGAACGTCGGCCGGGTGAACGGGAACTGGCCGTCGATTCCGCCCTCGACGGAAAGCGGACCGGCGATCCGCGCCCGGACCCCGGCCGCGAGGCTCGCGCCCAGGTACAGGGCGGCGCTCGGACCGAGCAGCGGATCGGTCGCGTCGCGCACCTCGAACGATCCGGCGAGCAGATGCCCGCAGCCGACGAGCGCGACGTCCTTCGTCCCGGCCGGCTCGACGCAGGCGCCCGCACCGCCGGCGAAGAGGCGCATCGCGAACGCGTCGTTCGGCATCGACGCGTACGGGAGCGCGAAGCCGCGCGCCGAGATCCACACGCGCTCCGCCACGCGCACGCGCGCTCCTGCGCCGAAGCCCGGCGCCGCGCGGGGCAAGAGGCCCACGGTGGTGAGGGCCGACGCCGTCGCGACGACGCGATCGTCGCGCACGGACGGCGAAGCCTCCGGCGGCGGCGCCTCGCGTGCGACGGGAGGAGGAGGAGCCGGCGGAGGAGGAGGAGGCGCCGGCGGAGGTCGCTCGGCCTCGCGCTCGATCGCGAGCGCGAGCGACAGCGCGGAGGCGCGCACGACGTCCGCGCACGAAGCGCCCTCGATCGTGCGATGCGTCTCGCCGAGCACGACGTCGGCCGAGGCGCCGCTCGCCGACGACCGCACGCGCACCGCGACGCGCGGCGCGTCCGCGTCCTCGAACGGATCGCGTCCGAGGTGACCCGCGATCGATCGCCGGAGCTCGCCCGCGTCGGGACAGCCCTCGACGCCGTCCGCGTCGAGCACCGGCGCCTCCGCATGCGCCGTGCGCGCGATCAGCACGATCGCGGCGGCGATCGCCGGCGCGTGTCGATTCTTCGAAGGAAGCCCCACGCGCCGTGCATATAGCGCACGTGATGCTCTTGCGCCGGTCCGTCCTTCTCTTCTTCACCGCAGCTCTCGCGAGCACGACGTTCGCTCCACGCGCCGACGCCTCGGTGTCGGTCGCGCTCTCGCTCGATGATCTCGCGCGCTCCTCCGCGATGGTCGCACGCGTCACCGCGGTCGATCGCTCCTCGCGCTGGGAGGACGGCCGGATCGTGACGTACACGCGCGTCCGCATCGACGATCCCCTCGCCGGCGCCGCGATGCGCGGGAGCGAGCTCTCGGTGCGCACCCTCGGCGGCATCGTCGACGGCGTGGGCCAGGCGGTCGAGGGCGAGGCTCGCCTCGCGACCGGCGCGAGCTCGCTCCTGTTCCTCACCGAGCGCGAAGGCCACACCGTCGTGACCGGCCGCGCGCAGGGACAGCTCGCGATCGTGCGCCGGGCGGACGGACGCGAGGTCGTGCGCACCGTCCCTGCCGGGGCGCTCGTCGTACGCGCGCCGAACCGGCTGCCGGCGGCGCTCGAGGGTCGCGACGCGGGCGACGCACGCGCCGAGATCGTCCGCGCATGGGAGACGACCCATGCGCGC
>JBDHVD010000118.1:0-20095 GCA_039809525.1 Labilithrix sp. | reverse complement strand
GCCTCGCTCGCGGAGCGGCGGGACGTCGATCTTCACGACGTTGATCCGGTAGAAGAGGTCCTCGCGGAAGCGCTTCTCGTAGACCTCGTCCTCGAGCACGCGGTTCGTCGCGGCGATGAGGCGGGCGTCGAACGGGATCTCGCGGTTCGATCCGACCGGACGCACCTTGCGCTCCTGGAGCGCGCGAAGGAGCTTCGGCTGCACCTCGAGGGGGAGCTCGCCGATCTCGTCGAGGAAGAGCGTCCCGCCGTTCGCCTGCACGAAGAGGCCGGTGCGCTGCGTCTTCGCGTCGGTGAACGCGCCGCGCTCGTGACCGAACAGCTCGCTCTCGATGAGCGACGCCGGCACCGCCGCGCAGTTGATCGCGATGAACGGTCCGTCCTTGCGCCGACCGTTCTCGTGAATGGCGCGCGCGATGAGCTCCTTGCCGGTGCCCGTCTCGCCGTGGATGAGGACGCCCGCTTCGCTGTCGGCGACGCGCGAGACGAGCGCGAACACGCGGCGCATCGCGGAGCTCGAACCGACCACGTTCTCGATCGAGCTCGTGTCCGCGGGGGCCACCGACTGCAGGCGCTTCACTTCGTCCTGCAGGCCCTTGTGCTGCACCGCGCGCGCGACGCTGACGACGAGGATCTTGGGGTCCACCGGCTTCGTGATGAAGTCGTAGGCGCCGACGCGCATCGCGCCGATCGCCGTCTCGAGGCTCCCCTGTCCCGTGATCACGACGACCGGGACGTTCGGCCGCGTGCCGAGCACGCGCTCGCACAGCTCGAGGCCACCCATCTCCGGCATGCTGAGATCGGTGACCACCGCGTCGAAGTCCTGCGCGCCGACCAGCTCCAGGGCGCTCTGCGCGGAGGTGCTCGTCGTGACCTGGAAGCCTTCGCGGCTCAGGACCATCTGAAGGAGGTCGCAGGTCTCCTGCTCGTCGTCGACCACGAGGATGCGTCGGTCCATGTCGCGCTCGGCTCTGCAGTTGTCGTGCCGCACCGCCACACCCGCGTGAAAGCGCACAGAATGCGATTTTCGGCGGCGCGAGCGTCGCGTTTTGTCACGATGCGAGGCGAGGTCGCACGCACACGCCTCGAATCGATGGGAGGTCAGCGGCGGTTGCCGAGCGCCGAGACGACGCCCGCGAGGGTCGCAGGCGCCGACGGGCCCAGGCTCCGCATCGCATAGACGAACGCCGCGTTGACGATCCCGACCGTGAGGAACGTCTTGCGGTGGGCGGCGACCTGGCAAGAGACGACGGTCTTGCGCTCCGCCTCGTCGAGCCTTGCGCCCCGCGCGAGCTCCAGCGTCGTGACGTCGAGCTCCGCCTGCCTGGCGAGGACGTCGTCGCACGTGAACACGAGCAGGCGGTAGTCGCGCAGCGCCGCGGGGATGCGGCCCGGAAGGGCCGAGGCGAGCGCGCGCTGGATGGCGAGGCTCGACGCGCACGTCCTCGAGCTGCCGCACTCGACCGACCAGTGCTCCTTGAGCACGCGAACGAAGCGCGGCTCGAGGCCCTCGTCGCCCCGCACGCACGCGAGGTAGTGCTGCTGGGTCACGAGCTTGAGGTGCAAGGCGAGCACGAGCAGCGCGAGGGGCGAGGCCACGGCGAGCGCGCGGTTCAGGTCCTCGGCCGGAGGGATGAGGCGCGGCGCGACCGGGAACGTCCGCGCGAAGTCCCGCTCGAACGTGCGGAAGAGCTCGTTGTGATCGAAGGCATCGAGCCGGACGAGGGGCGCGAGCAGCTCGCGCGCGTCGACGTCGTGGCTGGCACGCGCACGCACGGTCTCCGAGAGCGCCGTCTCGAACATGTCGAACAGATGCAGGTAGCTCGCGGCGCGGATCTGATTGAGCCGACGCCGGTCGTCGGGCGTGAGGGCGCGCGCAGGCGAGATGCCGGCGAGGGCCTCCGGCAGAAAGCACCGCGACAGGTCGAGCGGGGCATGATCGAGGTTCGCCATCGCCGATTGCGATCGTTGCACGCAGCGGGCCACGCCCGCTGAGGTTCACTCGCTGCACGAAGGCCCGTGGCTCGAGCGGTAATGACCGGGGACGCGCACCCCGTCGGCACGCACGTAGCCGTCGACCCACGTGAGCCACGCGCGGCGACGGCGGCGCAAACGCCGCGGATGGTGCATTCGCGGCGAACGGTCGCGTTCGGTGCCTGCACCATGCGTCTGCTTGCCGTTGCTCACGCGACCCGGCGAGCAATGCGTGCGCCACGGTCCTCGATCGCATGGCGGACGCTGACGCGATCACTATGATTCCGACGAGTCATGGTCCCGCCGGCGCATCGTCCGGTGGTGCTCGCCGTCCTCGACGACAGCGAGCGCTCCGCGCTCCTGAAGCTCTCGCTCGTCGCGCGAGGTTGGGAGGTCGTGCGCGCGCACTCGTGCGAGCAGGCGCGCACGCGCGTCCTCGAGCAGCCGATCGACGCGCTGCTCACCGATCTCGTGCTGGGCGACGGATCGGCGTTCGGGCTCCTCCGATCGATGCCGGTGCGACCGCACGTGACCGTGGTCCTCACGTGGGGCAATCAGCGCGGCATCCGCGAGCGGATCGTCACGTCGGGGTTCGACCTCCATCTCGTGCGGCCGATCTCGGCGGAGGAGATCGATCGCGCCATGCGGGCGAAGCTCGAGGCGAGCCTCGAGCACACCGGCTGAAGCCGGAGGCGAGCGCGGAGAGGCGGAGCACGGACGCGACCGCCCCGCAGCGTGGGCGACGATGTAACCGCCCACCCCCGACCTCGACTTGTGAGGTCCACCGGGAGAGCGATACCTTTCTGGGATAGTCCATGGGCTCGGCCGCGCTTCCGCCCCCGGAGGGTCTCGCCGAAGGGCAGACGCTCGCGGGCAAATACCTGCTGCTCAGGCAGCTGGGGGCGGGCGGCATGTGCCTCGTCTACGAGGCGGAGCACGTCCACCTCAAACAGGCCGTCGCCCTGAAGGTGCTGAAACCGGAGCTCGCCCGGGATCCGGACTCGGTGACGCGCTTCGCCCGCGAGGCGCAGGCCGCCGCGAAGCTGCGAAGCCCCAACGTCGCGCGGGTCTACGACGTCGATCGCCTCCCCGACGGACAGCCGTACATCACGATGGAGCTCCTGATCGGCCACGACCTCGGCACCGAGCTGCAGCGCCGCGGAGCGCTCGGCACCGCGCTGGCCGTGGACTTCGTGAGACAGGCGTGCGCCGGCATCACCGAGGCGCACGCGCTCGGCATCGTCCATCGCGATCTCAAGCCGGAGAACCTGTTCCTCACCGAGCTCGGCGAGATGACCGATCGCAAGCTCGTGAAGATCCTCGACTTCGGGATCGCGAAGAACGAGAGCGAGAGCCAGCGCCGGCTCACCGCGCCCGACGCGGTGTTCGGGACGGTCGACTACATGTCGCCCGAGCAGATCCGCTCGGCGTCGACCGTCGATTCGCGGACGGACATCTGGTCGCTCGGCGTGATCCTCTACGAGCTGCTCACCGGGCGCCTCCCCTTCACGGGCGATGCGCGCTCGGTCATCGCGCAGATTGCCAGCGATCCCATACCGCCGCCCTCGCGGTTCAAGCCGGCGCTCCCGCCGTCGCTCGTCGCCATCGTGATGAAGGCGCTCGCGAAGGATCCGACGCAGCGCTGGCAAACGGCCGAGGAGCTCCGCGAGGCGCTGCTGCCGTTCGACGACTTCGAGCCGATCACCGGCGTGCTCGCGCGCGTGCCGCCGCAGTCGGTCCCGCGACGCACGCACGACACGCCGTTCGCGCCGGTGCCGCTCGGCGAGGAGAGCAGCCCCCGCGAGCGGGGCACGAACGTCTCGTGGGTGGGCGCGCCGCCTCCCCGCACGGTGAGCAAGTGGTGGCTCGCCCTCGCGCTGCTCGTGATCCTCGGCGCCGGCGGGACGATCGCGTACATGAAGCGAGACCTCATCGAGCAACGCTTCGGCGCGACGCGAACCGTCGCGACGCCTCCGGCGCCTCCGCCCCCGGCGGAGACCGCGGCGGTCCCGCCGCCGGCGCCCAGCCCGGCGGACACGGCGAGCACACCGGAGCCGCCCGCACCCAGCGATGCGCCGCCCGTCGTGAGCGTCGCGTCGGCCACGCGCGCCAAGCAGCCGGCACGTCCGCGCGCGACCGCGGCGCGTCCGCCGGCGCCTCCTCCGACCGCCTCCGCTGCGCCCGCTCCTTCGCCCGCCCCCGCCCCTTCGCCGATCCTCCCGAAGCACCTATGACCGCGACGCGCCGCGCCCGGCCGCACCGCCTCCTCGCGCTGTTCCTCTCGCTCGCCGCGCCGGCGATCGTGCCGGCGATCCCGCGCACCGCGCTCGCGCAGGCGCAGCCGAAGACCGATCCCAAGGCCGAGGCCGCCCGGATGAAGAAGGAGGCGGACGCCCTGATGGATCAGGACAAGTACGCCGAGGCGCTCGCGCTCTACGCGAAGGCGTTCGAGATCACCGGCGATCCGGCGCTCGTCTACAACCAGGGACGCGCGCACGAGGCGATGGGCGATTACCCCGAGGCGCTCGACGAGCTCGAACGCTTCGAGCGCGAGGCGCCCCCCGCGCTGCAGAAGAAGGTGACCGGCCTCCGCGATCACCTCGACGATCTCCGCCGCCGGATCGCGACCTTGGTCGTCACGACGAACGCCCCGGGCGCCCGCCTCATGGTGCGCGAGAAGGCCGCGGGCCTCATCGATCGCCAGACGAAGGTGCGCACGCGCGCGGGCCCGGCCACGATCGAGGTCACCGCCGAGGGCTACGAGCCGTTCCACACGAGCGTCGAGCTGCCCGGGGGCGTCACCGTCCCGATCGACGCGCAGCTCGTCCCCAAGAAGAAGGCGCCCGAGGACGCGCTCATCATCGTGCGCACGCGGCCGTCGGCGGACATCGCCGTCGACGGACGGGCGCTCGGCCGTGCGCCGCTCGAGGCGAAGCTCGCGCCGGGCTCGTACGTGCTCACGGCCAACGCGGAGGGCTACCGCGAGGAGCGCGTGCCGATGACGCTCTCGCTCGGCGATCGACGCGAGGTCGATCTCGAGCTGCGGAAGCCGGCGCCGATCGTCGCCCGCTGGTGGTTCTGGACCGGGCTCGCGGTCCTGGCGGCGGGCGGCGCGGCCACCTACTTCGCGCTCACCATCGAGCGCTCTCCCGGCGAAGGGACCTTCCGCCCCGGATCGGTCCCGGGGCCCTGATCAGTTCCACTTCCCAATGCACGTCGATCCCGGCGCGCACTTGCGTGGGTCGGGGCAGTTGGCGCCGCCGCCCTGCTCGTTGCACGACAGCGCGCAGCGGCCGGCGTCGCAGTACGCCTCCGCACCGTTGCACGAGTTGCCGCCGGTGCACGTCATCCCGGCGTCGCCGCCGCTCAGGTGGATCACGCCGTTGCACGCCTGACCGCCGTTGCATGCGACCGTGCAGCGGTCCGAGGAGCAAGCGATGTCCTTGCAGGCGCTGCTGCTCGTGCAGGCGAAGGAGCAACCTGCGTTCGTCACGCAGCGCGTGCCCGAGCACGCCTCCGATCCGCTGCACGCGAAGGAGCAGTCGAGACCGGGCGCGCACATCGTCTTGTCTTCGCAGTCCGCCTGCGCGCAGTCGATCGCGCACGTCGTCCCGCCGGTGCAGGTCATGCCCGGGCCCTGACAGTCGACGCACGCGTCGCGTCCCGCGTCGCTCGGTCCGTCGCCCGCCGCGTCGCGCCCGGCGTCCGGCGCCGCCGCCTCGAGGACGCCCGCGTCGCTGGTGCCCCCGTCGGGCAGCACGGTCACGCACTGGCCGCCCTGCGTGCACTCCGCGCCGCGACCGCAGTCCTTGCCCTCGCAGGCGCGGGACATGATCACGATGACCTTCTGGCTCGTCCCCGGCACGAAGCGGACGACGCGGCGCGCGACGATGCATCCGTCGTACGGTCCCTTCGCGCAATCCTGGGCGTTGCGCGTGACGCCGGTGACGATCCGCACGGCCACCTCGGCGTCCTTCGCACCACTCGGATAGATGACGAGCGTGCCGATGCGGTCCTCCGGCTTCGCCTCGCATCCGGCGGTCCGCGGCGTGAAGATCGTGAGGTCCGCGTCGTCGACGCGCTCGGGCGACGTCACCGCGATCCCGGTATTGCGCACGACGCTGCACCCGTCGGTGCGCACGTCGATCTCGATCTGCGTGGGATCGGCGCAGTCGGCCAGGCCCGTCGCGAGGAACGCGCCCGCCGAAAGTGCTCCGAGGATCACGCCGAGCCGCGCGCGCGCCATTCGACGGAACTATAGCGCTTCAGGGCCGCGGGCAGTACTCGGCGACGACCGCGCGCAGCACGTCGGAGGGGACCGGCTTGCGGAGGAAGCGGCGGACGCCCGGTGCCGAGCCCCGATCGGCGACGGCGGACACGACGACGACGGGGAGCGAGGCGAGCCGCTCGTCCTCGGCCATGATCTCGAGGAGCTCGGGGCCCGAGAGCACGGGCATCATGAGATCGAGCAGGATCAGACACGGGCGATGCTCGCGGAGGAAGTCGAGCGCCTCCTGGCCGTTCTCTGCTTCGACGACGTGGTAGCCCGCCTGCGTGAGGACTTCGCCGAAGAGCTCACGGATGTCGCTGTCGTCTTCGACGACGAGGACGGTATGCATCGGAATCGGAGGGATCTTAGTCCGACCGCTCGCCTTCGTCCTTGCGAACGCGAGCCGCATGCCGATTTTCGCGCGACGTTCGGCGGTCAGGTCCGCCGGCGAAGGGCGCTGCGATGGCCAAGGGCGACGAGCTCGGCGAAGCGCGACGCGACCCGCTCCGCGAGCTCCCGCGAGCGGCGCACGCCGATCTGCCTCTCGACGTGGGGGAGCCGCGCGCGCTCCTCGCGCTCGAGGTGGTGGACGACCAGCTCGCGGAGCGCGCGGAGCCGGGCCTCGAACGCGACGTTGCCCGGGTTGGCCGCGAGCAGGCGCTGCAGCGCGAACTGGAGGACGGCGTGCTCCTCGAGCGCCTGGGCTTGGGAGCCGCGCGACACGAGGCGGTTCGGGTAGACGAGCTCCGCTTCGGCGAAGGTGTGGCCGACGATCTCGTCCGCGAGGCTCTCGAGGACGTGGGCCTTCGGGTTCTCTTGGGTCTGGTCGAGGAGCGCGATGACGCGACGATGTTGATGAACGAGGACTTCGGTGACGCGAGACATGGGGATCGAAAGGACGCGCCCGAGTGCGCGCGAACGTGAACGGGAGGAGCAAGGCCCGGACCGCGTGCGTCGATCGAGCGCCGCGCCGCGCGCTCCCTGGAATCGCGCACGTATGCGATCGCGCGGTTCACGCGCGCCACACGCGCACGAAGCGCACGAGGCGCGCCGCTATGCGATCACCCGTCGCGGTGCGTCGCGCCTCGAACACGCGATCCGCCGATGGTAGCGTCGAGAGCAAGGTCCTCGTGACGGAGCTCGATTGCACGGCCTGCACGCCAGAGGGGCGACTCGCGCGACTGCACGCGCTGAGCGCGTCGCTCGCCCGGCCGGGGCTCACGACCGAGGCGATCGCCGACGTGCTGGTCGACGGAGCATGCTCGGCGATCGGGGCCACGCGCGGCGCGGTGCACGTCGTCGACGTCACCGGCACCCCGCGCCTGGCGGCGAGCTACGGCCCACCGCTCGATCCCGGCACGGCGCTCGTCGTGCCGCTCGTCTCCGACGGATCGCGCGTCGGTGCTCTCGCGCTCGCGAACGACGATGGGCGCGCCTTCGACGACGATGATCGCGCGTTCGTCGCCGTGCTCGCGCAGCAGGTGGCCCACGCCCTCCACCGCGCCGCCATCGTGGAGCGCGATCGTCGTTACCACGAGCGGATGCGGATCCTCACCGATGCCGGGGAGCTGCTCGCGGGCACGATCGATTACGAGCAGACGCTGCACAACGTCGTCCGCATCGCGCTCCCCGCGCTCGGCGACTTCTGCTTCGTCGACATCCTCGAAGCCGACGTCGTTCGCCGGATCGCGAACGCCTACGACGACCGCGAGACCCTGGCGCTCCTGAGCCAGACACGCTGGACGCCGCCGGCGCGGCCCGACATGGACGTGTGCGCGCTGTCGAGCGGACGGACCGGCTTCCATCCGCAGATCGACGACGCCTGGATGCAGCTCGTGGCAGCCGGGCCCGAAGAGCTCGACGTGCTCCGGCGGCTCGAGCTCCGTTCGATGATCACCGCGCCGCTCGTCTCGGGAGGCGAGCGCATCGGAGCGCTCACGGTGTGCTTCGGGCGATCGGGACGAACGCATCACGGCGGCGACATCGCGCTCGTCGAGGAGCTCGCGCGCCGCGCGGCCGTGGCGCTGAAGAACGCGTCGCTGTTCCGGACCGCACGCGACGCGATGGTCCGCGCCGAGGAGGCGAGCCGGCTGAAGGACGAGTTCCTCGCGACCGTCTCGCACGAGCTCCGCACGCCGCTCTCGTCGATCCTCGGCTGGTCGACGCTGTTGCGAAACGACCGGGCGGAGCCGGAGCTGCTCCGCCGCGGGCTCGAGGTGATCGAGCGCAACGCGCGCGCCCAGCAGCGGATCATCGAGGACATCCTCGACGTGTCGCGGATCATCACGGGCAAGCTGCGCATCGACACCGAGCCCGTCGATCTCACGATGCTCTCCGAGAGCGTCCTCGAATCGGTCAGACCGACCGCGTTCACGAAGTCGATCGAGCTCGCGTTCACCGGCCCCGCCACGCCCTGCCGCGTGGCGGGCGACTCGGTGCGGCTCCGGCAGGTCTTCTGGAACCTGCTCTCGAACGCGCTGAAGTTCACGCCCGAGGGCGGACGGGTCCACATGTCGATGACGCAGGCGGGGGATCGCGTGTTCGTGCGCGTCGAGGACTCCGGCTGCGGAATGACCCGCGACTTCATCGCGCACGCCTTCGAGCGCTTCCGCCAGGCGGACAGCTCGACGACCCGCCAGCACGGCGGCCTCGGGCTCGGGCTGGCGATCGTGCGCCACCTCGCCGAGATGCACGGCGGCGCGGTCACCGCTTCGAGCGGGGGGCCGGGCTGCGGCTCGACGTTCACCGTGGTGCTCCCGATCCGGCCGTTCAGCGCGCCCGTCGCGTACACGCCGCCGCGCGAGGATCCGGGCGAGCGCCCCGCGACGCCGTCCCAGCGCCGTGCGCTCGCCGCGATGCGCGTCCTCGTCGTCGAGGACGAGCCCGACTCCCGCGAGCTCATTCACGTGCTGCTCGAGAGCGAGGGCGCGGAGGTCCGCTCGGCCGCGAGCGCGGACGAGGCGCTCGCGGTGCTCGACGCGTTCGAGGCGGACGTCGTGCTGAGCGACATCGGGATGCCGGGCAAGGACGGACTGTGGCTCGCCGCGTCGCTCCGCGAGACGCGCCGCGATCTGCCGCTCGTCGCGCTCACCGCCTACTCCGGCAGCGACGACATCGCCCGGGCGATCGCCGCCGGCTTCGACCAGCACGTCGCGAAGCCGGTGGATCCCGACCAACTCGTCGACGCGCTCCGCACCTCTCGCCGCCCGCGGATCACCGCCGCCTGAGCGCGGCGCGCCGCTCTGCTAACCTCTCGAAGATGGTGGAGAGGGGCTCTCGGTGGCTGGGCGCGCTCGCGACCGGCACGCTGCTCGTCGCGTGTGGTCGTCCTCCGCCACCGCAGGCGCCGGACCTGGGCGCGCTCGCGATCGCGCCGCCCGCCACCGTCGCGCCGAAGTCGGCGGCGCCGCCGGCGATCGCGCGCCCGGAGGGGATCGTCGCGTGGATCCGCGTCGACGACGGCGATGCGCTGCTCGATCTCCTCGGCGCCTCGCCCCAGACGCTCGCGGGACGTCAGCTTCCCGCCGACGCGATCGCGCTCTTCGAGGCGGTCGATCTCCGTCGGTCCCTCGATCTGATCGTGGTCGCGACCGGCCGGGGCGGCAGGGACGTCCAGGCCGCCGCGCGCTTCGGCCTCCGCGACGCGCCACGGTTCTTCGATGCGCTCGGCAAGCACTTCGACGTGATCGAGCGAGGCGATCGGGTGCACGTCCGCGAGAAGTCGCACGCGCAGGATCCCGACGCCGAGCCCGAGCAGGGCGCCGAGGACGTGTTCGTCTGCGATCTCGCCGGCGCCGGCGGCGAGCGCGCGACGTGCGGGACACCGAAGGCGATGGAGGCGGTCGGAGACTGGCTGCGCAGCGCGCCCGAGCCGCGCGCCGAGGACAGCGTCCGGACGGGCAAGGGCGCGACGCTCGCGCGGGCGGTCGTGTACGGCTCCGCGCTGCGCCGCATCGCGCGCAGCCGTCCCGGCGACGGCAACGAGGAGCGCTCGCTCCTCGCCCTGCTCGAGGACGTCGACACGATCTCGCTCGACTTCGCGCACGAGGAGCAGGACGGCGGCGCGCTCGCGTTCGTGGCCGGAGTCCGTCTCCGCTCGGCCTCGTCGTCGATCGCCAAGGAGCTCCTCGCGCCCCCGAACACGCGCGCGCCGAGCGAGCCGTTCTTCCGCATGTGGAAGGACACGAGCGCGGTGATGTTCACGCCGGGCGGCGGCTCGCTGCCGAAGTGGACCGCGGAGCTCGCGGACTCGATGAACGCGTCGTACGACGAGCCGAGCCGCGGGGGCGAGCCCTCCGCGGCTGCGAAGGCCATCGGCCAGGCGCTCGAGAAGCCGGTGACCATCGGCTACGGCGTCCGTGCCGATCGGGCGAAGACCGCGCTCGCGGCGGTGCGTACGGCGAAGGACGTGGAGACCGCCATGCAGGCGCTCGAGCGCGCGCTCGAGCCGTACGTCGTGTACGCCGTCGAGGTCGAGCCCGCGGCGGCCGAGCGCGTGCTCCGCGACGCCGCCGGCGCATGGACCCGCGCCGCCGAGGCGCGCGACAAGAAGGTTCGCTCGTCGGTCCCTTCCACGCGGTACGCGGTGCGCATCGCTCCGGCGAGGCTCGGTCTGCCGAAGGGGAGCTTCTTCCTCGACATCACGGAGGCCGACGCATCGCGTTCGGCGGGCCCCGGCGGCAAGACGCCCACGAAGACGGAGCACGTCGTGCACGTGCCGGTCGCGGGCCACACGTGGGGTCTCACCTGCCCCGACGAGAAGACGTGCGTCGAAGGCGCGAAGCGATGGCTCGCGCCCGCTCCGGCGGGGCCGCGCGAGGTCCATCCGATGTTCCGTCGCCGAGGCGTCGCGCTCGCCGGTTACGCGTCGTCGTTCGTCGGCGCGTTCACCCTGCACCGCGCGTCGATCGGCGGATCGTCGAACGCGCTCCCGACGGACGTGCTCGCGGAGCTCGAGCGCGACCTCGCGTCGCCGCGACGCGAGCTGCCCTTCGTGGTCACCACGGAGACGAGCGGCGACGGCGGCACGGTCGCGTTCGAGATGCGCGGTGAGCACGAGGCGTTCCGCGTGCTCGCGGAGCATGCGGGCGTCGGAGGCGGCGGCTCCGGCCTCTCGCTCTTGTTCTGGGCGGCGCTCGCGCTCGGACGCTGACGCGGGCTTGCGACATCGTTCCGCGTGGGCCCGCCGAGGCCGACGCACTAGGTTCGCCGCGTCATGAGCGTGGGGGGACACAACGACGATCGCGTTCGATCGCTCGCGTCGCTGCTCGGTCAGGTGATCTGGACGGCCGACGCGACCGGCGCCTTCGTCGAGCCGCAGTCGTCGTGGGAGGCGTACACCGGACAGCCCTGGAGCGAGCACCGGAACTTCGGCTGGGTCGATGCGCTGCATCCCGAGGACCGAGAGCGCGCGCTCGCGAGCTGGGCTCCCGCGACCGCAGGCAAGGACGTGTGGGAGACGCATGGACGCATCTGGCACGCGCGATCGAAGACATGGCGATGGTTCGTCGCGCGTGCGACGCCGCTGCCCGACCCCGGCGGCGCGGTGCGCGAGTGGATCGGCACCGTCGCGGACGTCGAGGATCAACCGCGTGCGCGCATGTACCAGCTCTTCGATCGCGCGCCGGCGCTCGTGGCGGTCATCCGCGCGCCCGACCTGGTCGTCGAGTTCGTCAACGCCGCGGTGCGCCGGCTCGCCGGACGCGACATCGTCGGAAGGCGGCTCGACGACGTGGTGACGGACGCACGCTACGTCGCGACCGTCGAGGAGGTGATCCGGACCGGCAGGCGCAGCACGGGCACCGAGCTCCCCCTGGTCATGGACTGGGACGGCAGCGGACGGCCGTACGAGCGGTTCTTCGACTTCGTCAACGAGCCGGCGCCCGCCGGCGGCGTCGCCGTCACCATCATGTCGTTCGGCTACGACGTCACCGATCAGGTCGTCGCGCGACGTCGTGCCGAGGACGCCGCGCGCGCGCTCGAGGCGACGAGCCGCGCGAAGGACGAGTTCCTCGCGACCGTCTCGCACGAGCTGCGCACGCCCTTGAGCTCGATCCTCGGTTGGTCCTCGCTCCTCGCCGAGCGTCCGACCGACGAGGCGATGGTGAGGAAGGCCGCGGACGTCATCCATCGCAACGCCAAGGCGCAGGCGAAGCTCGTCGAGGACATCCTCGACGTATCGCGCATCGTGAGCGGCAAGCTGCGCATCGATGCGCGCGCGGTGAGCGTCGAGGCGGTCGTGCGCGACGCGCTCGAGGTGGTGCGCTCGCCCGCGGTGGCGAAGGGGATCACGCTCTCGTTCGAGCCGGACGCGGACGTGCCCGTCGTCGGCGACGAGGAGCGGCTGCGCCAGGTGGTGTGGAACCTGCTGTCGAACGCGATCAAGTTCACCGACGCGGGAGGTCGGGTGACGGTGCGCACCCGACGGACGCCGGACGCGGTCACCATCGAGGTGGAGGACACCGGGCGGGGCATCGATCCGGAGTTCCTCCCGTACGTGTTCGAGCGCTTCCGGCAGGCCGACAGCTCGACGACCAGGACCCACGGCGGGCTCGGGCTCGGCCTCGCGATCGTGCGTCACCTCGTCGAGCTGCACGGAGGTCACGTCTCGGTGCACAGCGACGGCGAGGGCCACGGCGCGCGCTTCGCCGTGACGTTGCCCGTCCGCGCGATCCACGCGGGGCTGCCGTCGACGGTCACGCCGAGCGAGACGGAGATCGCGTGCGAGGACACGTCCCCGGGCTTCGAGCGTCCGCGCCCGGCGTCGCTCGAGGGTCTGCGCGTGCTCGTGCTCGACGACGAGACCGACGCGCGCGAGATGGTCGCCTCCGCGCTCGAGGCGTGGGGCGCCGACGTGCTCATGGCGGATGCGGTGCCCGCCGCGCTCGAGGCCATCGCACGTGCCTGCCCCGACGTCGTCGTGAGCGACATCGGCATGCCGAAGGAGGACGGCTACGCGTTCGTCCGGAGGCTGCGCGCGCTCGGGGGCGAGGCCGGCGGCCTCCCCGCCGTCGCGCTCACCGCTTACGCGCGGTCGACCGATGCCGCCCGCGCGATCGCGAGCGGGTTCGACTTCCACGTGACCAAGCCCGTCGATCCCGACGATCTGCGGGACGTCGTGGCGAGGGCCGCGCGCGGGCTCAACCGTCCTTCGCGCAGCGGAACCCGATGACCGGGCTCGCGCCGCCCGGCGCGACGGCGCGCACCGAGGTCGCGCCGACGGCGGCGGGGTCGGCGTCCTCGTAGCTCCCGCCGCGCACGACGCTCGCGCCGCCGAGGTCGACCCACTCGGCGACGTTCCCCGCGAGATCGAGCACGCCGTCCGGGCTCTGCCCGAGAGGGAACGATCCGCGCGGAGCCGTGCGCGCCCAGCCGTCGGAGCTCGGGAACATCGAGGGCGCGCCGCACTCGGCTCCGCACGCGTTGAGGCGCTCGGACGAGGGAGGATCGATCCCCCACGCATACGGACGTCCCGTGCTGCCCGCGCTCGCCGCGGTCCACTCGTCGTTCTTCGGGAGGCGCTTGCCGCGCCAGACGCAGAACGCGCGCGCGTGCTCGAGCGTGACGCAGTTGATCGGGTGCGTGCCGAGCGCGGCGGCGAGCGTGCATCCGTCGTCCGCGGCAGGCGCGCTGCACGCGCCCGCCCGCACGCACGCGCCGTAAGCCGCCGCGGACACCTCGCGCACGTCGAGCCAGAACGCGGGCACGGTCGTCTCGGACGCGGACGGCGCGGGCGGATCGTCGCTCGGCTCGGGCGCACCCGCGTCCTTCGGCTTGCCCTTCTTGCCGCCCTTGTCGTCGTCGTCGCCGTTCCCCGGAGCGTTCGGCGCGAGCGACCCGGGCGCCGCGATCACCGTCGCCGGGACGAGCACCATCGCGTCGTCGTCGTCGCCGCTGACCGGCACCGCGCGCCCGCCGCCCGTCGGGTCGTCCTCGTGCAGGACGACGTGCGGATCCGCGATGCACGCGGAGGCGAGGACGGCGAGCGCGAGACAGCAACGGCGGAGCACGACCGGAGACGAGCAACGCACGTGCCCGCACCTCAGCCCTGCGATCGAGCGCCCTCGACGCCGCAGCTGGCGCAGCTCATGCTTTCGATCGCGGTCGTGCTGCTCCGTCGATCGATCGCGCCCTCCGTCCTCGCCTTCGCGACGCTCCTCGCCGCGCCCGCGCGCGCGCAGGATCCGGAGACCGAGCGCGCGCGCACCCTCTTCGACGAGGCGGGCGAGCTCGAACGCCGGGGGCAGTGGGGCGCGGCGCAGGAGAAGCTGCGCGCCGCGCTGAAGATCCGCGAGACCCCGCATCTGCGCTACGCGCTCGGGTGGGCCCTCGAGAACGACGACAAGCTCCTCGAGGCGAAGAACGAATACGAGACGGCCTCGCGGCTGGCGCTGCAGAAGCCGGGCGCCGACGACGTCGGACGCCTCGCCTCCGCACGCCTCGCCGAGGTCGAGCGCAAGACGCCGCTCGTGCAGATCCGGCTCGCGGGTGGAGCGCCGCCGGGCACGCGGCTCGTCGTCGACGGGCACGCGACGTCGCTCCAGGGCGACGTCACCACGGTGCCGGTGAACCCCGGCTCGCGCGTCGTGCGCATCGAACGGAGCGGCCGGCCGGCCACCGAGCAGCTCGTCTACGTCCCTCGCGGGATGATGCGCGTCGTCGAGATCCGCGGCGACGAGACCGTGGCGTCGCGCACCGCCTCGCAGGATCGTCACGATGCCGCGGGTGACGGCATGCTGGTGCCGCGCGACGCCGCGACGAAGGGCCGCGCACCGGTCCTGCCGATCGTCCTCGCCGCGGGTGGTGCCGCGCTGGCCGTCACCGGCGGGATCCTGTTCGTCTCGTCCGGCAGCGATGCGTCCACGCGCGACGAGAACATGCGCCAGTGGTGCGAGGCGACGGCGTGCATCGGCGGATCGACCGCGACGCTCCCCGAGTCGCCGGAAGCGACCGCCTACCGGAAGGCGGCGAACGACGCGGCCGATCGCGGCAACACGAAGCAGGTCATCGGAGCGACGGTCGGCGCCATCGGCCTCGTCGGCGCGGCCGTGGGCACGTACCTCCTCGTCCGCGGCGACCGCGAGCGCACCACGCACGCTTCCGCCCTCCCGATCGCCGCGCCGATCGCGGGCGGCGCGATGGCCGGCGCGACGATCCGCTTCTGAAGCCCGGGGGCCGCGTCGATTCGCGGCGCCGGCGCTCTCTCTCAGAAGCCCGGGTTCGAGAGGCCGCCGTGCACCGGGCTGTTGTCGCTCGGGTAGTGGCGCACGATGGTGGTCGCCTCCGAGCGCGGCTTCGCCGCCGGCGTCGGACGCGCCTTCTTCGGCGGAGCGGCGACCGCCGCGGTGACGGCCGGCGTCGCGACCGGCGCCGGCTCGACGGCGGCCTCGGTCGGAGCGACGGTGAGCGTCGGCACCTCGAGCACCGCCGGGGCGGGCGACGGCGCGGGCCGCGCGGTCGCGGGCTCCGACGCCTTCGCCGTCGCGTCTCCGTCCGTCGTGCCCACGCACTTCGGCGTGACGACGAGGGCCACGAGACCGAGCAGCGCGGCGGTCGCGATCGCGAGCGACGACGTCCTCCGGCTCCGCACGGGCATGGGCGCGCGCGACACCGCCGGCGGCACGGTCGTGTCGGCGTGCACCGTGGGACGCATGCCGGACGCGAGGACGCTGTCGAGGTCCTCGCCGTCGAGCGTGCTCTCGTCGCGGCGCAGGTTCAGCGCCGCGGTCGCGACGACCTCGTGCACCGCGCTCGCCGGGTGACCGTGCGCATCGCCCTCGGCGAACGGCGCGAGCGCCTCGACGAGCGCGTCGATCGACGCGAACCGCTCGGCCGGGTCCTTGCGCAGCGCGCGCAGGAGCACGTCCACCAGCGCGGCGGGCAGATCGGCGCGGAACGCGCGCGGATCGGGCACCGGATCGGCCGCGATCGACGCGATGCACGCCGAGGGGCTCTCGTGAGCGAACGGCGTGCGACCGGTGACGAGCTCGTAGAGCGTGACGCCGACGGACCAGACGTCCGTGCGCACGTCGACGTCCTTCGCGCAGCGGACCTGCTCCGGGGACATGTACTGCGGCGTCCCGAGCGGCGCGACGGCGTGCGTGATCGACGCCTCCTTCGACGCGACCCGCTTCGCGATGCCGAAGTCGAGCACCTTCACGCCGTCGTCGGAGAGGAACAGGTTCGACGGCTTGATGTCGCGATGGATGATGCCGAGCCGATGGGCCTCGGCGATCGCGTCGCACGCCTCGATCACCCAGCGCACCGCGCGCCGTACCGGCTGCGGGCCCTCGCGCTCGAGGATGCGCGCCAGATCGCAGCCGCCGAGCAGCTCCATGACGATGAACGGCGTCGCGTCCTCGGTCATGTCGATGTCGAACACGCGCACCGCATGACGGCTCGACAGTGCGCCGGCCGCGCGCGCCTCGCGCTCGAACCGCGTCACCAGCTCGGGGTAGTCGCGCAGCTCGCTGCCGAGCACCTTGATCGCGACGCGGTGACCGAGACGGAGGTGGCGGGCCTCGAACACGGTCCCCATGCCCCCCTGGCCGAGGATCCGTTCGACGGCGTACTTGCCGGCGAACGGCGCACCGTCACGCAGGTAGAGCGCGTGCTCCTGGGAGACCTTTTCGCGTGAGACCGCAGCTGCCACGAAGGGGTTCCTTTCAAGTGCCGTTCCCGGACGGGCGGAGCAGCGCAGCCGTGAAGATCCGGAGACCGGCTCTCCTACGGATGCTGGTGCGAAGCGCCACGACGTGACGGCAGGCCCTCGGAATCGAGCGCTCGGCGGGCGCACGGTCGCATGCGCACGTGCCCCGGCCGTGCGGCGCGATACGCGGTCCGCTCGATGCCGCCGTGCATCGACGCGGGATCGCCACAACTGCGCGAGCGCGACACGAAGCGCACTGCGCTTCGCGGCCGGGGCCATGGCCGAGGTATGCGCCTTGCTCGACCGCGCGGTTCGAGGAGGGGACGATGGCGATCGGGAACGAAGCACTCGGCATCGACTGCGAGGCTGCGGCGCGAGAGATCGAGCGCACCCTCGCGCGCGACGTCCTCGAGACGCTGCGCCGCAAGGGCCTCGTCGTGGGTCTTTCGGGGGGCATCGACAGCTCGGTGGTCGCGGCCCTCGCCGTGCGCGCGCTGGGTGCCGGGCGCGTCGTCGCTCTCCTGATGCCGGAGCGCGACTCGTCGGCCTCTTCTCTCGAGCTCGGATCGCTCCTCGCAGATCACCTCGGCATCGAGGCAATCCGCGAAGATCTCGCGCCGGCGCTGACGGCGCTCGGCTGCTACGCGCGGCAGGACGAGGCGATCCGGGCCGCGTTCCCCGAGTACCGGGCCGAACGAGGCTGGCGGTGCAAGCTCACGCTGCCGTCGATCCTCGACGCGGATCGCTTGAACGTGACGCAGCTCACGGTGCGCGCGCCGAGCGGAGAGGAGCGGAGCTCGCGCATGCCCCCGGCCGCCTACCGGCAGCTCGTCGCCGCGACGAACTTCAAGCAGCGCCTGCGGAAGACGATGGAGTACTACCACGCCGATCGCCTCGGCTTCGCCGTCGCAGGGACGCCCAACCGCCTCGAGTACGACCAGGGCTTCTTCGTGAAGCAGGGCGACGGCGCCGCCGACGTGAAGCCGATCGCCCACCTGTACAAGTCGCAGGTCTACGCGCTCGCCGCGCATCTCGGCATCCCGGAGATCATCCGCAGCCGCCCGCCGACGACGGACACGTTCTCGCTCGAGCAGACGCAGGAGGAGTTCTACTTCTCGCTCCCCTACGACAAGATGGACCTCTGCCTCTGGGCGCGGAACAACGGGGTGTCCGCGGCGGAGATCGCCCCGTCGCTCGGCCTCGGCGCGGCGCAGGTGGAGCGCGTCTTCCGCGACATCGACGCGAAGCGTCGCGCGACGCGCTACCTGCACGAGCCGCCTCTGTTCGTCCGACAGGTCCCGGAGATCCACCCGCCGGAAGGTCGCTGAGCGATGTGCGGCATCGGGGGGATCGTCGCGTTCTCGGACGCCGCCGGCGCGCCTTCGCGCGAGGAGCTCGGGCGCATGGCCGATGCGCTCCGCCACCGCGGACCCGACCAGAGCGGCATCTTCTGCGACGGGCCGGCCGGCCTCGCGCACACGCGCCTGTCGATCATCGACCTCGGCGGAGGCCGGCAGCCGATGCTCGACGCGTCGGGACGCTGGGCGCTCTCGTACAACGGCGAGGTCTTCAACTACGTCGAGCTGCGCGAGGAGCTCCGCGCGTGCGGCCGCGTGTTCGCCACCGAGAGCGACACGGAGGTGCTGCTCCAGGCATGGCTCGAATGGGGCGAGGCGGCGCTCGAGCGCTTCGACGGCCAGTTCGCGTTCGCGCTGTGGGACTCGCAGGCCCGGACGCTCGTGCTCGCGCGCGACCGCCTCGGCGTACGGCCGATCTACACGTGCTCTCACGCCGGCCGCGTGTACTTCGCGAGCGAGGTGAAGGCGATCTTCGCCGCCGCCCCCACCATCCCGCGCCGGCTCGATCCGCGCGGCCTCGACGAGACGTTCACCTTCTGGACGGTGCTCGCGCCGCGCAGCGTCTTCGCCGGCGTCGAGGAGGTGCCGCCCGGCTGCGTGCGCACGTACGACCTCCGCGATCACCGCGTCGAGGAGCACGCCTGGTTCGAGCTCGCGTTCCCTTCCGCCGGCGAGCGGTCGTTCGGCGGGACGATCGAGGAGGCGACCGAGGCGGTGCGCGACGTCCTCGAGCGATCGGTGCGCCTTCGCATGCTCCGGGCCGACGTCCCGGTGGGCGCGTACCTCTCCGGCGGGCTCGACAGCGCGGTCATCGCCGCGCTCGCGGCGCGGTCCGCCCCGCGGTTCGCCACCTTCTCTCTCCGCTTCGACGATGCGGAGTACGACGAGGGCGCCTTCCAGACGATGATGGCGCGCGCGCTCGGCACCGATCACCACGAGGTGCACGTCACGCGCGACGACATCGCCCGGGCGTTCGCCGCGGTGGTCGAGCACGCCGAGCGGCCCCTCCTCCGCACCGCGCCCGCTCCGCTGTACCTGCTCGCGAAGCGCGTGCGCGAGGCGGGCACGAAGGTGGTCGTCACCGGCGAGGGCGCGGACGAGATGTTCGCCGGCTACGACCTGTTCCGCGAAGGCAAGGTGCGCCGCTTCTGGGCGAGGCACCCGACCTCGAGCTGGCGCCCCCTGCTGCTCGATCGCCTGTATCCGTACCTCGCGCGATCGCCGGTGGCGCAGCAAGCGATGGCGCGGAGGTTCTTCGGACGCGAGCTCGAGCGCGCGCGCGAGCCGGGCTTCGCGCACGGCACGCGCTGGCACACGACGTCCGCGGTGAAGCGCCTGTTCTCCACCGACATGCGGGCGGCGCTCGCGAGCGCCGATGCCCAGGGCGCGTTCCTCGCGTCGCTCCCGCGGTCGCTCCCGTCCTGGACCGCGCTCGCGCAAGATCAGTGGATCGAGATCCGGACGCTCCTGTCGGGCTACCTCCTCTCCTCGCAGGGCGACCGGATGGCGATGGCGCACTCCGTCGAGGGACGCTTTCCCTTCCTCGGCCGCGACGTGATCGCGCTCGCGTCGCGCCTGCCCGACGATCACAAGCTGCACGTGCTCGACGAGAAGCACGTCCTCAAGCGCGTGGCGCGCGGGCTCGTTCCCGAGGCGATCATCGCGCGGAAGAAGCAGCCCTACCGTGCGCCCGACGCGCTCGCGTTCGCCACGGGCGCGGGACGTTCGCT
This sequence comes from Labilithrix sp., assembly GCA_039809525.1. Lineage (GTDB taxonomy): Bacteria > Myxococcota_A > Polyangia > Polyangiales > Polyangiaceae > Labilithrix. The sequence goes on along the minus strand of JBDHVD010000118.1, from coordinate 116 downwards.
CGCCGCCGAGGTCCTCGCGCCGTCGGCGGTCGTCGATGCCGGCGTGTTCGATCCCGGCGCGGTCCACCGGCTGGTCCAGAAGTGCATCGCCCTCGGCGAGGCCGGTCAGCTGTCCA
>JBDHVD010000117.1:0-20289 GCA_039809525.1 Labilithrix sp. | reverse complement strand
TCGGCCTTCGCGAGCTCGACGGCCCGCTCGACGGCGCGATCTACGGCGGCGTCGTCGGCCTGGGCTTCACCCTCACCGAGGACATCCTCTACGTCGCCAACCAGTACGCGACGAGCGGGCTCGGCGGATTCGTCATCCTCCTGTTCCTCCGCACGGTGCTCCTCGGCCTCTCGCACTGCACGTTCACCGCGTGCACGGGCCTCGGCTTCGGCATCGCGACCGAGGCCAAGAGCTGGGTGATCAAGGTCGGCGCGCCCATCTTCGGGTTCGGCTGCGCGATGCTGATGCACGCCATGCACAACGCGTTGCCGACGTTCTTCGGCAACGAGGGCCTCGCGGTGATGCTCCTCGTCTCGTGGGCGATCGACATCCTCTTCTTCGTCCTGCTCGCGCTCCTCGTCGTCCGCGACCGATCGATCGTGGTCCGCGAGCTCGCCTCGGAGGTCGGCGATCTCCTGCATCCGCGCGAGCTGCAGCTGGTGACGAGCTACTTCACGCTCGGCTGGCGGAACTGGGTGGTGCTCTTCTCGCGTGGCTGGTCTTCGTTCCGCGTCCGGCGGAGGAAGCAGCTCCAGCTCGTCGAGCTCGCGTTCATCAAGAGCCGCCGCCGGCGCGGCGAGCGGGGCCACGACCTCGATCGCAAGGAGGCGGAGCTGCGACGCGAGATCTTCCACTCGAACCGCCTCGGCGTCTGGATCGGGAGCTGACGCGAGCCGACGCCCGCCGGCAGAGAGGGCGGGCGCGGAGCGGGATGAATCGAGAGGCGCGGCCTGGCGCGGGCCAGGCGAAAAGTGGCCCGGCCATAGTGTCACGCGGCTCAGGTGCGTGAAATCACACGGAACCGATCCTGGCGCGTGTCGTGCAGTTCGGGGCTGCGTCGTCGTTCGAGCGCGCGCGAGCGGCGGCAGCGGAAGCGGAAGCGAAGCGGGATGAGTGCGGGGCGCCACACGGCGCCTGGGTCCAGGAAGCCGATCGTGTGGTGCTCCGCACTCGGTTTTCGACGAGCGAGCAGGAAGAACGAGACGACGACAAGGAGGTACGAAGAGGAAGAAGACGAACCCCGACGAAACAACGAGCGTGCACGCGACGCCGGACGAGGCGCCGGCGCCGTCGTGCGCGTTGCGACTCGACTCCTCACGTCCCCGAGCGGAGACCCCGCGCGACGAGAGCGCGCGACCGACGGGATCAGAAGAGGAAGGAGGCGCCGATCGAGAGCGTCGGGTAGCCGATGCGCATCGTCAGCGCGATCTTCTCGTTGAAGTGGAAGCGGCCGCCCGCGTAGAACGCGAAGTCGACGCCCGTCCGGGTCGGATAGGTGCAGCCCACGAAGTTGGGGTCGCAGTAGTCGTCGTAGACGCCGTGGTAGATGTAGAGGCCCGGCTCGCCGAAGACGCTCCAGCGGGTCGTCAGCCAGAAGTTCCACTGCATGGCGACGGGAAACAGGAAGTAGCTCGCCCCGCAGCCGTACCGGGAGTTCCGCCGGTTGTCGTAGTAGTAACAGCTCGAGTATCGGACCCAGTCGAGCCCGAAGCTGATCCCGACGCTGTTGTTGATCGACGGCACGAAGCCGTTGTCGACGATGGGGATGGTGACGCGGCCGCCGAGGCCGAAGCCTCCGCTGCCCGCATAGAGGTGTCCCCAGCCGAACACGAGGTGGGGCTCGAGCTCCACGCTGTAGTTCGGATGGTCGCCCGGGTTCTTGATGATGCTCTCGGCCCGGGCGTCGTTGGATGCGGCTGCTACGAACGTTGCGGCCGCGAGGGCCAGCAGGGTCTTCGTGCGCATGGGGTTCCGCGAGCATACGGGACCCGACGCATGACGGGCACTGCGGTCGTTCGCCGTGGTCGGTCTAGCGACCGCTGAGGACGGCCGACATGCCGTTCACCTGAAGCTTCGACAGCGACGTGGTGACAGCGTCCTTCGGCAGGACGAGGAAGCCGCCCGGCAGGTGGTCGAAGCGGTAGAAGCGCGCACCCTTCACGCCCTGTACGTCGATGCCGCCGGACGGCTCGACGTCGAGCGCGATCTCGTCGTGGCCCTCGAACGAGAGCGCGCCGTCGCCCGCCACGTCCGCGATGCGGAAGGTGCGCGCCTGCGCGTTCGAGCTCGTGCTCGACCCGCTCTTCGTCGTCGTCGGGTTGAGCGCCTCGATCCGATCGAACAGCGCCGCGTAGGTGTAGTCGCTGACCCACTCGTTCGGGCAGTAGCCCATCATGTCGCGACCCTTCGTCGGAGCGATGAGGCTCTTCGCGAAGATGTCGTAGCCCCAGACGCCGATCGCTCCGCCGGAGTAGGGGAAGTCCGGATCGACGCCCTGCGCGCCGCCGCACGGCGCGTGCTCGCGGCCGTGGGCGTGACCGACCTCGTGGGCCATCGTGTTCGCGGCGTCCTGGCCGGCGAAGCCGATGCCGACGCTCGCGCGGAGGTAGCTCGTCGACGCGCTGTCGACGACCGTGCTGAGCCCCGTGACGCAGCCGCCGCCGCAGAACGAATTCATCGACGACGCGGGCGCGAGCGCGCCGTAGTAGTAGACGTCGTTCGCCGGGCGCTCCTGCTGGCGCAGCTGGGTGATGCCGCGGAGGACGGTCGAGAAGCCGCTGCCGTTGCCCGCGATCGGCGTCGTCCACGACCACGGGGCGTGCACCGTGATCTCGACGTCCGTCGTCGGGTAGCGCGCCATGAACGTCTGCTTGTAGCGCGCGACCTGCGCCGCGCTGACGTCGGGCGTACGGCCCGAGCCGTCGGCGTCGTACTTCACCGGGACGAGGACGATCTTGAGCTTGCCCGACGTCTCGGCCGCGATCGGCTTCTGCGATCCGTCCTGGGGGAAGCGCGCGGGGCTCTCGCCGGTCACCTTCTCGCCGCCGGCCGCGGTCAGCGCGACGGAGAACGTGACGTCCTTCGTCAGCTGCTCCGCGGGGACCTCGAAGTTGAACGTGGACTTCGTGTCCTCGTCGGTCGACGCGCGCGAGATGGTCTTCGTGTCCTTGATCAGCGGCAGCTTGCGCGCGCCCACGACCAGGCGGAGCTCGGCGGTCACGCTCTGCGCCTCGAAGGACGCGTCGGGCGTGACGAACACGCGCACGAGCGCCGGGCGGCCCGCGACGACCGGCGCGTTGCGTGACGAGACCCACGCGCCGCCCTTCACGACGAGGACCTTCACGCCCTGGTAGACGGCGACGTCCTTCACCGCGAGGCCGGGGACGAGCGGTGCGGGCGGTGCCTCGGGATCGGTCGAGTCGCCGCCGGAGCTCGGCTCGTTCGGATCGGTCGACGTGGCGGTGTCGTCACCGGCCTCGGGATCGCTCGCCCCCTCCGACCGCTGGACCACGGTCTCCGAGCTGCACGCGATCAGCGCGAACAATGCGACGAGCCCGAACCCCTTCGTCGTCTTCATGACCGCTCTCCTCCTCGGCTGCGGACGCCTGGATCGCGGTCGACCGGATCGCGACTTACCCAGGCAGCAGCGGCGGATGCATATCAGCTGGTCAGTGGCCCGACCATGCCGAAGTGAGAAGAGACTGTCTCGAAATGGGAAGCGCTCTCGCGTGTTTGAGCGGAGCGCACGAGTGCAGTGATTCTGGAAGAATTCACTACAGAGGCGCACCCGCCTCGGCGGCGGTCGCCCTCCGCGGGCCCCACTTCGCCTCGATCGCCATGCCCGGCGCACCCGCCCCGGTGCTCTTCGGGAACGCGATGGAGCGCACGGGCGCGACGAGGCACATGAGCGCGTTCTGCGCGATCGCTCCGCCCGGCTCGAGGCTCACCTTGAGCGCGGGCGGACCCTCGGGCTGGGCGACGGCGACGACGCGCGCGGCGCCGTCGACGAGCGCGCGCTCGGCCTCGAGGCGCGTCGCGCATGCCTCGAGCTCCGTCGCGAGGCGATCGACGATCTCGCGCGCGTCCTCGTCCTTCATGTTGCGCGCCTCCGCCAGCGCGACGACGCCGTGCGGGCGCTGCGCGACGTACGCGTAGGCATCGCCGGCCGGTGCGCCCGCCTCGCGCGGATCGACGCGCACGTCCTTGTTCTCGCCGGCGACGTCGCGTGGCCCCGAGGGCGAGCACGCCGCGATCACCGCCAGGACAAACGTGCAGAGTGCAACCTGCAACGAAGCGCTACGGAGTGGGAGGCGCGCCATCGAGCTTTCCTTCAACGTAGCGCGCCATCGCGGGTCGCCGGAGGCGAAGCGCGCGGGCGCTGGCGCGGCCGGGGGAGCCTCGTCGCGCCGCGAGGCGCGATGAGGGGGCGCAAGCCCCACTAGGCGAACAGCTGCTTCGCGATGACGATGCGCTGCACCTGCGCCGTGCCCTCGTAGATCTGGAGGATCTTCGCATCGCGCATCAGCTTCTCGACCGGGTACTCCTTGACGTACCCGTTGCCGCCGAACACCTGCACGGCGTCGGTCGCGCTCTGCATCGCGGCGTCGGCGCCGAACGCCTTCGCGCACGCGGAGGTGAGCGGATCGCGGATGCCCTTGTCGAGCGCCCACGCCGCCTTGTGCACGAGCAGGCGGGTCGCGTTCATGCGGATCGCCATCTCGGCGATCATCGCCTGCACGAGCTGGTGGTTCGCGATCGGGGTGCCGAACGTCTTGCGCTCCTTCGCGTACGCCACGCACTCGTCGATGCAGCGGCGCATGATGCCGACGGAGATCGCGCCGATGTCCGGACGCGTCTGGTTGAACGTCTCCATCGCGAGCTTGAAGCCGTGGCCCGGCGGCGCGAGCACCCGCGCGGCGGGCACGTGCACGCCGTCGAGCATCACCTGCGCGGTGTCGCTCGCGCGCTGGCCGAGCTTGTCCTCGTGCTTGCCGATCGACAGGCCCTTCGCGTCGCGGTGGACGATGAACGCGCCGATGCCCTTGTGCCGGAGCTCGGGGTTCTCCGTCGCGAAGATGACGTAGAAGCTCGAGAGGTTCGCGTTCGTGATCCACGCCTTGGTGCCGGTGAGCACGTAGCTGCCGTCGGCCTGCTTGACCGCGCGGCACTGCATGCCGGCGACGTCGCTGCCGGCGCCCGGCTCGGTCGTCGCGTAGCTCACCCAGGTCGGCTCGCTCATCAGCCAGCCGAAGTACTTCTTCTTCTGCTCCTCGCTGCCCGCGAGCTTGATCGGGGTCAGGCCGAGGGTGTTGGCGGTCATGCTCGTCTGGATGCCGCTGCATCCGTACGCGAGCTCCTCGGTGATCATCACGCACTCGATGTCCGAGAGCCCCGGTCCGCCGTACTCCGCCGGCAGGGTGGGGTTCACGAGGCCGAGCTTGTGCGCCTCGTAGAAGACGTCCTTCGGGAACTCGCTCTTGCGGTCGCACTCGGCGGCGACGGGGATGATGCGCTCCTTCGCGAAGCGGCGCGCCATCTCGATGAGCGCCTTCTGCTCTTCGGTCAGCTCGAAATCGATCATGAGGGCCGGGAGGTTTCCACACCCGGCCCGCGCGATCAATGCGTCGCGTCACGGACAGGGCGGATTCGACGTACAGGTCCCGTCGGCCGGGACCGGGAGCGTCTCCTTGCACCCTGCGACGTCGGTGAACGTGTTCGTCGGCAGGAACGACGGCATGCTGTTGCTCTGCCAGCCGCGGTGCACGCCGTGGCCGGCGCTCTTCGCGATCGTGGAGCTCGTCAGGAAGACCGTCGCCGGCGGATGAGCCATCAGGATCGCCGCGTCGTGCTCGGTGATCGCGTTGCACGTCGCGAGGCCGCAGAGGCAGTCTCCGCCGGCGTACTCGACGAGCACGTGCTCGAGCCGGTTCTTCGCGAGCGGCCGCCCGCCGAACCAGAGCCCGACCCAGTCGCCGGCCGCGGGCGCCGGGCTCGCGGACGTGAAGACGACGGGCTCGTCCGGCGTGCCCACCGCGACGAGCGCCGCCTGCGCGTCCGCGTCCTCGTTCTGGTGGTGGACCTCGAAGCCGGCGCCCTTCTCGAAGCGGAGGACGACGCCGGCCTCGATCGTGAGCGTCGCGCCCTCGACGCGCATCTGCTTGTTGGTGCCCTGACCGATGCGGTACGGCACGCGGAGGTTACGCATCGTCGCGTCCTCGCGCAGGCCCGAGGCGGGCGCGACCGGGTCCTCGTAGACGAGGATCTCGTCGGCGGCGTTGAACATGTAGAGGCCCTTCGGCAGCGTGTGGATCGCCGCCTCGCCGATGCGGAGCGGGAACGGCCGCTCGGGGTCGCCCGCGCCGGCGCCCGCGATCACCAGATCCGTCGAGCCTTCCGCGAACGCCGCTGCATGATCGACGACGGCGCCGTAGCCGAGCGAGCCGTTGATCGTGACGTGATCGACGAGCACGTCGCGGCGGCTCGGCCACTCCGCGGGGCCGCGCACGAAGAGCGAGGCGTGCAACGTCTCGAGATCGCCGCCGCCGCCCTCGAGCGTGACGTGACGGAGCGTCGCCTTGCCGTTCGGGACGCGCACCGACAGCGAGCCCCAGCGCGCGCCGTCGATGCCGGTGAAGCGGATCGGCCGGTCCTTCGCGCCCTCGGCCTTCAACGTGCCCGTCGTGTCCGCCGGCGCCGAGGCGATCGCGATCGACTTGTCCTTCGCGATCCGGACCTCGGCGCACGGCTCGATGGTGAGCGTCGCGCCGCTCCGGACGGAGATGTCGTCGGTGACGAGGTGCGGACTGCCTGCCGCGGTCCAGGTCTCGCTCGCCTCGACGTTCGCGGCATGGGTGGTGCCCGGACCCGTCGGCGCAGGGCAGGCGGACGGCGCCGCCGCGTCCGTACCCGAGCCGGCCTCCGGCGCCGGGCCGCCATCGGGCCCGGCCGCCGGCACGGCCAGATCGCTGCAGTGGACCAGGCTCGCCGCGAGGAGGACGAAGGGTGCGAACGCGATCGCGGAACGACGGATCATGGGACGGTAGACGCTATCCCGACCCGTCGATTCAGCGAAGTTTGCCGCCTCGACGGGTGACAGCCGGGATCAGCCGGCGTCGGCGTCCGCGCCCGCGTCGCCTGCATCGGAGCCGGCGTCCTTCTTCCCACCGCCACCGCCACCGCCGTCGCCCCCTCCGCCGCCGTCGCCGGTGCCGCTCGGGAGACACGCCTTCCGGTTCTCGGCGCCGCCGCCGGTCGAACGGCAGCCGAGCTCGGTCGATGCGTTCGTCGCGCAGTACTCGTCGCCGTCGTAGCCGCCGCCGTCGACGACGCCCGCGTCGCTCGCGCCCGCGTCGGTCGCGGCAGCGATGTCCGCCTCCTCGCAGCTGAGGAAGCAGTACTTCTTGGCCGTGTTCTCGAAGGAGGCACAGACCTGCTTCAGGCCGGTGCGGCACTCGCCGGGCACCGCGCAGCAGTCGTCGTCGGTCTGGCACTCGTGCGTGCAGTAGCCGTTCGTGACCTTGTCGATGCACACCGCCGCGCCCTTCAGCGCGGCCGCGTCGATGTCGCCGTAACAGTCGGTCGCGACCTTGCACGCCGAGCCCGTGTACTCCGGCGAGCGGCTGTCGGCGCTCGCGTCGGACGGCGGCGTGGACGTGTCGGCGGCGCTCGAGTCTCCGCCCGCATCGGAGGTGCTCGCGGGCGTGCTGCTCTCGTCGTCGCCGCATCCGACGAACGCGACGTAGGCGGAAGCGACGAGCGAGACCACGAAGAGGGATCGACGGATTCGCATGCACGAGATCGTGGCGGCACGACGCGCCGAGCGCCACGTGATCGTTCCGCCATGGTCGCTCGGTCGTCCGGTCTAGGCGCCGACCAGGCGATCCACCGTGGAATGGAAGTGATCGAGCGCGTGCTCGAACGCTCCGAAGACCAGCTCCGTGTTCGCACCCGATGCGAGACCTCGCTGGATCGACTCACCCATCGCGAAGTCCTCCTCGACCGCCGCGTAGAGGATCGCGTTGTTCGCGTCCCAGTATGCGCGTGCCTTGTCCGTCGCCGGCGCCTCGGGCACGAGCGTGTACGCGGTGAGGATGGTGCGCGCCGGTCCGTCGGGCCAGAGGTGGAGCACGGCCGCGTGATCGGGCTGCACGAGCACGAGCGTGTTCGGGAAGAGGTGGAAGAGCACGTTCGCGTGACGACGCAGCTGCCAGCTCTCCGGCGCCTGCGACGCCAGCTCTCGGATGGTGCGCTTCGGGAACACGTTGCGGAGGTGCGGGCCGAAGCGATCGACGAGCCCGAGGTTGTCGAAGAACATGGGGTAGATCGAGTCACGGTGCGTGGTCCGGAGGTGGTAGGCCTCGAGGAACACGTCGAGCGCGAGCTTCCAGTTCAGCGCCCTCGTCATCGTGCGCGGCGCATGAGAGAACGACGCGGTCACCCCGAAGCCGTCGAGGTCGCGCGCGATCGTCTCGCCGGTGAACGCGGCGACGTCGGCACCCGCCGGCGCGAGCCACACGAAGCCGAGCGCCTCGACGACGTGGACCGGCGCGAGCGACCGAGCGGCGTGATCGACGTGACCGAAGGCGGCCTCGTGGGGGACCGCGAGCAGCGCGCCGTCCTTCGCATAGGTCCACGCGTGGTAGGGGCAGGTGAACGCCTTCTTCTTGCCGCACGGCGCCTGCTCGAGGCGCGTGCCGCGGTGCCGGCAGACGTTGAGGAAGGCGCGCAGCACGCCGTCGTCGCCGCGCACCACGAGCAACGGCCGACCGTTCGCGTCGTGCGTGACGAAGTCGCCGGGCGCGGCGAGCGCCGAGCGGTGCGCGATCGCGACCGGTAGCCCCCGGAACAGCGCCTGCACCTCGCGCTCGTGCCGCTCGGCATCGACGTAGGCGGCGACGGCCCGGGTGGTGGGCATTGCGGCGTGATCGGTCGTGCGGGTCTCGACGTGCGCCAGCACGCGGCGGACGAGATCGATCTGGGTGGACGGGTCCATGGTGCTCCTCTCAGTCCTTCGCCCCGAGCGCACGTCTCGCGAGGGCGAGCGCCTCCTCGGGGTATGCGGCGGCGAGCGCGCGCGCGCGGGCCTCGCCGACGATGCGGTCGACCGTCGGCCGCGCGGCGACGGCGTAGCTGACGGCGCCCACCACGTGCAGCACCGCGGTCTCCGCCGACGCGACCGGGCGCAGCCGCCGCCCGGCGATGCCCTCCTCGACGAACGCGGTCATCGTGCGGAGCACGGGCGCGAGCGGCAGGCGCGAGGCGCGGGCCACGCGCGTGGGGTTGTCGAGGAGCTCGCGTACGAGCAGGCGCACGCGGCCCGGGCGATCCGCCGACCAGGCGAGCAGGGCACGGAGGAGCGCGTCGAGCCGCTCGTCGTACGAGCCCTCGCGCGCGAGCGCCGCGCCGAGGCGGGCCTCGAGCTCGGCGGCGATCTCGCCGAGGACCGCGGCATGGATCTGCTCCTTCTTCGCGAAGTGATAGAGCGCGCTCGCGAGCGGGATGCCCGCCGCGTCGGCGACGTCGCGCATGCTCGTGCCATGGAAGCCATGTGCGGCGAGCAGCTTCTCGGCGGCGCGGAGGATCTTCTCGCGCGCGGCGCGGCCCTTCGGGGTGTGGCTTCGCGGGGGGAGGGCGGTCATCGAGTAAACCAGACGGTCGTACGGGATTACTCGTACGAGTGTACGGTTTTGTTCGGCGCGTGCAAGGAGGCCGCGCCTGCGATCCCGCGGTGCGGCTATTCGCGCGCGCGCTTGCGGCGCTGCTCGAGCTGGGCGCGCGCCGCGCGGCTGCCGAGCACCCACCCGATGGTGATGCCCAAGAGGAGGACGCCGGGGATGAAGATGAAGTGCTCCGGCCCCGGGAAGCTCACGTCGTCTTCTTCTCCTGCTCGTCCTTCGAGCCGGCGGCCCGGTCGATCGCTGCCTCGAGGCCGTCGAGCCGCGTGTTGAGCGACGCCTGCTTGCGCCAGAGCAGCACGAGCCAGATCATGAGGATGAGCCAGATCGCGGCGTAGGCCTCGACGAGGAGGGTCGAGCCGCTGTAGCGCTCGCCGGACGAGGCCTCGACGGGCTTGAAGTCGGTCGCGCGGTCGTCGGCGGGGGAGGTCTGTACGAGGATCATGTCTCCGTCCGGTCGTCGAGCCCGAGGTCGATGGCGTCTTCCTCGGCGCGCGCGAGGCGGCTCTTGGCGAGCTCGAGCCTCACGCGGAGATAGATGAGCGTGATGGCGAACACCGTGAACGCGATCATGCCGAGCGCGAACGCGAGCTTCATGTTCGCGTCCTGCAAGCCGCCGCCCTTTCCCGTCACGACGGTCGGGTGCTGGCCGCCCCACTTCTGCACGCTGTAGTGGATGATCGGGAGGTTCGCGGCGCCGAGCACGCCGAGCGCGGCGGCGAACTTGCGCTCGCCCGGACCGTCGCCCGCGAACGAGCGGAGCACGCTGTATGCGACGTAGATCATCCAGCTGAGCATCGCGGTCGTCAGCCGCGGGTCCCACGTCCAGAAGTAGCCCCAGGCCTTCGCCGCCCAGAGCGGGCCGGTGACGAGGACGATCGCGCCCATCACGATCGACAGCTCGGCGCCCGCGAGCGCGAGCGCATCCCAGCCGTCCTTCCGCGTGACGAGATAGCCGACCGATCCGAGGAAGCAGGCGGTCGCGCCGATGTACATCGCGTACGCGCTCGGGACGTGGAAGTAGAAGATCTTCTGCACGATCCCCATGCGCGCCTCGATCGGCGCGAGGAGGAACGCGACGTGGATCGTGGCGAGCAGCAGCACCGTCGACAGGCCGACGAGCGCGTAGAAGAGCACGTCGCTTCCGCGTGTCCCGGGCTTCGTCACGGGGGCCACGGTAGCACAAGGGCCGGCTCGGCCGTGGCATTCCCCGCCGCGGCTCGGCTCACTTCCGCCAGGCGTTCTTCTCTTCCTCGGCCTTCTTCGCGATCGCCTCGTCGAGCTCCTTCGCGAAGGCCTCGAGCGCGGCGTTGCCCTTGTCCATGTGCATCGCCATCACGAGCTGGATCTTCGCCTGCTTCGGATCGCCCTTCTTCGCGAGCTCCTCCGCGCGCAGCACGAACGGGCGAGCGCCGGGCGCGCGCAGCTTGTCGACGAGGCGCGCCGCCGCCGCGACGCCCGCTCCGCCGAGCGACTTCGGCGCGGCGTCCATCTCGACGACGAGGTTCTCGGGCCGGAGGATGCCGTTCGCCAGCGCCTCGTCGTAGCGCATCCGCAGCGAGGGGTCGGACAGCACGCGGTACGCCTCGGTGCCGCGACGGTAGATGATGCCGATCGCCGCTTGCTCGTTCGGGTGCCGCCAGCGGTGGACGTCCGGGTGGAACGTCTCGGCGAACACGTGGAACGCCGCGCGGATGTCGTCGTAGCTCGCGCCGGGAGCGAGGCGGAAGACGTCGTAATACGAGATCGCGTCGAGCGCGGCGAGCCACTGGCGAATGGCGATCCCGTCCATCGGCGGTCCCCGAGCCTGGCCTCAGAGCGGATATCCCGGCCCCGGTCCGCCCGGTCCGCCTGGTCCGCCCGGTCCGCCTGGTCCGCCTGGTCCCATGGCGCCGCCGCCGACCGGCTGCTGGGCGAAGCGATTGATCATCATCACCACGGACGACTCGTCCGCGACGCCGACGAGCTGCAAGGTCGCGCGCGCCTCCTGCCCGGTCTGCACGTCGCGCGCGCGCACGCGCATCGTGCCGTCCGCATCGACCTCGAACGTCACCGCGACGACGACCTCACCGCGCGGCGCGGGACGGAGCCCGCTCAGCTCGACCTCCCCGAGATACGTGTTCTGCGGGAAGTAGCCGTGCTCGCCCTGGGCGACGCGGACGCGCACCGTCGTCTGCATGTCGCGCCCGGTGGCGAAGCGGCGCGTGCGCTCGCAGGGGATCTTCGAGTTGCGCGGGATGATCGTGTCCGTGTATCCGCCCGCCGTCTCGACCACCAGCGCGCGCGGCGTGACGTCGACGAGGATCGGCGCGGCGAGCTGCAGGTTCCGCGGCGCGGGCGGCGCCCCCGGGCTCACCTGCGCGTAGGCGCCGCTGCCCAGCTGCGCATGCGGATCGGCCTCGGGCGGAGACGAGGAGAACGATCCGAAGATCGGCGGCTGCGAGCCGTACGCCGCGCCGGCCGGCGCCGAGGGATACGGCTGACCGACGGGCGCGGGCGGCGCGGACGGATACGCCTGCGGGACGGGCGGCGGCGACGACGGATACGCCTGCGGGACGGGCGGCGACGACGGATACGCCTGCGGGACGGGCGGCGGCGACGACGGATACGCCTGCGGAACGGGCGGAACCGCCGGCGGCTGCGCCGCGGGCTCAGCTGCGTCGCCGCGAACGGGGATCGCTGGTCGAGCGGGGCCGTCGTGTTCAACGGCTTGGCGACGGGAGGCGCGGGCCGCGCGGGCATCGGCGCGGTCGTCATCGGCGCCGGTGAACGCACCGGCGACTGCTGCGTCTTCGGGATCGCCGGCGGCGGCCTGCCCGGCATCGCGCCGGTGCGTGACGCCGGGCCTGGCTCGTCGACCTTCTCCATCGGACCGAACGGCTGCGGAGCGACCGGCGGCGGCGGCTTGCCGATCATCGCGGAGCTGCCGGACTGCGTGGGCCCGATCTGGCCCGGACGGCGGGGCTCCGGCCTCCGGTTCTTCGAGACCGCCGGCAGATCCGCGGCCTCCACGACGGCGGGCAGATCGGCGTCCTCGACCGCCGGTGGGCCGGGCATCCGTCCGCGCAGGTTGCCGTGCGCGTCCTTGTTCCGGACCATCGCCTCGGTGTCGCCGCCGTCGTCGTCGAAGCCGGCGAGCGCCTTCTGGCGCGCGCCCGCGAGCGCGTCCCGTGCGGCGGTCTCGGTGTTCGTCGAGATCAGTGACAGATCGGACACATGACCGAACGGGCCGTCGTCGCTCGACGGGACGCCGGGGCTGGTGCCCACGCCGCTCGACGAGACGAGCGACAGATCGCGCACGGCGCCGAACGGCTCGCTCGGCGCCTGCGGGCGGAACGGCTCGGGCTCGCCGACGGGCGACGGCATCCCGCCGGCGCCGCTCGCCATGCTGGGGAAGCTCGGCACGCTCGCGCTCGGCGTCGACATCATCGACGGCGGCTCGTCGATCGCGCCGAAGCTCGCGTCGCCCGGACGCGGCGCGTTCGGCTGCGTCAGCGTGCTCGCCCCGAACGTCCGCTCGGAAGATCCCGGCTTGCCCGACGCAGGGAACCACTCGAACGGTGTCGGCACGCGCAGGTCGGGGAACGACGCGATCGACGGGTCTTCCTCCGCGCTCTCGGGCTTGCTCGGCGCCGGCGCGCGCGCGCCGAGCGGCTGGGTCGCGGGGGCGACGCCGGGGTTCGTGATCTTGCGCGGACCGCGCGAAGGGTCCGGCTGGGACGGCGCGGGGGGCGGACCGCCGCGCGTGGTCGGGACGCCGGAGATCGGGTTGCCGAAGGCACCCGGAGGGGCGAGCTTGCCCCGATCGACGGACGCGGTCTGTGTCGCGTCGAGATCGTTCTGCAGGCCGCGCTGCGTCGTCGGCGCGCCTCCCATCACCGGCGGCGGGGGAGGGATGCTGCGCCGCTTCGCGCCCTCGGTGAGCGCCGCGGCCTGGATGGCCGCGCCGATCGCGACGACCTCGTCCGGGTTCACGCGGTCCATCGGCGGCGCCCCGAAGAACGCCTCGACGCGCTGGCGCACGAGCGGCATGCGCGTCGAGCCGCCGACGAGGATCACCTTGTCGAACGACGTCGGCGTGAGCCGCGCGAGCGAGAGCGCGTCCTGCGTGACCTTGAACGTGCGATCGACCAGCGGCGTCATCATCGCGTCGAGGTCGCGACGCGTGAGCGTGAACGTGTAGTTGATCGACGAGCCTCCCGCGCCGAAGCCGAACTCCTTGAGGACGACGGTGTGCGTCTCCGCCGAGGAGAGCGCCATCTTCATGTCCTCGGCCGTCGTCTTCAGGCGCTCGAACATCTGCGCGTCGGACCGCGGATCGTAGCGGTGGGCCTTGAGGTAGCTCTCGGCCATGCGCTCGGCGATGAGCGTGTCGACGTCGTCGCCGCCGAGGAACGAGTCGCCCGCCGTCGCGAGGACCTCGAAGACGTTGCCGTTCAGATCGAGGAGCGTGCAGTCGAACGTGCCTCCGCCGAAGTCGTAGACCGCGACGCGCTCGTTGCCGGTGCGACCGAGCCCGTACGCGAGGGCCGCGGCGGTCGGCTCGTTGAGGATGCGCAGCACCTCGAGGCCGGAGACGCGGCCGGCGACCTTCGTCGACGCGCGCTGCAGCTCGTTGAAGTGCGCGGGCACGGTGATGACGGCGCGCTCGACCGGCGTACCGAGCGCGGTCTCGGCGATCTGGCGCGCGCGCTTGAGGACGAACGCGCTGATCTCGGGCAGCGTGTAGTCCTGCCCGCGCGCGTGGACGAGCGGACCCTGGCCCGGGCCCTCGCGCAGCTCGAAGGCGAAGCGCTGCTTGGCCTGGACGATCTCGGGGCTGCCCCACGAGCGCCCGATGAGGCGCTTGTGGCTGTAGACGGTGTTCCTCGGATCGATCACGCGGCGCGCCTTCGCGGCCGACCCGACGAGCACCTCGCCGTTGGGGTGGAAGCTCACCACGCTCGGCAGGAGGCGTTGCCCGTGCTCGTCGGCCAGGACGTGCACCTTGCCCTGGCGAACGCAGGAGACGACGGTGTTGGTCGTCCCCAGATCGATCCCGACGACGCTCACAGGCGAACCCTATCATCCTTCGACGAACGCTGAGAAACCTTTGGTTTTGTGCGGCTAGGGCTCAACTCTTCAGGTCGCGGTTGGGATATGCTGCCTCGCGATGGAGAGGTCTCCGCCGTCCACGGTAGGCGCGTGGCTCGCGTTGCCGCGCGGCGGCTACTACGTGCGGACCGTCGCCGGACCGATCCAGATCGGCATGCCGCCCGAGACGATCAAGGACGTCATGGGCATGAAGCTCGACGTGCCGATCGCGTACGTGCTGCCGCGCGAGCTGTTCGATCGGCGTCGCGGGCTCTCGGTCGCCGAGTTCGAGTTTCCTGCATACTACAGCTATTTTCTCCTGAAGCGCCGCTGCCGGCTCGTCGTGTTCTCGCGCGACGTCGAGCGCCGCGTCCGCGCGATCTTCCAGGAGTCGCTGTTCGGACCCGACTTCCCGCCGAACGCGAGCGAGTTCGCCGACGGCTATCCGGAGTCTCACCGCCCCGACTTCGCGAAGGAGAGCGACTACTTCCGCAGCGTGCCCGGCAAGGGCCGCCTGACGGTCGACGACCTGATCGAGTTCGTCGTCATGCAGGACGGCAAGGCGACGGTCGCCGAGGGCGTCGAGATCGAGGAGCGAGGCGATCTCCTGGTGGTGCGCGACCACGGTCACGACGCCGCCGTCGTCGGCGCGACGATCAGCCTGCCGCCGCGCGAGCCCACGGTCGATCCCGACTCGTCGCTCGTCCCCTTCGTCCCGCCTTCGTTCGGCGTCACCGTCCTCGGGGCGAGCCACGGCTTCGATCCGAACGGCAAGACGACCGGCTTCCTCCTCTGGATGGGCGGCCGCGCGATCCTCGTCGACCCGCCCACCGACGCGACGGACTACCTCCGCCAGCGCGGCGTCGCCCCGAAGACCATCGACGGCGTGATCCTCACGCACTGCCACGCGGACCACGACGCCGGGACGTTCCAGAAGCTCCTCGAGGAGGCGCAGATCAGCCTCTACACGACGCCTCACATCCTCGGCTCGTTCCTCCGGAAGTACTCGGCGCTCTCGGGGCTCGGCGAGGACCTGCTCCGGCGGACGTTCTCGTTCCATCCCGTGCGCATCGGCGCGCCGGTCCACGTGCGGGGCGGCGAGCTCTGGTTCCGCTACACGCTCCACTCCATCCCGACGATCGGCTTCGACGCGTTCTACGGCAACCGGAGCATCTCGATCTCCGGCGACACGCTCTACGATCCCGAGCGGGTGACCGAGATGTTCGAGCGCGGCGTCTTGTCCCGCGCGCGCTTCGAGGACCTCGTCTCGTTCCCCGCGCACCACAGCGCGATCCTCCACGAGGCCGGCATCCCCCCGCTCCACACGCCGACCAGCGCGCTGGCCAGGCTGCCGGAGGACGTGAAGAAGCGGCTCTACCTCGTGCACATCGCGGCGAAGGACGTGCCGCAGGACGTCGGCCTCTGCGCCGCGCGCGAGGGGCTCGAGCACACCATCCGCGTCGATCCCTCGAACACGCCGCGCTTCGGCGAGGCGATCGAGCTGCTCGACATCTTCTCGATGGTCGACTTCCTCCGCGAGCTGCCGCTGTCGCGCGCGAAGTCGCTCCTCCAGGTCGCCCACCGCCTGCAGCTGCCCGCCGGCGAGCGCGTGGTCACCCAGGGGACGCGGGGCGACAGCTTCTACATCATCGTCAACGGCACGGTGGAGATCGTGAAGGACGGCCTGCCCATCAAGCGCTATCGCGCGGGCGACTTCTTCGGCGAGATCGCCATCCTGCTCGATCAGCCGCGCAACGCCGACGCCATCGCGCGGACCGACGTCGACCTCGTCGCGATCGATCGCAACGACTTCCTCGCCGCGCTCCGCGGCAGCGAGATGCTCGTGCGGCTCGAGCGCATGGTGCGCGTCCGCGACGAGGGCGCCTGGGAGGTGCTCGGCCGGAACTCCGTGCTCTCCGCGCTGACGTCCGCGCAGAAGACGCAGCTCCAGATGTACCTCACCGCCTACGAGGCGCAGGCCGACGAGACGCTCTGGCGCGAGGGCGAGATCCCGTCGCGCGCGTACCTGATCGACGAGGCGGTCGTGACGCTGCGCAGCTCCGACGGCGATCTCAAGCCGTTCGCCGGCGGCGCGTTCGTGGGCGAGGTCGACGCGCTCCGCACGAGCGGTCCCGCCGCTTGCTCGGCGCGGGTGACGAAGACGGGGCGCCTGTTCGCGATCGAGCGCGACGATCTCGTGCGCTTCTTCGAGGACAACCCCGGCGTGAACCTGTCGTTCCTGGGTGCGCGCTTCGTCGAGTGAGCGTCACGGCGCGCGGAGGAACGCGTGCGTGCGCTCGACGACGACGTCGTCGACCAGGATGCACTGGCCCGGCGCGGCGGCGTTCGCCTCGATGGTCACCGTCGCCGAAGGGACCGCCCACGCGATGTCGAGGGGATCGCGCAGCGCGTACCAGTCGTCCTTCAAGGTGATGCTCGAGTCGAGGTCTGCGCTCGTGCTCGCCTTCGCGAGCGTCACGCGTGCCGCGACCGGGGCATCGTCGCTGCCGCCGAAACGGCGGACCCATGCCGTCACGGCGTAGCGTCCGGCCTCCAGAGCTCCGACGCGTCGCGACAGGGTCATCTGCTCCGCCGAGCCGTCCGCGCAGAGCTTGCAAGCGTACGCGCCCGTGTGAGGCGGAGCTGCACGGATCGAGGTCGCGCCGGTGGCGCTCCAACCATTGCAATCTGCACTCGCCGGCTCGAAGCCCCACGTGGCGAGCGCGTTCGTGCGGAGAGCGGCCGGTCCGTCGTCGAGCCCGGAGCGCTTGGTCAGCGCGACGTCGCGCTCGGTCTGCGTCGCGGGCTCGGGGACGCCGACGAAGGTCGCCTCGGTCACCGGTGGATCGGCGGGCGCGACAGCACAGCCGAGAGCCGAGACGACGAGGACCAACGCGAGCGCGCCACGGTCGAGGAGCATCGACCCTCGAGGGATGCGACGTCCGCGCCAGGGAAGGTGCAGCTCGCCGCGTCTAGCGCGACGCGTCGTCCTGCTCGGCGCGCAGCCAGCTCACGACCGTGCGCAGCCCTTCCTCGAGGCTGATGCTCGGAGCCCAGCCGAGCTCGTGCTTCGCCCGGCCGATGTCCGCGAACGTGGCGTCGACGTCGCCGAGCGGGACCGGCGCGTGCTCGACCACGACCTTCTTCTCCGCCGCGCGGCCCATCGCTTCGACGAGCGCCGTGAGCGTGACCGGCGCGCCGGAGCCGAGGTTGTACTCGCGGTAACCGACCGGCGTCCGGTCGACGGTCGCGAGCACCCCGCGGACGATGTCGTCGACGTGGGTGAAGTCGCGGCGCATCGAGCCGTCGCCGAAGACGGTGATCGGCTCGTCGCGGAGGATCCGCCGGAGGAAGCTCGAGATGGCCATCTCCGGCCGCTGCCACGGACCGTAGACGGTGAAGAAGCGGAGCGCGGCAGAGCGCATGCCCGGCGTCTTGCGGAGCATCGCCGACGACACGAGCTCGGCGGCGCGCTTCGAGGCGGCGTAGGGCGACTCGGGGACCACCGCGGCCGCCTCTTCCTTCGCCGGGAGCGGCGTCGCGTTGCCGTACACCGACGAGCTCGAGGCGACGACGAAGAGCCCGATGCCCGCACGCTGGGCGGCGTCGAGCATCGTCGCGGTGCCTTCGACGTTCACGCGTGCGTACCGCGCGGGCTCGGCGAACGAGGGGCGGACGCCGGCGAGGCCGGCGAGGTGGAGGACGCCGTCGACCCCTGCGGTCACGCGCTCGACCAGCGCGGCGTCGGTCACGCAGCCCTCGTGGACCTCGACGCGATCGGACGCGCGCGTGAGCTCGGCGGCGTTGCGACGCTTCAGCCGCGTCGGGTACGGCGCGTCGCTGAAGTCGTCGATCACGCGGACGCGATCGCCGCGCAGGACGAGGGCTCGGACGAGGTGATGTCCGATGAAGCCGACGCCGCCGCTGACGAGCCACGTGCTCACGGCTCAGACCAGCGGCTGGGAAGGACGATCCGCGACGCGGGCGAGCGACACGCCGATGCCCTGGTAGCGGAGACCGGCGCGCATGACCTCGCTCGGCCGCCAGATGTTGCGCGCGTCGACGAGCACCGGCGGCAGGCCGCCGGAGGACGCCACGAGGCGCTTCTTGATCTCGACGAAGCTCGGCGCGCGATAGCTGCGCCACTCGGTGAGGAGGACGAGCGCGTGCGAGCCGTCGAGCGCCTCGTAGTCACGGTCCTTCACCGTGACCTTGCCCTTCATCTCCTTCGCGAAGTTCGGGCCCGCCTCGGGATCGTGGCCGACGACGGTGGCGCCGCGCTCGATGAGCGCGTTCGCGAGCTTGATCGCCGGCGACTCGCGGATGTCGTCGGTCTCCGGCTTGAACGCAAGGCCCCAGAGCGTGACCTGCTTGCCCATCACGCCCTCGAGCGCCTTGTCGACGAGCTGCGCGAGGAACTGCGCCTGCTCCTCGTTCGCCTGGTGCGCGGCCTCCGCGACGCGGAGGGTGAGGCCGTTCTCGCGGCCGAGCGCGGCGAGCGCCTGCACGTCCTTCGGGAAGCACGAGCCGCCGTAGCCCGGGCCTGCGTAGAGGAACTTCTTGCCGATGCGCGAGTCGGTGCCGACGCCGAGGCGGACGGAGTGGATGTCCGCGCCGGTCGCGTGGCAGAGCCGCGAGAGCTCGTTCATGAACGAGATGCGGATCGCGAGCATGGTGTTCGACGCGTACTTGATGAGCTCGCTCGAGCGCGGATCGGTGATCACGAGCCGCTCGCCCGACAGCTGGAGCGGAGCATAGAGCTCGCGGAGCGCCTGGCGCGCGTCGTCCGAGCGCGCGCCGACGACGACGCGATCGGGCTTGAAGAAGTCGTTGACCGCGTCGCCTTCCTTCAGGAACTCGGGGTTCGAGACGACCTCGAGGGGCACCTTCGCGTTGGCGAGGCGCGCCTGGACGGCGTCGCAGGTGCCGACGGGAACGGTGCTCTTCACCACCACGAGCGCCTTCGTCTTCGCGTTCTTCGCGATGGTGTCGGCGACGGCCATGACGGCGGAGAGGTCCGCCGCGCCGTCGGGACCGGGCGGCGTGCCGACGGCGATGAAGTACGCGTCGGGGGTGTCGAACGGCGGCGTGATCGCCGACGCGAAGTGGAGGCGGCCCTGCTTCTGGTTGCGGTGGATGAGGTCCGCGAGGCCGGGCTCGTAGATGGGGACGCGCCCGTCGTTGAGCTTCGCGATCTTGTCCGGATCGATGTCGTAGACCAGGACGTCGTGGCCGAGGTCCGAGAGGCCCGTTCCCGTGACGAGCCCGACGTAGCCTGCTCCGAAAACAACGAGACGCATGGGGTGCTTCCTTTACCGGTACCTTGGCGTCAGGGCAAACCCCGAACGCCGGGCCCGCGATTCATCTCCGCTTGAAGAGCCACCAGCCGCCGCGGTGCTCCTCGAGCCGCAGCCGATCGGGCGTGTGGGGCTCGGTCGCGCCGGTCCGGGTACGGATGAGGACGTAGTCCCAGTCGTCGAGCTCGTACGCCGGCCAGTCGATCAGCTTGAGGTCGCTCTCGCTGTACGACGAGGGCAGGCGGAGCGCGGGGTTCTCGGGCGTCGGGTACAGCGCCGAGCCCTGGTGGAACCAGATGTCGCTCACGACCGTGGGCCGCTCGGCGAGCACCAGCTTGTCGTAGTGGATGAAGGGATGCGCGGTGAAGACGTCGCTGTTCGGATCGAGCGGCAGGTTCAGGAGCCGCGACTCGGCGGGCACGCGC